>NZ_JADEXU010000050.1 GCF_015206895.1 Nostoc sp. LEGE 12450 | reverse complement strand
CCCCATTCCCCATTCCCAATTCTCAATTCTCAATTCCCTATTCCCCATTCCCCATCTTCTATTCTGCGGCGGTAGAAGTTAAGGACATTGTTTCCCACAACACCATGTGAGGTGGTGTTAGTACAGGCTGGTGTAGAGCAATCAGCTGGGCTAGGGTGGTCTTTAATTGAGTACGGGGTACGATATCATCAACAAAACCATGCTGGAGCAAATCTTCAGCAGTCTGAAAATTTTCGGGGAGTTTTTCTCGTAGGGTTTGCTCAATCACTCGCCGACCGGCAAAACCAATGGTTGCCTTGGGTTCTGCCAAAATAATATCGCCCAACATAGCAAAACTTGCGGTAACGCCGCCCGTTGTGGGATTGGTCAAAACGGGAATATATAATAGTCGCGCGTCTTTATGACGCTGTAGAGCTGCGGAGATTTTCGCCATCTGCATCAGGGAAAGCATTCCTTCTTGCATTCTCGCGCCGCCGGAGGTGCAAACGATCACTACAGGATACCGCCGTTGAGTGGCTTGTTCAATCATCCGGGTGAGTTTTTCTCCCACAACCGAACCCATACTACCACCCATAAAACGGAAGTCCATAACCCCAAGGGCAATGGGCAAACCATTGATTTGACCTAAACCAGTGTGAACTGCGTCTATTAAGCCAATTTTATCTTGTGTTTCCCGCAGGCGATCGCTGTAGAGTTTGCGATCGCGAAATTCTAGCGGATCGGTTGGACGCAAATGCTCGTCTAGAGGTTTCCAGGTATTATTATCTATCAATTGACGAATACGCTCATCGCTGTCTACCCGATTGTGATGACCGCATTCGGCACAAACCATCTGATTAGCTTTCAGGTCTTTTGTATATGCCAAGACACTGCACTTAGAACATTTATGCCATAAACCATCAGCAATTTCACGTTCTTGTCGTTCAAGGCTGGTAGATCCTGATTTCCGTCGATTTGCAAACCAATCAAATAGAGACTTTAAACCACGTGATTCTTCGTTGTTAGCCATTTTTTATTTTATTTTAAGTGGGTATGAGGTCGAAAACATGTCAAACCGTATTGGGTTGTCCTTAGTCACGAGTCATTTTTTTTACTAATGACTAATTACTACATCGTCAAACTACGCTTTTAAGCAATTCAGACCTTAATTTTCATCTTTGGTTGCCAGCTTAACGAAAATACTTATACCAATACAAGTCTCCTGCTCTTTATTTTCAGCAGACTTAATTATATTGACGTACTGACAAAGCCATGAGAATACCAACCTCCAAATAAGATGCTCTCCCTCTCCCACCCAAATCAATGATTCGTATTGCTAGGTTATGAACGATCGGCATCTGTTGCAATAGTTGTGCTTGCTAACGGTTAATCGTCATCAAGAGGGTAATACAAGTCACAAGCAGAATATTATCAAAATATGAAGGGGCGATGGGGTAATGTTGGTTACAGTCACGAATTATAAATTTTTCTTATGAAAGGGCATTCGATATGGGTTACTCCCCTTATCCCCCTTCTCTCCATACTCGCGACTGCAATTCAAGACGCTGGAAAAAATAACCGCAGATAGGTAGACAAAATTGCTTCGCCACTAAACAGGGTAATCAGAGATCCTAAAGCGAGAAAAGGGCCAAAAGGCATCTTTTGTCCTAACCTGTGTGTCGATGTCTCTTCATTAGGGGCTTCTTTACCAGACGCTGCGCGTGGCTTGCTTCGACCTAGGAGTATCCGTTTATGCATAATAACACCACTGCCAATTAAGGCTCCCAACGCACAGGCAATAAAACTAGCTAAGAGCAAATATTTCCAGCCTAACCAGGCTCCCATCATGGCTGCTAACTTGGCATCACCCGCGCCCATTGCAGTTTTCCCAAAGGCAATTGAACCCAATAGGGCGATCGCATCAAATAGCCATAAGCCCAAGACTGCACCTACTATGGCCATCATAAGGTGATTTACCAATGCGACAGAACTTCCTTCTGATAGATAACCAACCACCATTTGGAATAAAATTCCTACCACTAAACCCGACTGAGTAAGTGGATTAGGTAAGGTCATTGTATCCAGGTCGATAAGCGATAGTGCTAATAACCAACTACAAAAAGCCCAATAGCCTATTGTTAAAATCGAAACTTGAAATACTAAAAAAATCAGCAAAAAAATTATGCCCGTCACCCCTTCTACCACAGGATAACGGACAGAAATTTTGCTTTTGCAATATCGACACCGCCCTCTTAATGAAATCCAGCCGAATACTGGTACATTGTCGTAAGCTTTTAGCTGGTTTAAGCATTTAGGACAACGAGAAGGCGGCCAAAGGATTGACAACCCAGCAGGTAGCCGATAAACAATAACATTGAGAAAACTGCCAATAGATGCACCCAAAGCAAAGACCATTACACTCGCTGGAATAGCGAACAAAATGTCCATACAGTCACTAGTCCTTTGTCATTAGTTCTGTGTCATTTGTCGTTTATCTTTTGTTCTTTGTCGAGAACTAATGACTAATGACCAATGACCAATGACTAATGACTAATAGATGTGTGATTCAATTTGACTTAAGGGTACAAAACACTCTTGAGGTAAAAGAACTGGTTGGTTAGTAAAAATAACCTTACCTCGATGATTAACACGATTAATTGCTACACCGGAAGGTTGCCCAGCGATTTCGGGATGGACTTCACAGTGAGTATAGTATATCTGCCCAGCAGCTCTGATTACAGCAGGATCAATCAAAGGCGATTGGTTCTTAGGGGCGGTGAAATTTACTGAATTCTGTCGTAATGCGTACACTATCGACTGTTATTTGATTGCTAGATTTCCCTTTAGTCTACCCGAAACTTATAGCAAAGGTTGCCAAATTGGCCAGGTTGCACTTTAAAATTATTTTTGTTCAAGAGCCTTAATGAGCGAGTCTCCCATAGCGCGGCAACCAAGGAGGTTTTTTCCTGGAGAAATTATATCCCCAGTGCGATCGCCTTGTTCTAAAACTTGGAATACGGCTTGTTCGATACGATCTGCCGCTTTTGGTTGGTCTAAAGCGTAGCGTAGCATCATCGCCGCACTCAAAACCTGTGCTAGAGGATTGGCCTTATCCTGTCCAGCAATATCTGGGGCGGAACCATGAACTGGTTCAAACACACCAGGCCCAGAAGCGCCCAAACTAGCTGAGGGTAACATCCCAATACTACCTGTGAGCATGGCAGCCGCATCAGAGAGAATATCGCCAAACAAATTGCCTGTAACAATGGTGTCGAACTGTTTGGGAGCGCGTACTAACTGCATAGCAGCATTATCTACATATAAATGAGAGAGTTCGATATCTGGATATTCTTGTGAAAGTTGGGTAATGCGATCGCGCCACAACTGAGATACTTCTAATACGTTTGCCTTATCCACCGAACAAAGTTTTCCGCCGCGTTTTCTAGCCGCTTCAAATGCTACCCGCCCAATGCGCTCAATTTCTGATTCGGTGTAAACCATTGTATTGACACCGCGTTTTTCACCCGTTTCTGTGGCAAAAATCCCTTTAGGTTTACCGAAGTAAATTCCACCAGTGAGTTCGCGCACCACCATAATATCCACGCCTTCCACAACTTCGCGTTTCAAAGTCGAGGCATCGATTAGTTGGGGCAAAATTTTCGCTGGGCGCAAATTGGCAAATAATCCCAAACCTGCGCGTAGCCCTAACAAACCTGCTTCTGGGCGTAAATTGGATTGCAGAGAATCCCACTTATAGCCACCAATTGCTGCAAGTAATACAGCATCACTGTTACGACAAGTTTCTAGAGTGGCAGATGGTAAGGGTTCGCCTGTAGCGTCAATTGCTGCACCACCAATGAGGGCTTCTTGGAATTCAAACTTCAGATCAAATTGCTTCCCTACGACTTTCAGCACATCTACCGCCACTGCCATAATTTCAGGGCCAATGCCATCGCCGGGGAGTAGAGTAATGCGGTAGTTCTGGGTCATAGCTGATGATTACTAGGTAAATGCTTACAGATTAAATATCATACCGAGCAAGTGTACCAATGGAGTTTTTAATTTATTTGTGAGTCGGGGAAGTAATCTGACAAATATTTCGATACTCAGCAAGTATGAGAACTCCTCTCAAAAACTCAGCTATAGAATCTAAAAATTAAAAAAAACTATCTATAGGAATTTTTTGTTGAAATTAGTTGTATGTTTTTATGTTAATAAACGCAAACACAAAAAAGGTTTATGAATTTTAATCAAATAGGTCAAGTTGCCCTTCAACTGTTAACTTTGTTTGGACTTAAAGTTTTAGGCGCAATTCTTATATGGCTGATTGCTCAACGCTTGATTGATTTTGCATTGAAGCTAGTACGACGTGCTTTCCGAAGCCAACAAATTGACCCGACACTAATTAACTATATTCTGAATATCATTGGGGTGACGCTGAAAATTGTTCTAATTGTGGCAATTCTCGGCTTCTTTGGGGTTGAAACAACTTCCTTTGCTGCATTGTTAGCAGCAGCTGGCATTGCAATTGGTGCAGCATGGGGAGGACTACTAGCAAACTTTGCAGCAGGGGCATTTTTAATTGTTTTTCGACCCTTCAAAGTTGGTGATTTCATTACAGCTGGAGGTGTCACAGGAACAGTTACAGAACTTGGGCTGTTCACAACTAGTATTAATACACCTGATAATGTATTGACAATTGTTGCCAATAATAAAATCTTTTCTGACAATATCCAGAATTATTCTGCCAATCCTTACCGTCGGGTTGATCTAGTAGCTCAAATCCATCATGATGTGAAACATAATGAAGCGATCGCACTTTTGAAAGCGAAAATTAGCCAAATTCCTAATGTCCTCGAAAATCCAGCGCCGGATGTAGAAATTCAGGATTTCAACTTTGCAGGGCCTGTACTAGCAGTACGTCCTTATTGCAATAACGATCATTACTGGCAGGTTTACTTCGACACTAATAAAGCTATTCGTGAAACCTTTAACGAAGCTGGATATCCAGTTCCCGAATACCGTTATACAGTTAACGGTTCATCTGCTCATGCAATTAATAACGTCATCCCACCACTATCTGAAATAACTTGATAGTGGAGCAAAAAGTCAAGGTTTCATTTGCAAAGTTTTCTAAATAGCAGAATAAGAATTAATAAGTAGGTAGGGCATAAGCCTTACCTACTTTTTTATGTCGCCAATTTCCTGAGAGTCAGTTTCAATTTCCGAAACAAGCCTGACAGAAGTTGTAGAAAGAGGTTACGTTGAGTGTTAATCACAAGCCGCACCCCAGCAGCGATGGTAAAAGAATTAGCAATTTGCACCCGTGGACTAACTAAGCAATTTGACAGACACGTTGCTGTCAATGATGTGGATTTAGAAATCCAGGCGGGGGAAGTATATGGATTGATTGGGCCCAATGGCGCGGGTAAAACTACTCTCATCCGAATGTTGGCAACTGCTGAAGAACCAACTACGGGTGAGATTTATATTAATGGCGATCGCCTACTCCGTGACAAGAGTAATCCCAAACTGAAGCGTCGTCTAGGCTACTTACCCGATGACTACCCACTATATGAGGATTTGACAGTCTGGGATTACCTAGATTATTTTGCGCGTCTCTATCGCTTGCGAGAACCACGTCGCACTCAACGTCTACATGAAGTTTTAGAACTTATTCAACTTGGAAATAAACGCCACAGCCAGATTTCTACCCTGTCGCGGGGGATGAAACAGCGCTTAAGTTTAGCGCGAACCATTATCCACGAACCGATTTTACTACTACTAGATGAGCCTGTCTCTGGGCTTGACCCCATCGCCAGGATGCACTTCCGCGAAATCATCAAGGCTTTGCAAGAAGCTGGGATGACTGTAATCATTTCTTCCCACGTTCTCAGTGATTTAGCAGAACTGTGTACATCTGTGGGAATTATGGAACTTGGCTTCTTGGTAGAAAGTACCTCATTACAACAACTTTACCAACGTCTTTCACACCAGCAAATTGTGATATCCACTCTGGGGAACCTGGAGACACTTTTAAGGGAATTGAAACATCATCATTTAGTAGAAGAGTGGGAGGTGATATCAGGAAAAAATAGCGTGCGGGTGAATTTTTCGGGTAAAGAAGAGGATAGTGCTGAGTTGTTGCGATCGCTAATTAAAGCAGATATTCCTTTGACTGATTTTCACTGTACACAAGAAGACTTAGAAACTATTTTCTTAAAATTAGGTCACAAACAAGCATCTTAATTTACCAACAAATATAACTTCCCATTTTTGGAGAATTTTTTCTGATGATGCCCAATTTTATAGACAAAATCGGTGATTGGAATCCGCAACTATTGCGGGAACTCAAAGGAAGGCTGAAATTTTCTAATGTTGCGATCGCAGTTGCAACATCCTTACTACTGCAACTGGTAGTTTTTTTATATCAATTACGGGAGTTTCCTGACGATCGATACTCGCTAACAAACACATATTGTCGTTTAAGCAAAGTATATCAACGGCAACAAAACCAGACTTACCAGCAATCAGATCAATATCAAATTCCTAACTTAAATGATTTAGTCGCAAAGAATATTTGTCCCCAAAATCAAATTGATTGGCAGTTGTGGTGGCGA
Source organism: Nostoc sp. LEGE 12450 (assembly GCF_015206895.1). GTDB lineage: Bacteria > Cyanobacteriota > Cyanobacteriia > Cyanobacteriales > Nostocaceae > Nostoc. The sequence continues at coordinate 42,054 of NZ_JADEXU010000050.1, read as the reverse complement.
GATCATTGGGAATATATATTCCTGACTTTGAGTGTAATTTTTGTATTTACACTATTAGTTGCAGGAACTTATTTATTAATCAACGATTTAGCCAAAGAAGAAAGTCGCGGTACATTAAATTTCATCCGTCTTAGCCCCCAATCCGAAACTAGTATATTAACTGGAAAATTACTAGGAGTTCCGAGTTTAGTTTATCTGGTCATCTTAGTTGCAGTTCCTTTACATCTGTTGGCTGGACGTTCTGCCGAAATTGCCTTTAGTTACATTTTGAGTTACTACGCTATTCTTGCTGCTAGCTGTATTTTCTTCTACGGTGCCGCATTGCTATTTGGTTTAATTAGTCGTTTGTTTAGCGGTTTTCAGCCTTGGTTAGGTAGTGGTGCAGTATTGCTTTTCTTGTTCACAGTAATGGGATTTGCATCATCGTCTTCTAGCAACATTTTAAATAATTCAACTGCTTGGATAAGGCTTTTCACTCCTTGGGATACAATAAATTATCTGTTTCCTAACTTGTTACGTGTATACAATGGTTCTCAACTTAAAAACCTAGAGTTTTTCTATTTACCATTAGGGACAAATGTTGTTAGTATTGTTGGTTTTCATTTATTAAATTTGGGATTGTGCAGTTACGGAATCTTACAAGCTCTGAAACGTTCCTTCCGTAATCCTCAAGCCTCAATTATTAGCAAGGGACAAAGTTATGTATTAGTAGCTTTTTGTCAGTTCATGATGTGGGGCTTTACCTTACAATCTTGGAATAATTCCAATTTTTATGAACAGGTTGGGCCGAACTTAGTTTTTCTGGCAATATACAACTTGGGTTTACTTTTCAGTTTGATTGCCATTCTTTCCCCTCATCGTCAAGATGTACAAGATTGGGCAAGATATCGACATCAAGAAGTTTCTAGCCGCAAGAGTGTTTGGCGGGATCTAATTTGGGCTGAAAAAAGCCCTGCACTTGTAGCGATCGCTATTAATCTGGCAATTGTTACTATCCCTTTGGTAGTCTGGATTTCAATTACATCTGTTTTTGATACAGACTATATTCAAAATGGTGCGGATGACAATTTTAACAGCTTAAAATTACTTTTAGCTGTAGCTTTGTCTATCAGCATAATCATGATTTACGCTACCATTGCCCAATTAATACTTTTGCTGAAAACTCCCAAACGTTCTTTCTGGGCAATAGGTACTATAGGTACGGTAACGTTCTTACCACCGATGATTCTAGAATTTCTCGGCATCTCCTCATGGAAACATCCTACTGTATGGCTGTTTTCAACCTTTCCTTGGTCAGCGCTCCAATATTCTGGGGTGACAACAATTTTTATGGCATTCCTGGCTCAGTTGAGTGTTTTAGCATTGTTAAATTTCCAGTTGACAAAGCAGGTAAGATTAGCAGGTGAATCTGCTACGAAAGCATTGTTAGCTGGACGCTAGGTAAGCCGTTATCCATTAGAACCCCGATTTCTGTGAGAAGTCGGGGTTCTTGTATTAAGGTTAAACTTTTAATTAGCGCAAGTATAGTAATAACCTGACAATCATGCTAAATCTGCCGACTCAAGACCTACGCCATACAGCCATCCAGTTTTTAGAACAAAGTCCCCTACAGCGTCTAAAAATTCTTAAGCAATTGGGAATTGCTCGTTATGAGTTTTTAACTAAAATCCGCCTAAATGAAGCAAATATCATCTGTATTATGCGGTTTTTTAAATATCCAAGTCAGCTAAAATTTCCAAATCTAGTAGGAGCAGATTTATCTGGCTTAATTTTAGATGATGTAAACTTCATCCGAGGAAATTTGTCTGGAGCAAATCTGCAAGGTAGTAGTTTAGTCAATGCGGACCTCTTATTTGCAAATTTAATGAAAGCCGATTTGAGAAATGCAGATTTGCGAGGTGCAACTTTGGATGAGACTATTTGGTTAGAGACTCTAGTAGATAAGTGTCACCTGGGTCTAGGTACTGGTTTAACTCTGCTACAACGTCAAGATTTACAACTGCGCGGGGCTAGATTTAACTCTTGAAAAGACGTTAATTGAAACACAAAAAATTATAAGATTATTGGATCGAGATTGGTCTGGATAAGTTGATGAATATTAAGTTGCCCCAAAAATTGATGCTGCTAGGTTCAGGAGAACTAGGGAAAGAATTGGCGATCGCGGCTCAACGTCTTGGTAATTATGTGATTGCTGTTGACCGCTATCCCAATGCTCCCGCAATGCAAGTTGCTGATGCATCTGAAGTGATTTCTATGCTCAGTGCTGATGATTTAGAAGCTGTAGTGACAAAACATCAGCCAAATATTATCATACCAGAAATTGAAGCTATTAGAACAGAAAAACTGATCGAATTTGAGCAACGAGGGATTACGGTTATACCGACTGCGGCTGCTACTAACTATACAATGAACCGCGATAGAATTAGGGAACTAGCGCATCAACAATTGGGCATCAGAACGGCTAAATATGGTTATGCAACAACCCTAGAAGAATTGATTACAGTTTCTGATGAAATTGGGTTTAGTAATGTTGTTAAACCTGTGATGTCATCCTCTGGTAAAGGTCAGTCTGTAGTGCAGAATAAGAGTGAAGTTGAGAAAGCTTGGAATTATGCGATCGCAAATTCTAGAGGAGACAGTCAAAAGGTCATCGTAGAAGAATTTATTAATTTTGAAATCGAGATAACATTATTAACAATTAAACAGTGGAATGCACCGACTATTTTCTGTCCTCCTATTGGTCATCGCCAAGAACGAGGAGATTATCAAGAATCGTGGCAACCCGCACTAATTTCTGAAGATAAGATATTAAAATCTCAAGAAATAGCGAGAAAAGTTACTGATGCTTTAGGAGGAGCCGGAATTTTTGGCGTTGAATTTTTCATTACTAAAGATGAAGTGATTTTTTCCGAACTTTCTCCCAGACCGCACGATACGGGAATGGTGACATTAATTTCACAAAATCTCAATGAATTTGAACTACATCTAAGAGCAATTTTAGGCTTGCCAATTCCTCATATAGAACAGCTAGGAGCCTCAGCTAGTGCGGTAATTTTAGCTTCGGAAAAATCTGATTCTATTGGTTTTACAGGTGTAGCCGATGCTTTGTCAGAAAAAGATGTCGATATTAGATTATTTGGTAAACCTAATGCTCATCCATATCGACGAATGGGAGTAGCTTTAGCCAAGGGTCTGAATATCGAAGAGGCTAGGGAAAAAGCTACTAAAGCTGCAAGTAAAATCAAAATTATTTAATCAAAAGCTGATGAGTGCCTAAATCAAAGGTAAGGTGATGCTCTGCTTCCGAAGCTAGTTCCGACGCAATAAAAAATGACAAATGACAAATGACAAATGACAAAGGACTATAATTATGCGAATTGCTCGTAACATTACAGAACTTGTTGGTCGTACCCCCCTAGTTCGGTTGAACCGCATTCCTCAAACAGAAGGATGTGTTGCGGAAATTGTGGTGAAACTGGAAAGTCTCAACCCATCGGCATCAGTCAAAGACCGGATTGGGGTGAGTATGATTAACGCCGCCGAAGAGGAGGGGCTGATTACTCCTGAGAAGACAATATTAGTAGAACCCACTTCTGGAAATACAGGAATTGCCCTAGCAATGACAGCAGCAGCTAAGGGTTATCGATTAATTTTGACAATGCCAGAAACCATGAGTGGGGAGCGTCGGGCAATGTTGCGGGCTTATGGAGCAGAACTGGAACTAACGCCAGGTATGGAAGGCATGAGTGGGGCAATTAGACGAGCGCAGCAAATAGTTAATAGTACGCCAAATACCTATATGTTGCAGCAGTTCCGCAATCCAGCTAATGCAAAAGTGCATCGAGAAACTACAGCTCTTGAAATTTGGGAAGATACTGATGGACAAGTAGATATAGTTGTGGCGGGTGTGGGCACTGGTGGTACGATCACTGGGGTAGCAGAAGTGATTAAAGCACGCAAACCTAGTTCTAAAGCGATCGCAGTTGAACCAGCCAATAGCCCAGTTTTATCTGGGGGACAGCCAGGGCCACACAAAATCCAAGGAATTGGCGCTGGGTTTATTCCCCAAGTTCTCAAGATAAAATTGATAGATGAAGTGATTACCATCACCGATGAAGAAGCGATCGCTTATAGTCGGCGTTTGGCAAAAGAAGAAGGGCTACTATCTGGCATTTCCAGTGGGGCCGCTTTATGTGCAGCAATTCGCGTTGCTCAACGTGAAGAAAACAAAGGGCGTTTAATTGTGATGATTCAGCCCAGCTTTGGTGAGAGGTATTTGAGTACACCGTTGTTCCAAGACCTGGAGACAAGGTTAGCCGCTAGCATCAGCTAACGATACATTGAATTAATGGTCAATTCTAAGCACGTTTCTAACCATTACGAAACTCTCAAAGTTAGTCCAAGTGCCAGCCTTGCGGAGATTAAGCAAGCTTATCGCCGCTTGGTTAAGTTATTTCATCCTGACAGTAATCAGGATACAGCCGATCGCGATCAGATTATTCTCATCAATGCAGCTTATGAAGTCTTAGGTGACAACCATAATCGCCGCAATTACGACCAACAACTGCAAAATGATTCTCAAAAATTAAATAGCGATCGCCAACAGCGTACAGCATCAGCTCAAAAGCATTACCAGACAAAACGAAAAACAGGACGGGAAGCTGACGAGCAAGTTGAAGAATGGCTGCGTCGAGTTTATCAACCAGTTAATCATCTACTTGATGGTATTCTCTATTCTCTAGAGGAGCAAATAGAGCAATTAGCTGCCGATCCTTTTGATGATGAGTTGTTAGATGAATTTCAGGAATACTTACAAACCTGTCGAAATGACCTCAAACAGGCACAAATTACTTTTCGATCTCTGCCGAATCCCCCCAGTTTAGCAGGAACTGCGGCTAACCTCTATTACAGTCTCAATCAAGTAGCAGATGGACTTGAAGAGTTGGCTTATTTTCCTTTGAGCTACGATGAGCGTTATTTACACACAGGCCAAGAACTATTCCGTATAGCGACAAGATTACATTGCGAGGCACAAGCATCTGTTATATAGTCATTGGGCATTGGGCATGGTCAAATAACAAATGACTAATGACTAATGACTACTGACAAAGAAATTAGTTTATGCTGGAAACAGAAAAAGATTAAGAAATTTTAAATTCTGATCATAGTGTACTCATGCAATGTATTGTGAATCGCCGCGCCCAGTTTTCGGCAAGTCATCGCTATTGGTTGCCGGAACTGAGTGAAGCCGAGAATATTGAAAAATTTGGTGCTTGCTCTAAATTTCCTGGACACGGACATAACTATGTCTTATTTATCTCCCTTGCGGGGGAATTGGATAAGTATGGTATGGTGCTGAACTTGTCTGATGTCAAACACGTAATCAAACGAGAAGTTACCAGTCAATTGGATTTCTCTTATATCAACGATGCGTGGACAGAATTTCAACAAACTTTACCCACCACTGAGAATATTGCCCGGATTATCTGGCAGAGATTAGCACCGCATTTGCCTTTAGTCCGTGTGCAGTTATTTGAACATCCTGAACTTTGGGCAGATTATATAGGAAACGCAATGGAAGCATACCTTACTATCAGTACTCACTTTAGCGCCGCCCATCGGCTAGCTCATCCTCATCTCAGTAACGAAGAAAACACTGAGATTTATGGTAAGTGCGCCCGTCCGCACGGTCACGGACACAACTATCATCTAGAAGTCACCGTCAAAGGGGAAATTGATCCACGCACCGGCATGATTGTCGATTTAGGGGGTTTGAATCAAGTGATAGAAGATTATGTAGTTGAACCATTCGATCACACTTTTTTAAATAAAGACATTCCCTACTTTGCCGAAATTGTGCCCACTGCTGAGAATATCGCACTTCACATTAGTAATTTATTGCGATCGCCTATTCAGGAATTGGGAGCTAAACTTCACAAAGTGAAACTGATTGAAAGTCCCAATAACTCCTGCGAAATCTACTGCACGGAGTCAGAATCAGATTCAGTCAGCGCAAATGTGAATCAGCCAGTATTAGCAAAGGTTTAGGTAATTGCAAATCCAGGCATAGGACATTTTTAATAATTCGTAATTCGTAATTCGTAATTATTAAAATTTATTTTATTCTCTTCGGTTCTCTGCGGTTTAAAAGTGATTTATTTAACCGCAGAGGCACAGAGAACACAGAGTAAAGAGGATATTTGAAAGAATGCAAGCTTAGAAAAGTTTACTCACTAAGCAGGTGAAACCAGGTAGCAAAGGACTTGTCAGTTCATCTTGACTAAATAGAGTAGCTGCTAACTTTAATGCAGCCTGCTCACGACGATAAACTTCAACTTTCTTCTGTATAGAATCGCAAATCCAATATTCCTGAACTCCTTGCACCGAGTAAAGCTTTAGCTTTGTTTCTCTGTCGCGTTTCTCATTCTTTTCACCAGGTGAGAGAACTTCTACTACTAACTCTGGTGCGCCGGTGAGATGTCCAGCCTCATCTAGCAAGTATTTTAACCGTTCATGACTTGCCCACACCACATCAGGGATCACATTGTCCGAATCTGAAAAAATGATTCCAGGTGCGATCGCAGCTTTACCTAAACCAGTTTCATCTGACCAATTGTTAAGAACTGTAACAATATTGCCACAACTTGATTGATGATCCCAACTAGGTGATTTAGTCACAAATAGTTCTCCATCAATAATCTCATAACGATTTCTGCGATCGCCAGCGAATAACTCTAAGTCATCTGTCGTCCAACGCACTGGAGTTGTTTGCATAAAAACCCCCTAGCATTTTCTTAAATCATATTTTAAAAATACCGACGGCGGGCGGAATGGCGCAAATAGCGATAAATGCCCCAAGCTAAAACTCCAAAAAAGAGATTTAGCAAAAAGCGACTAAATATAAACCACAAGATATAACTGTCAAAAAGCTTTGACGGATTCAAAAAACTAATTTTATTGCCTAAGAGAAACAACCCAAAAATAGCATTTCCACCCAGCACGAGGGCAAAAAGCACTAAACCCTTCTGCCAGTAACGGCGTTGGGGTGTACTTTCGGAAATCAGGGTAATTACAGGTTTACCTTGCACTTTTCGCAGTAATTGTTCTAGTCGCCAAAACATCCACAAGAGAAATGGAAATAAACCATAATTAAGGAAACATAGCGCTGGTGAGTAACTGCAAGCACTAGATAGAATGTTAACTAGGGCATGACAGATTACAGAATTCAGCCAAGCCCAAAGAATGAACTTCCTGTCTTGATCTAACCGATTCTTAGACGAAATATACATTCCCAAGGCATATCCCCAAGGCGCAGAGAACATGGCATGGACTGGCGTGCTGATAGTACGCCCAAGAATTGATCCTGTATTGTGAAAAAGATAAATCCAGTTCTCTTCGGCGGTAAATCCAAGGGCAACGGCTATGGTGAAGAGGAAAACAGTTGAGGGAAGTAATCGATACGTGCGTTGCAAATAGTAGGTTGGCACAACAACCCCTGCTAACTTGCAGCCTTCTTCAATTGAACCTACTTCTACAAGCTGCCGCAAGATTGCACCAGGGAGCGATCGCTTGATCCGTTCCCAGTCTACAACCCAATTGACTACAGTTTCAAAATTCCATTCAAGTCTAAGGGCTAAAAGACCAGATATTGCCCCGATGCCAAAGAACATCAGTAACTTTAACAGAGGTGGGGCAAATGGTACTCGATAGTAGTAGTAGCCTAGCAGCAGCAAGGGTGGTATTGCTGACCACAGCAGTAGAGAAAAATCAACCACTCACCTGAGCAATTACTGTGCGGTGACGGTGAGTATTGTTGGTAATAGTGGGAGTTTGGAAACCTGCTTCAACAAAGGCTTGCTCAATATCCAAAGCAAAATATTCATCTAAATACGGTTCAGTACTTTTAAGCAAAGTCAAAATGTAGGCTGGCATTTTCTGGTAAACTTCAGACTTGGGATTCATATCCATGATTGCCAAGTAGCCACCTGGACGCAGCACGCGCCGCATTTCAGCAAAAATCTGTCGGGTTGCTGACTGCGGTAATTCGTGACACATCAGAAAAATTGAGACTAAATCAAATGAGGCATCTGGTAGCCCAGTAGATTCGGCTTGGGCATGAAGCCAATTAATTTTAGCTTGGCGTTGTTGGGCGCGGTAATTGGCAACAGCTAAGAAGTAGGGAGATAAGTCCAAGCCTGTAATTTTGGCATGGGGATAAATTTCTTGCATGGCAAAGGTACTCAAACCTACAGCACAGGCCAAGTCTAGGATATCTTGGGGTTGATTGGGGATTTGCGCTTTGAGGATATCGTGGTAACTTTGGCGCAGTCTAGCATCTCCTTCTGCTCCAGCATCCTGCCAAATTCCGGCATGGACAGTACGAGCAGCAACTTCTAGCTCCCAAGCGGCTTTCCAACTGAGGTCTCCGCCTTCGTAAGCATGGAATGGGCGCAAATAGTATTCTGGGTAGGAAAGCTCAGGATTTTGTACTTGAGCTAGATCGGTCTTCCAATCACGCGCTTGTAGTGTTTCGACTTCTTGCGTCCAAGGTACGCCAATTCTCTCGGCACGTTTAATCATCATTTGTCTAGCTTGATGTTTGGCTAGGTTGGCTAAAGGCTTGATTGCCAGTACGCCATTTACCAAGCGGGAAGCGAAGCCAGGAGTAGTTTTTACAGCAGCAGTCATAAATTAATTTGCGTTCACAGCTTTTTTACTTATGACATAATTGCTGGACGGCAGTCTAGAAATGAATTGAATTTGATAACAATGTCATGGAATTTTTATATAGAAAATTGGTGTGATATGTTTTTCCAGAGAATCACACTGTTATCCAATTTATACACTTCATTTAAGATTGGCAAAATCTATCTCAACAGAGATGGCAAAAAGTTGAGCGCCATATAAAAAAAGACTACAACTAACTTATTTAGTCTCAAGTATGGCAAGAGTAAGAAGAAGAGCAAGTGGCTTTTTCAGGGATTTTCAAGAATTTGCTTTCAAAGGTAATGTAATTGACTTAGCGATCGCAGTTATCATCGGTACTGCCTTCAGCCGGGTTATCACCTCTTTTGTTGAGGCTGTGATTATGCCATTGATTAACCCCTTGATTGGGGTGACTGGCAAAGAATGGAGAACTATCACTATAGGCCCAGGAATTGCGATCGGTCAATTCCTGGGCGCAATCATTGACTTTTTAATCATTGCCTTGATCTTATTTGTAGCAATTCGCACCTTACAAACATTCAAGAGGCAAGAGGATGTTCCCGTAGAATCCCCACCATCAGACGCTAATGTTATAGCTCAGGAAAGGCTGACAGGGGCGTTGGATAGACTGAGCCAGACATTGGAATCTCGGAATCATGAAGTGTTGTAAGTAAGTGGGCGTAAATAATGGTCGTTGGGATAAGGCAATAGGCAATAGGCAATAGGCAATAGGTATAAGGGTTTTAGTCTAGTTCGTTTTTCTTTACAAAGAAGAGGGGGGAGACAAGAGAGACTTGTTCAATAATTCCCCCTTGTCCTTCTTGTCCCCCTGCTCCCTGCTCCCCTGCCCAATCCGCTATTTTGCAGAAGGCTTGAGAGCTAACAACATCTCTAATTCACTGGTGGATTTATCGGGGCTATTAGCAGTAAAACCAAGACCACGAATCGAATTAAGGATGGTGATGGTATTGGCATCAGATGAAATTAAACTATTGACCAGGGGTACAGTTTTAGTTTTATCCATATCTAGGTAGAAATAGCCGCCGTTGGGCTTTTGCAAAGAACCAGTAACGGCTTTGAAAGCGTCGCTATTATTAAGAGATTGATTCTTGCGATCGCTGATTGCGTCAGCAATTGGGCCACCAAGAGCCACAAATACAGTATCTTGATCCAGCCAACCATGCGCTAATAAAGCTCCCTGTTTGGGGATTTGCCATTCAGTTACGTTTTTACCACTGATATTTCTATTGGCGATATTGATTTGTTGTACTTTGGCCAAATTATCCAATTTTGTCAAGGTGGCTTCGGCTGTTTTGCGATCGCTAGTGTCAAATACTAAAGCACCTCCAAAACCAACACTGGCTAACACTCCTTGATTGGATGGAATAGCACCAAAGGCAAATTCCCCATTCATCCAACCAAAAATATCTTTATCCAGGTCAATATTGGCAATTTTCACTTGTCCTCGTGCTTGCTCCAGGGCCTGCTTCATTTCTGGATAATCTTTTGACTGTTCTACTAAGGTTTCCCAGCCACGGCTGATGCCATTTCCGCTAATCAGAGCAAAGGTATCAGTCGGAAATTGCCCGACTATATTTCCCGGACTTGATTGATACTGGAATTTATTCAGCTGCGGATCTAAATTAGCGATCGCTTTTACCCGCACTCCCGCATCATCAACACCAACACCCGCTACCACAGATTTTATCTGCTTCAGTTGCGCCAAGGCTTGTGGAGGTAACTGTTTTGCCTGCTGACTTCCGGCAGTTAACTGCTGTACCATACCTGCATAGTCTGGTACATAAATTTGGGCGAGGCTATTTTTAACATCCACTCCTTTGCTGAGAATGCTGCTTGCACCTTCTTTGCTGGCAAAAGAAGACTGTCCCTTAAAGGTGTCAATTGCTTTTTCTACAGCTTGCTTTTCGGGGGCTAATATCAAGTGACTATTATTTAAAACTACGCTATATGTCGGCTTGCCATTTTCTGTAGTTTCAAGAATTTTTTGACCTTGGTAGTCAGATTCCTGGGATTTCACCCCTTTCTGTGACTTCAATTTGTTAGCAAAATTCAAGGCACTGATTTTATCCTTGATTCCCACTACTATCAGGATATTTGATTCCTGCTGTAAATTTGTTGGTACATTAGGTGCCCCGGAGGGCACTTTTAACTGTGCCGGTTTCACAGGATTTGGTGGTAGTACAGCAATCATCACACCACCAACCCAAGGCTTTATGTCTTTTTCATAAGAAACGTTACCGTCACTGAACATTTGCTTATTGAAATCTTCCAGACCTTTTGCCACTAACTTTTGTGCCTCTGGAGTGCCAAATTGCTGTAACTTTGCCCAAGCTTGAGGGTCAGTAGTAATATAAGTTGCCATCAATGCTGTTGAAGGTACTAATTTAGCACTGCCGAGAGCGTCTGAGCTACCTCCTGATGGGCCTTTCAAATACATATAAGCCGCGATACTTCCTGCTACAACAAGAGCAGCACCAACCGCAGGAATGAAAAACTTTGATTTACTTTCGGGCATTTTATTATCCTCTTTTGCTCAGATTGTCACCGAGATTTATACAAGTGTCACTGTAGAGTTTTCGGATTTATTAATAATTTCCGCTCATCGATCGGTATTTACTGATAAAATTAGTAGTCCTATAAGCTAGCAGTCTCAAATAATTACCCTAAAAAAGACTCCAAGGGAATGAGGAGCGAATTCGCAAATGATATGCTGTTCATCTCAAATAAAATAGCCTGCTCAACAGCAGCAAGTTATCCTAAGTTATAAGAACAATTAGGAGTATTTGTACTTAATGAGAATCTATCGAGGTGCAAGAGACACTTGACTCGATGACAAAAAAGTGCAAAACATCAGTAAAAGGAAATGCGGGAGGGATATGGAAAAAAGTCCCAGGATCGACAGTCGATCTTCGGAAACTTGGGTGAGATTAATTTCAATCCTCCAATCCCCAATGGGAATCTTAACCCCCATACTGCCCTATTGATTTGGGAAATACAGATACCGCTATTTTGCTTAATTACATCTAGCCAAGCCAGACTTTTCAGGATTACAAGGTCAGTAAGGATCAATGTCGAAGTCTTATTTTGATACAGATAATAACGGACACAAACCTTTTGAGTTACCGGGAGCAAGACCACACTACAATCCCGATCGCCCAGGACAGGTAGAGCATATTTTTCTCGATCTCAGCTTAGATATTCCTAAGCAGAGCTATCAGGGCAGTTGTAGCATTCGCCTCTTGCCAATCCGTAATGGCATTGACCGTTTGACTTTGGATGCTGTCAACCTGAATATCGAGTCTGTGCAGGTGGACGATGTGCCACAAAATTTTGACTACGACGGGGAACAGCTTTCTATCAAACTTTCTGAGACGACTCAGATTGGTAAACGCTTGCTGATTGCGATCACTTACTCGGTGGAAAAACCGCAACGCGGCATTTATTTTATCCAACCAGATAAACACTATCCAAACAAGCCCACTCAAGTTTGGACTCAGGGAGAAGACGAAGACTCTCGCTTTTGGTTCCCCTGTTTTGACTATCCAGGACAATTGTCTACTTCAGAAATTCGCGTTCGTGTCCCCAACCCCCTCGTGGCGATTTCCAACGGCGAACTGATTGACACCAAAGAAGATGGTGATTATAAAATCTACCATTGGTTACAGCAACAAGTTCATCCTACCTACTTGATGACTTTGGCAGTAGGTGACTTTGCCGAAATTCAGGATGAGTGGAAGGGTAAACCAGTCACCTACTACGTAGAAAAGGGACGGGAGGAAGATGCTAAACGTAGCATGGGCAAAACTCCCCGGATGATCGAATTTTTGAGCCAAAAGTATGGTTATCCATATCCTTTCCCGAAATATGCCCAGGTTTGTGTAGATGACTTCATCTTTGGTGGGATGGAAAACACCTCCACAACCTTGTTAACAGACAGATGTTTGCTGGATGAACGTGCCGCTTTAGATAACCGCAACACCGAAAGTTTAGTCGTCCATGAACTCGCCCACCAGTGGTTTGGTGATTTGGTGGTGATTAAGCATTGGTCTCATGCTTGGATTAAGGAAGGAATGGCTTCCTATTCTGAGGTGATGTGGACAGAGCAGGAATATAGTCTAGAAGAAGCAGCTTACTATCGTTTTTTAGAAGCTCGTCGTTACATTAGTGAAGATAGCAGCCGCTACCGTCGCCCGATGGTAACACATGTTTACCGCGAAGCTATTGAACTTTACGATCGCCACATCTACGAAAAAGGGTCTTGTGTTTATCACATGATTCGGGCCCAATTGGGAGATGAATTATTTTGGCAAGCTATTCAAATATTTGTCCAAGATAATGCCCACAAAACTGTAGAAACTATAGATTTACTCAGGGCGATTGAAAAGGCTACTGGACATAATCTTTTGTTTCTCTTTGACCAATATGTTTATCGTGGCGGCCATCCCGATTTTAAGGTAGCTTACTCTTGGGATGGAGATGCTAAGTTGGCAAAAATTACGGTAACTCAAACTCAAGCTGCTGAAGATAAAAATGGCAGTAAAGATTTGTTTGATTTAAAAATACCTATTGGTTTTGGCTATACCCAACAAGAAGGGAAAAGTGAGGAGTTAGGAGTTAAAAATAATTCTAAACTCACAACTCCTAACTCACAACTCAAGACTTTTGTCGTGCGTGTAAATGAACGAGAACAAAGTTTCTATTTTCCCCTAGAAAACAAGCCCCAATATATCAGCTTTGATGTTGAGAATAATTACCTAAAAACAGTAGCTTTAGAGTATCCAATAGCAGAGTTAAAAGCACAATTAGAATCTGACCCCAACCCAATTTCGCGCATCTATGCAGCAGAAGCTTTAACGAAAAAAGGCGGGTTAGAAGCAACAAAAGCACTGTCTGCGTCCCTCAAAAATGACCCATTGTGGGGTGTGCGGGTGGAAGTGGCAAAACAACTAGCCAAAATTAATTTAGACCAAGCTTTTGATGGCTTGGTTCTGGGATTAAAAGATAAAAATGCTTACGTGCGACGATCTGTAGTGGAAGCACTTGCTCAAATCAAAACTGCTGAAAGCTATAAAGTTGTACGAGGGTTGTTGCAAAAAGGCGATCCTAGCTACTACGTGGAGGCAACAGCCTCTCGTGTGATTGGGGCAATCGCATCTGCAAACTTGGAAGAAAAACCCAAGGAAGATAAGGTACTAAAGCAACTCAAGGGCATTTTAGAAGAAAAGGCGGGTTGGAATGAAGTAGTGCGAAGTGGTGCGATCGCTGGTTTAGCTGAATTCAAAACCTCGGAAGCAGCTTTAAATCTACTACTCGAATATACCAAAATCGGTGTACCACAACCTCTACGTTTAGCCACAATTCGCGCTTTAGGAAAGATTTCTGTAGGTCAAAGTCCGGTTAATTTGGAACGGATTTTAGAAAAACTAGCAGAACTAGCCAAAGAAACCTTCTTTTTAACACAAGTGGCGGTAGCAGCAGCATTGGGACAAATGGAAACACCTAAAGCAGTCGGAATTTTGCGATCGCTAGCGGAACAAACAGCCGATGGGCGTGTCCGTCGCAATGCTGAAGAAGAAATTTCCAGGGTGCAAAAGAACATCGGTTCAGAAAAAACTCTCCGTCAATTGCGTGAAGATTTCGATCAACTCAAACAACAAAACCAGGAATTGAGAAGCCGTTTAGAAAACTTGGAGGCCAAATCTAAATAGCAGCAGATGATAATTAAAAGTTGGTAATTGGTAATTGTGGTAAAACCACTACCAATTACCAAAGTTGTATTTAACGCTGTAATTTTTATTATTCAAAAAGCTTCTAAATATACACTCTCTCACAAAAGTTGATTTTTCTTATATAGTTATTTTTTACACGTAGAATATTATACTTTCCACTTAATCAGGTGGGTATAAATAAACATAATATCAAGATTCATGATTTCCTACAGCAGTCGTGAATCCTTCTCCTGAGAGGTTTCTGCTTAATTTAAGTTTATCTACTTACTACTGTGATATGTAACTGAAAGCAAACTTGGTTACGGATTTCTCATATCCTACCCAAATTTACAGATACAGGTAGATATTTATATTTATATAAAATAAGGTTAAGAAAAGATAAAATCACCGAAAAGATGGATAAGTAGTTGTAGTTTTATAAAGTATAATTAAGAAAAAGATAAACAAATCTAGGAAGTAATTTAGGCTAAAACTGCCTCGAACAGTACCCCAGAAAGGCAGGGTTCGAGTTGTTTCAGATAAAAAACTACCGCTATCTTTTGCCTACAACTAACTTGTGGGTTTAGTAGAGAAACAATCATTGTAAATTTTTCAGTTGAAGAGGCAAATAAAGGCGTGGGTCAGTATCAACCTACTCAGCTAAAGCTCTATAATCCAGATGCGATCGCTCGCTATTATAGTTACCGTCCTTGGCTAGCCTGGGGGCGACTGCTGAGAATTATCTCCTCTTTTGCAGTATTTATAATCAGTCTCAAGTGGGACGAATGGCAAGACAAAGTTGAGCAGAACAAAGGCAAACGAGCTATCCAGTTGCGAGAACTGCTCACCCGCCTCGGCCCGACTTTTATTAAAGTTGGTCAAGCCCTCTCCACCAGACCCGACTTAATACGTAAAGATTTTCTAGAAGAACTGATCAAGTTACAAGATCAGTTACCACCTTTCGATAATGCGATCGCTTACAAAATTATCGAAACCGAGCTAGATCGTCCAATTAATGAAAGTTTTAGCGAACTATCACCTCACCCAGTCGCAGCAGCTAGCTTGGGTCAAGTATACCGTGGTCGTCTAATCAGTGGCGAAGAAGTTGCAGTGAAGGTGCAACGCCCAAACTTACGCCCAACTCTTACCCGTGACCTCTATTTATTGCGCTGGGGTGCGAGTTGGGTAGCTCCTTGGTTGCCTCTCAATCTCGGTCACGACCTAACTTTAATCGTGGACGAGTTTGGCACAAAGCTATTTGAAGAAATCGACTATATAAATGAAGGCCGCAACGCCGAAAAATTTGCTAGCAATTTCCGCAACGACCCACAAGTTAAAGTTCCAGGAATTTACTGGCGTTATACCAATACCCACGTTTTAACCCTGGAATGGATTAACGGCTTCAAGCTGACGGATACTAAAAGCATCCGCGAAGCAGGTTTAGACCCAGAAGCGATTATCCAAATTGGCGTGACTTCAGGATTGCAACAGCTCCTAGAACACGGCTTCTTTCATGCTGACCCCCATCCCGGTAATCTATTTGCTGTACCCGATGGTCGGATGGCTTATATCGACTTCGGCATGATGGATCAGTTGGAAGAAAACAGCAAAGAAACACTAGTAGATGCGCTAGTGCATTTGGTGAATAAAGACTATACCGACTTAGCTGAAGACTTTGTAAAATTAGGATTTCTGACTCCAGACACGAATATTTGCCCGATAGTGCCAGCATTAGAAGCGGTGCTAGGAAACGCCATTGGCAAAAATGTCAAGCATTTTAACTTCAAAACTATTACCGATGAATTTTCGGAACTGATGTACGAATATCCTTTCCGAGTTCCGGCGAAGTTTGCTTTGATTATTCGTTCCTTGGTGACTCAAGAAGGTATTGCCCTGAGCCTCAACCCAGATTTCAAAATTGTGGAAGTGGGTTATCCCTACATAGCACGGCGGTTGCTGACGGGGGAATCGCCGGAATTACGGCGGCGATTATTGAATGTGTTATTCAAAGATGGTAAATTTCAGTGGCAGCGTTTAGAGAATTTAATTGCGATCGCTCGTAGTGATAACAACTTTGATGTATTGCCCACAGCCCAGATGGGTTTTCAATATTTAATGTCGGAAGAAGGCAAGTTTCTGCGGCGGCAGCTGGTGCTGGCTCTCACTGAAGATGACCGCCTCCACACCGAAGATGTCCAACGTCTGTGGAACCTAGTTAAAGATGACTTAAAACCGGATCGTTTATTAAATGCAGCGATCGGCATTTTAACAAATTTATCTAGAGAAGGTGCGGCGGCTATTCTGCCAAAAGCTACATTTTTAGTGCCTTTTACTGGAAACCAGTCAGCAATTAAAAACTAAAAACCTATAAATCAGGAGTTTTAATAATGTACTATTTTCCTCTACAACCACCCTATTTCCTCTTACTCGTTGGCTTTTTGACAGCATTAACATCTGGTTTGGCATTATCTGGCACTTTAAAAGTAATTGTGCAGAATTGGCCAAGTGAAAGAGCAGAAAATACTAAACCACGTTCCTCTCTAAAACAATTACTTGTGCCATTTATCGGTATCACTGGTGGGACTTGTCTATTTCTGTCTTCAGGTTTAGAGATATTTGGCTTTCCCTCCACGTTGGCTTTAGGAGTCGGTCTACCAATTAGTTTGTTTACTTGTTTATTAGTTTGGTTGCAGTTGGGAAGTATGATGACCTTTATAGAACGCGAAGGGATGCAATCTTTAGATTTAGATTCTTTTTCTTAGATTGATTACAATATGTTTAAGTTATTATTAACTGAACTGTCTTGATATAAGAATAAACTTAAATGCTCACCATAGATGGTGAGCATTTATACTTTTATAGTAAGCTTTTTTCAAGGCTTTAGTATATATGCAATTAATTGATGTCTTAACATCTTTTAGAGATTGCCTAGAATTTTAGTAATTAGAGAAAAATAGGTACTATTACAGTAGTCAGTCCCCACATTATATATGTGAGCATAGTGTTTGATTTAAATCGAAACAATTTGCATGATTCTTCTGTCTCTAAACATATTTTTAATATAAGTCTTAGCTAAATTTTATTACACCAATAAAATCTCATGAACCAAGAGAAATCAGATATTTGTTTTTGTACTTTAGCTTTAGGGAAAAGATATCGCTCTCATGTTTTCCTATTAGCTCAAGATATTGAAAAACATTCGCCAGGAATATATTTAATTGTCCTAACAGATAAGCCAGAAGAATTTAAAATATATCCTAACGTTTTAGCATTTCACCATGAACAACAGAGCATTGGTTGTTACCACGATAAAAGGTTTGTAATTGCCAAAGCGATATCACTCTTTAATACTTGTATATTTGTCGATGCAGATATCAGAATATTAGATAAGTTAGAACCAGATATAAAATGGCTTCCTGGCATAACAGCAAGAAGTTGTACCAGTATTGTCAAACACAATCAAGAATATATTAATTCAGTAAATGATGATTATAAGGCAAATAGAGTTAGAGATTTGACCATTCTGAACAAACTAGCACAAAAACTAGACCTGGATTTAGAAGATACTAATATTCAGTTTGTCATGGAAATGTTATTTGTAGTTACAAGGCAAGATGGGCGGGAAATCGAATTTATTAAGCAATGGGAAACTATTGCACTTTACTGTGAGTTAAATGGTTTTTATAGTGCTGAGGGTTATGCAATAGGATTAGCTGCTGCTAAGGCTGGATTACCAGTTCGATGGGATGCTATGGACGGTATTGTTTATTTCAAAGATTGGGTAGAACGGCAGAAAATCAAAAAGGGACAAGCAAATCCAGATGAAACGCTGATATATTTTCAACAGCACGAAGCGATTGAATACCGCAAAAATTCACTTTTCCAAAAGCTATTGCATAAGCTAAATAAATTTATTGGTTATTACTATCGGTACTTGCGTTTAAGACTTGCGGCATTGAGTAATTTTAATTTTTATCACCGATGAAAATTTGAAAAAAATAAACAAGCTGATTTAATTGGCATATCTTTGCTGAGTTATTGATAACCATTAATTCTATCCTTGAAGTTACGATATTTTAATTTAATATTGTTTATTCTTTGCTGAATAAAACTACTAGTAGACTTTTGCAAAAGCGTTATCTGACTTGGGCGGGTAAAACTTTGAGGCCGTTTTTCAGGTGAGTTTAAATAGCGATAATATAAGAAAACATCGCGGTAAGGGATATCTACATCTTCACCTCCACAAAGCCGCACAAAAGCTGAAGAAGATACACTCATATAGTGTAAGTAGGTCAATCTCCGCCCTTGGTCATAAAGGATATTATCTACCACATCAAATTTAGAACTCCAGTGATTACCAGTTGCCTGCTCGCAGTCATAAAAAGCAAAGTTATAATAGGAAATTCCAGTTCTCATTACCATGTAGTTAAATAAAGATTGGTCAGGTGCTAAAAAAGCCATAACATCTGCCTCACCTGATATTAATTTGCCCATTAAATCGGCTCTTATCGCTGGAGAAAAAATATTTTTCTTGGTTGCAAACCAACCAGCGCAAAATACTTTATCTTGCAAGTTTTCAGAATTAAAAATTTGCTGCATTTGCTTTGGTGAACCATCAAAAATAAATTTTAAGTCAGACTTATATTGAAAATCATTAACTACCCAATCAGATGTATCTAATTTTTCATATACATAATCTACTGGCCCCATTAACAAGGTATCTGCATCAAAATAAATAAATCTATCAAAGGGGCCATCCACAGCACAAAATTTGCGGTGCATTGGTAACTCATAGAGTTCTGAAAAACCCCACTCTCGCCAAGTTCTTTGCGCTCTAGGATAATTTTTCCATATCTGAGTCGCAAAGTTATCCCAATAAGCTATGGAATCAGAATCTTCAAATAAGCTAACATTATCTCTAGATGCAATCTCTGCTTTCACCTTATCTAAGCGCTGATTATATGGAAGTATACAAATAGGAATTTTCCTACCAGCATTAGCTTCTATACTGTTGAGCAATGCTACTAGTTGATCATAGACAACATCATTGGCTAGGATGTAAATACCATCAATCATTGGGATACTCCTAATATTAAGTGCGGGCAGCAACAAAAGGAAATAAACGGCGAGTCAGTTTAGAGATGAAAGCAAATTTACCCTCATGGAGATAGCGATAGTGTTCCCACAATTGCCAATAGGGACTACCAATTTTCATCCGTGTACCAGCCCAGTGGAGATATTTTAGTCGTTGTCCTCGGTCATAGAGGGCATAATCTTGCTGTTGGAAACTTTGTGAACCCGCCCAGCTACCAGGCCCACCACCAGGAATTTTGACGAGATTTCCTCGTTTGGCAATCAGTTTGAGAACAAGATAATTTAAAATTGGTTGGTCTGTAACTCCTTCAGAAAAATCGAAATATTCACGATGCGCTGCACACTCGCGCAAAGCTTCATCCATCTGTTCTTTGGTAATAACTCCTTTTCTCGAAGCCCAAAACCCACTGTTGAAAACATCTTGAAGTTGGGCATCAGAAAAAAGTTGCTGCTCTTTCACAAATGGGGAAAAGATATTTCGCAGTTTGTCATTGGCATGATGGTAATCACAACAGAAGAAATCAACTTCTGAAAGTTTGTCTAAATTGTCGGCGATTTTTTCAAAAACGACAATATCTGTATCAATATAAATAAATTCATCTAAAGGGCCAAACCACGCCACCAGTTTACGCATTTTGTTTGGTAAGGCGAGGAAATCTCGATCAAAAATTTCTCCGATGCGTTTGGTAAATTTATCAATAAGTTCCAAATCGGGGAAAATTTGCACTTTGTGTAAGGTAGAAAGCTGTTCTGCTACCTTGTGATAATTTTCGTTAAATGGTATCAGATAAATGGTTACTTCTGGATCATAGTAACGAATACTATTTAGTAAAGCGATCGCATTATCAATAACACGATCGTTGGCAACAATATAAATTCCCCTACTCATAAATTATCCTTGGTTAATTAACTTAAGTTTTCGCAAAGCTCTTGTAAGTAAATTTGGTACTGGAGCGTCATTATAATTCTTAGGAGGGTTTTGAAAGATGGGACGCTTATCTGGTTCGTTTAAGTAACGATAGTAGAGAAATAAATCTCGATAGGGAAAATCAATATTTTCTCCAGCACAGACTGCTTGATTAATATTAGGAGGGATACCAATATAATGAAGGTAGGTTAGTCGATTACCTTTGTCATAAAGAAGGTGTTCTCGTTCCTCGAAGTGCTTAGATGTGGCAGAACATCCTGTCTTTTCATTATCTGGTAGTTGATTAGCAAAGTTATAAATAGAAAGATTAGACCTCATTACCATGTAGTTTATCAGGGGTTGCTCTCCAGCACCACCATACAAAATTTCTGACTCACCATTTTGTAAATGCGATATCAGTAAATCTCTTTGTTCAGAGTTAAATATTCCTCGTTTTGCGCCATAAAAACCGGAGCAAAAAATTTCGGAATCAATCCGTTTTTGCTCGAAAACTTCTAGTAATTTTGGCGAGTTAACATTATATATCTTACTAACGTCTTTAAATTGAAAATCGTAGACAACAAAATCATAAGTATCTAGCTTTTCAAACACTGATGCAAGAGAGTTCATTACCAAGGTGTCTGCATCTAAATAGATAAATTTATCGAATGGCCCATCAAAGGCGCAAAAACGACGGTGAGCGCCATATAACCGTGATTTACTCCGATTCAATCGCTCTGGTGCTGCTGAGAGCATAAATTGATCCCAACGGTTGATTGATTCTTGATTATCGTAAAGAAATACATTAGGGCGTTTAGCTATTTCATCAGCAATGCGCTGTGTCTGATGGTCGAAAGGATAGATACAAACAGGAGTTTCGGGACCCAAAATAACATCAATACTGTTGAGCAAAGCCACCAGTTGATCGAAAACATAATCATTGCCAAGGGTACAAATACCATTCATAATTTA
Organism: Nostoc sp. LEGE 12450; assembly: GCF_015206895.1. Lineage (GTDB taxonomy): Bacteria > Cyanobacteriota > Cyanobacteriia > Cyanobacteriales > Nostocaceae > Nostoc. Next base: position 20,646 of record NZ_JADEXU010000050.1, on the reverse strand, counting down.
TGAGTGTTGATCAACAAAGTTTGATAACCAGTTAAGTAAGTTTAATTTATGTAAAATGATTTGACGTGCTTCTGCGATCGCATCTTTGGCAGCATACCAAGCATCAGGTGTAGCTGTCACTTCTTTGATGTAGGCAATACCTTTTTCATCTAAACTGGGCAACCGTAAAAAACTACCGGGTGGCAATAATTGATCAGCAGCCGGGCCACCATAGTAAATTGGTAGACACCAGGCAAGTAAACTATCCCAAAGCTTCTCACTTACATACCAATTATTGTCAGCATAATTTTCAATTGCCAAATTGTAATAGTATGGTGCCATCCCATACCATTTATTACCTAGTTCTCCCGATTTTTTAGCCGATTCTGGTAAGTTACGCCCATATAAATCAAATTTCATGCCACTAGATTGTAGGGATTGCAAAAAGTCTAAACGCTGGCGATGTTTGGCTGTACGGCTAATTCCCGATGTAATCCAACTACATGGGGCAACCTTTTCAGGTGGTGGCATTTCATTTAAATCTTGAAATGAATTTGAGTGATACCAAATAGCAGGCATATAGTTAGGAGTCGGGGCAAAATCATCGGGGCCAGAAATGTAGCCGCAATACTTCTGGGCTTGTTGATAATTATGATTAGTTATTTCGACAATTTCATCTAAAGGTGGTTCTCTTAACAAATAAATAATCCGCTCTTTGTTGACACCACGCAGTAGAGAATCAACATTTACTACTGATTTTTGCTGCCGTTTGCGAAAGCTATCTAACCAAGATTTTAGTGGCGCTGCTTGGGGAAAATCAAATTGATACATCAGCAGAAAATCTGGTTTGGTTGCTAGTGACTGCATTTGCATATTGCCCCAAACTCCAAATTGATGCGGGGTTTGTTGCCACAGCCAATCGGCTCTAGTTTCTAAACCTCGATAGCTGCTAATCATTCCTACTGTTTTTATAGTCATTTTAGTTATTAATCATTTGTCATTTATCTTCTAGATTCTTTTTATGCGATAAATAGGGGTAGCAGAGATTCATCAACATAACTAAGAATTTTTGCGGCTCGATTTTCCCAAGAAAACTGCTTGACAAATTCGATACTATCTGGATAACCTTCTATTCTTCTAGGATGAGTTTCTAAAACCTGCTTCAGACTTTCGGCAAATTTGCTCGGGTTATCTGGTTCACACCAAGCAGCGATGGCTTCGCCAACACCTCCGGTGAACGCTTTTGTATCTTGAAACTCAACTAATGAAGGGATTTCTGTCGAGACAATGGGAGTTCCAGAGGCGAAGTAGTCAAACAGCTTTAAAGGAGATGTGAAAGTTGCCGCTTTTCCCGAACAATGAGGGTGAGCTAAAACATCTGCTGCTTGTAGCAAAGATGCTAACTCATTATGCAAGACATAGCCCAAAAATTGAATATTATAAACCTGTTTTTCTTTTACCAATTGCTGATAATATTCTACTTCTGCTGGCTTACCACCTGCACAGGCAAATTGCACATTAGGCATTTCATTAGCCACATCAATTAGTACATCAATACCTTTAAATTGCTGTAACGCTCCCGCATAAACTACCAATTTTTGGTTTTCATCTCGCAATAATTTTTGTCGCCATTCTGCGGCTTTTTCTGGTTGTCTCTGCATAAACAAGCGATTGAAACCATTGTGCAGCTTAATTACTTTTTCTGGCGGCATTCCATTTTTAATCATGCTTTCACGGATTGTTTCTACAACGGTGACAGCTATTTGTAACAGTGGATTTGTAACAATTTCTTGCTCAAATGGTTTCTCTTCATGGTGGTGGTGTTCATAAATTGCCGGAATGCCATTTTTGATGGCAGCTTTGACAAAATTCCAGTTGCGACTATGGACAAGTTTAGTAGTTGGAAGTATATGAAATGGTAAATAGTACTTGCTTGCAATGGTGTTGGAGTCAGTAAATTTGCTCGAAAAATGATCAATCGGCCAAGGCATCGGTAATGGAGCAACTTTTAACTTGTCATGGAGATTGTAATATTCAATAAGTTCTGTTGGTGTTTTTCTCGGTTGAAAAGGACGCAATAAATTAATTGGGTTATTAGCTTCCGCTCCTTTTTCAGGGTATACCAAAACTGTTGAGTATCCTAAGTTAGCGGCAGCATTAGCAGCATTGGTAGACTGCACTAGGTGAGCCTCTGGCTGGGGTAATTCTTCACCAATGAAAAAAATGTAGTGTTTTTTTAAAGTATTATTTTTCATAATTTTAGACATTAATACTATCCTCAAACTTTTCTAAATTATTCAGAAGACATATAGTAGATTCATAAGTTTCACTAATTAATTCATTTGGCTCTTGGGGAGTGTCTATCAAGTTATCTGCTAGAGAACGGAGAGAGCTAAGTATGAGATTAAGAGAAGTTCTAAACTCAACGGAGAGATGATTAAAGCTTTGATAATAGTCGCTGATGACATTTTGATTTTGGTCAGAAATTGAGAGAATTTGCCCCCTTATTTGTAAGTTAATCACATCCTCAAAAATATCAATGGTGTTGAGAATTCTCCAGGCTGATTTGTAAGAGTCTTCAATTAATTTGTGCCGTTCTTGAGAATCGTCTTCCAAGCCATCAAGTAATAAGTATAGGAATCCAATCATCGAGTTCAACTGTGTCCGAATTTCGTGAGAGATACGGAGCAAGCTTTGATTGTGTTTAGTAGCGGCTTCAGGACGATCGACAAATTTCTTTGAGTTTAGGCGCATTGCCTTAATAATTTTTGTCTGAATCAAGTTTTTATTAGGGCGATCGCTAAATTGCATGGAGTACAAGCGTGAGTAGTAAGCACCTTTTTGCAAAAGTTCTTCATGGGTTCCTACTTCTACCACCTGTCCTTGATCTAACACAGCTATTTGATCGGCTTTTTGGACTGTGGAAAGGCGGTGAGCAATTACTAGGGTGGTGCGATCGCGACTAAGATCGTCAAGTGCAGATTGTACTAATCGTTCGGAAACGGTATCTAAAGCGCTGGTGGCTTCATCTAAAATCAGAATTTCGGGATTTTGGAGGAGGGCGCGGGCGATCGCTAATCTTTGCCTTTGTCCACCAGACAACATTACCCCGCGATCGCCAATTAGGGTGTCAAATCCTTGAGGCAATTTGCTAATAAACTCATAAGCATTTGCCCGCTTTGCTGCTGTCAAAATCTCATCGTCAGTAGCCTCTGCTCGCCCATAGGCGATGTTATTTTGCACCGAGTCATTAAAAAGAAAGGTATCTTGACTGACAATCCCCATCCGCTTCCGTAGGGATACTAGCTCGAACTCCCGCAAATCGGTGCCGTCAATGGTAATACTGCCAGCGATCGGGTCATAAAATCTGGGTAAAAGGTCTGCCAAAGTAGATTTACCAGCCCCAGAACCACCTACCAATGCTAAGGTCGTACCACGCGGTAAATATAAATTTACATCTTTGAGTACCAACTTTTCATGACCAGGGTAGGCAAAGCAAAGAGAATTAAAAGACACTCCCTTTTCTAATTTTGTGTAGGGAAGCTTACCTTTCTCCATGAACGGCTTATCGTGCAAGCTCAAAAACTCATTCGTCACATCTACACTAGCTGCGGTACTGGCAAAGTTGCTGCGAATAGTATTTAACTGAGAAATCAATGGCAGTACCCGCAGCAGCACTAATAAATATGTCAGGAGTACGGTAGAAAGAGAAGAAACCTGTTGAGCAAAGAAGGTTTTGCTCAAAAGTACAATCAGCAGTAAAGCTGTAATACCCATTACCTCACTTAGAGGTGTAATGGCTTCCGAATTAACTTGAGACTGGAAATCTGCTAACTCGCGATCGCGAATTAGTTTTTTAATCCGTTGATATTCTTTTTCTTCATTTCCCGTCGATTTTACCAATCGAATTCCGTTCAGAGTTTCCAGTACGGAGACTGAATATGCTCTAGACATCTCACTCAACTGCTTCCCAAAATTTCTTGACCGGGAAATGGCATACTGGTTTACTAACGTCACCAACGATAATAAAAGCGTAGCAGCAATTGTTAACTGCCAAGAAATTGACAGCAACAAACTGACAAAAACTAAAACTGTGATTGCCAGGATAACTATCTTGACGATACTACCTATAGAACTTGCAGACCTGCCAATTTCTCCACCAAGACGGTTGATTAAATCACCAACCTTAGTTTTGGCATAATAATCTATATCAATTTCTAGTAATAGCTTTAACCCAGTTTCACGCATATCTGATGTTAGCTTTCGGGTTAAAGAACTCGATGCTAAGGAACTGGCATAAGTCGCTAAATTCTTTAAAATAATTGTGAAGATAATTGCCCCAGCCATTACTCCTATCCGGTAAGGTTCTGGAGTATTATCAAATGGAGATATCATCGTTTTTAGGATAGGAGGAGCAGTACTTAAATCTACTTCTTGTCCCACGATTTTTAAAACCACCGGCACAATTAAAGCGGTGCTAATCCCATTAAATAAAGCTCCAGAAAATCCTAACAATATTGTCAGCAGAATCAAACCTGGATAGGGTCTAGCGAATCGTAATAGCAGTTTTCTGGTAGACATTGGGTATTTCTATGCAATTTTCAATTATTAATATTATTCACAAATTACTTGCCAAAATTGCTAATATCAAATAGACAAACTAAATAATTTTCAATATTCCAACAAAAGAGGCAGTTATTGCTGGAAGAATATTGCCCTATCGTAAGGGGAGATTACAAGAGCGATTTTTTCCTGCCGCCATCAAAGTGAGCTTGTGGTTTGAGTCCTCACAAATTTTGCGTGGTCTCAATTTATCCAAGATTGAACCCCAAACTGAAAAGTTCCTCTACCTCCCACTTTCTTCAATTTACGCTTCCTTACATATTAATATTTACAACCGAGAAATTACCGACTTTAATACCGAAGCCATAGCCTCTATACTATAGTGTTCTACACATCTTTTTCTTGCGTTGATACCTTGCTGGTTTGCTGACTCTAAATTCTGAAAAATCCATTGAATCTGTTCAGCAATCTGTTCAGGACAAGCAGGATCGACTAAATAACCAGTATCACCTAATATTTTGGGAATATCTCCAACGCGCGTTGATAATACAGGTTTAGCCATTGCCATTCCATCTGTCAACTTCAGAGGAAATTGAGCGCGAGTTTCTGGGGTATCTCGTTGGGGAACAACTACAATGTGAGCTGCTGCTACTAAATCAGGCATCACATCCGCTGGATACTTTGGTAATTTGATAATCCAGCGTCCCCACTTTTGTTGAAGTTGCTGATCATAATCATCATAAGGACTGCCACCTACAATCACTAGTCTTAAGTCTGGTTGATTGATTTTATCGAGCGCTATGAGAACATCTTCTAGACCTTTGTAGGGTCTTGGCGCACCAGGAAACATTAAAATACGATATTCAGATAAACCATAACGATTTCTGCTGGACTCAGCATCATATCGAGCAGGATCAAATAAAGCAGTATCCTTACCATTGGGAACAAATGTACCCCCAAAACGCTGCTGCAAAAAGTTAGTATGCACCGTCACCGCATCAGCGCTACTTACCAAACCTTCCATCCATTTCACGTACAAAGGATGATAAGGATTCCTGAGTGCGCCGTCTGATTTTAACAAGTCTCTGGCTAATTGTTTGGGTGTGAAATTATAATGCCAGTCATCGCCACCATACCAACTAAGTTCCCAATCATCTATGTCTAAAATTAATGCTTTTTGGCTAAATATTTTCTTTAGTAAGGCAACTCCAAAACTCGCTATTTGTGGTTTGATTGCATAAATTATATCTCCATTAATTTTTGGTAGAAATTTGTTAATTTCTCCGAAAAAATCGGGAAAATTTTTACCCGGCAAATTATAAACGTTTAATTCTGATGGTAAATTTCGATATAAGTTGTTTCCAAATAAAAACCCCATAATTTCAACTTCATATTCTAAGTTTCTTAGGGCTGTTGCTATCAAGTATGCACGCAAAATAGCTGCACTTGATAAATCTGAAACCAACAGCGATATCTTGGAAAAATTTTTCACTGTTTTTATACTTAATTTTTATTTAATGCGCCAAGGATTTGTAACTTGATTCGGTAAAAATACTTTAGCGAATCTGTCAAAAACCCTTGTATATAAGGAACGACTAATATCTTTAGCATATTGAGGCCGATAAGGATAAGTACAGTGAAGAACTTTAATCGTATCCTGAATATCATAAGCATCCTGCCACTTGCTGAGATAATTATAGGTTGGTGGTAAGATTTTCTTATGAGGTTGTACAGATGCGATCGCAGAAGCAAAAGCCCCTTGATCTTTTAAAAGTAATTTATCTTGATTATTTTTGACAATTTCAAAATAACGTTTAAATTCGTCAAAAAATATCTTGGTTACTTCTGTTTTCCTAAAAGCCATAAAACCGCCATTATATTGCACACTATCTGCTTGTAATGGTAATCCTACTGATTGCAAAATTGGCAGAACATTTGGCAAAAGGTCTTCTTGTTTACCACGTAATAAGTTTGTAGCCTTAAGAATAGAAGGTTGCACATCTTCGGTTAGTAAAAACTCATATTCATCTAAATAGTCAAATACATCATTGATATTTGTAAGTAAACAAATATCCGAATCTAGGTAAATTGTTTTATCAAACTCAGAAGCTTCATATAGAGCCAATTTTGCTTGCCGCGATGCTAAAACAGTATTTTCGTTTGCAGGCGCTGGTTTTAAAATTACATTTTTGAATGCCTTTAACAAGGGATAAAGAACTATTGGAACTTGGTCAATCAAAATAATGATCGGCTCTTGATGAAACTTTCTGACTGCTGCTAAAAAATGAATACAATCTTGAAACGAATAAAGTCCAGTTAGAATTGTAATAAAACCTTTAGTTGGTGTTGACATAAATCAAATGAATAATTTTTGTTGACTTTGAAAATTAGATACTTATTTATTGTCATAAAATCTTACTCTAGTTTGAGTTATAGTCAAATTTGATAGAGTAGAGATCAGCAAAATGTGAATTTGAATATTGATTATGTTTAAGTAAAAAAATATTAAAATAAATTTAACTTTATATTTATAACTATTCCCAGAGAAAATTCACTGATAAATTCACCTAATTTTTACTTTCTTTAAGTATAATTACCGTGTAAACACAGAAGTATAATATCATAGGTAATATTGCACTACAGCTATAATAAACAAAGTATAAACACTTGATATAGCTTGTGAATGTAGCACTATTATTCACTGGAATCTAGGATTGCTACTCAATACCAAACATTTATGTTGTAAGGGAGCAGAGGTAATGCAGGTAATCCGTCTGGAAGCACTCTCAGACAACTACATATTCTTGTTATATGACGACAAAAGCAATATCGCGGCTGTTGTCGATCCAGCAGAGGCTCAACCAGTATTAAAGAAACTGGCAGAGTTAAAAGCTGAGTTGGTAGCAATTTTTAACACGCATCACCATAACGATCATGTGGGTGGTAATAAACAATTAATCGAAAAATTTCCCCAACTGATAGTTTATGGAGGAGCCGAGGATCGTGGTAGGATTCCAGGACAACAGGTATTTTTGCAACAAGGCGATCACGTCGAGTTTGCAGACCGCATAGCTGAAGTTATCTTCGTTCCTGGACATACCCGCGCTCACATCGCTTACTATTTTCCACCTCAAAAAGCTAGTGAGACAGGCGATTTATTTTGTGGTGATACCCTATTTTCCGGCGGTTGCGGTCGTTTATTTGAAGGAACACCAACCCAAATGGTAGATTCTTTAAGCAAACTGCGTTCTCTACCTGATAATACCCGTATTTGGTGTGCCCACGAATACACCTTAAAAAATCTGCAATTTGCCTTAACTGTGGATGGCGACAACGCCGACTTACAAAGACGCTTCAACGAAGTAAAAGCTTACCGTAGTCGAGGAGAAGCTACCATCCCCTCATTGCTGGGAGTGGAGAAGCACACCAATCCTTTTTTACGTTGGGATCAGCCATCATTACAATCAACTGTTAAGAGTAGCGATGGAGTGCAAACTTTTGCGCGGATACGGGAAATGAAAAATAACTTTTAGCGATTGGGAATTGGGAATTGGGCTTGGGGACAATGAGAATTGGGGACAAGGGGAAAGACTTGTTTCAAGTTCTCACCTCTTGTCCCCTTGTCCCCTTGTCCCCTGCTCCCTGCTCCCCTGCTTCTTCCCCATTCTCCATTCCCAATTCCCATTCCCTTAACTTTTTAGTGGGAATAGTTGCGATCGCACCCTTCCTTTCGCTACGATCTGTAAGCTTTAGGGTGTAGGCAAAGAAGCTTGGAATACAGCAGTGACATTGTGAGCTTATCAAGCCTTACCCAAATTAATCAGATTTTACAGGAAAAACGATGGCGAAACGCGTACAGTTAGTTTTAAATCAAGATATCAGCAAGCTGGGGAAATCTGGCGACTTAGTGGAAGTAGCTCCCGGCTACGCTCGTAATTATCTGATTCCCCAAAAATTGGCAACTAATGCCACTCCTGGTATTCTCAAGCAAGTAGAACGCCGTCGTGAACAAGAGCGTCAACGGCAATTAGAACTCAGACAACAAGCTCTTGAGCAAAAAGAATCTCTTGAAAAAGTTGGTAGCTTGACAATTGCCAAGCAAGTTGGTGAAAACGAAGCAATTTTCGGTACTATCACCAGCCAAGATGTTGCAGATGCAATTAAAGCAGCCACCGGTCAAGAAGTGGATCGACGTGGAATTACCATCCCCGATATTAACCACCTTGGTACTTACCAAGCCGAAATCAAGCTGCATTCTGATGTAGCGGCACAAGTCGATATTCAAGTCGTCGCTAGTTAACTCAGAAGGGGGACGAGGGAGCAGGGGTAACAATTCCTAACTCTGCCAATTTTAGATTTGGAATTTTGGATTTTTGATTGGAAAAAATCTAAAATCTAAAATCTAAAATTGCATAACTCCCATACTCCCGGCTAGCAAAATCGTCAAAACTAAAATCCTTTATGGCTGAAGAACTGAATTTTAAAGGTGATGGTAGCGATCGCCTCCCCCCACAAAATATTGAGGCCGAAGAAGCGATTTTGGGGGGTATTTTGCTAGATCCAGAAGCGATTAGTCGAGTTAGCGATCGCCTCCTTCCCGAAGCTTTTTACATTAGCGCCCATAAAGATATTTATCAGGCAGCTGTGAGGCTCCACACCCAAGGTAAACCCACAGATTTGCTTTCAGTCACAAGTTGGCTAACTGACCATGAGATGCTTACCCGCATAGGCGGCAGAAATAAACTAGCAACTCTGGTAGACCGCACAGTCTCAGCCGTGAACATCGATGCCCTCGCAGGGTTGGTGATGGAAAAATACCTGCGGCGGCAGTTAATTAAAGCTGGCAATGAAATTGTACATCTTGGTTACGAGACAGAAACCGAGTTACCAACTGTTTTAGATCAGGCAGAACAGAAAGTATTCGGTGTAACTCAAGAACGTCCCCAATCGGGTTTAGTTCACATTTCTGATACTCTAATTAATAATTTCCAGGATATTGAGGATCGAAATCAAGGCATCGCCTTACCTGGTGTTCCCTGCGGATTTTACGATTTAGATGCCATGACCAGTGGCTTTCAACGTTCTGATTTGATTATTGTTGCGGGCCGCCCATCAATGGGAAAATGCCTTAGCCATGATTCAGAAATAGTTTTGGCAGATGGAACAATTACCACAATTGAAGAATTATATAAACAACGTCATGTTTCGACTCCGGTTCCATCGAGCGGAGCCGAGATGCTCAACACAAGTGGTTCATTATTGACGTTAAATAATGACTGGAAATTTACCTTTACTCAACCCTGTGCATTTGTAGATGATGGTATCAAACCAGTTTTTCGGGTAACAACTCGCTTAGGTAGGTCTATTGAAACTACAATCACCCACCCGTATTTGACTATTAAAGGCTGGCAAAAACTAGAAAATTTGAAAGTTGGTGATAAAATCGCTATCCCGCGAAAAATAGATGTGTTTGGCTCACATTCTATGCGCGAGTGCGAAGTCAAGTTATTAGCTTATTTAATTGGCGATGGCGGATTAACTAACTGCACTCCACGATTTACAAATAGTAATTCATTACTGCAAACCGATTTTTTGCAAGCAGTTGCGGATTTTGGTGGTTTAACAGTGCGTTGGGAAACTTCTCAAGGAAAACGCACACCATCACTTTGTGTTCGAGGAGATTTAGAATTTATTGCTAGTCAAAGACAGGTTTTTGCTGAAAGTTTTAAACTAGCGATTCAATCACACTCATTGACAGGAAAAGAAATAAGTCAATTAATTGGAGTCAGTCCTACTTTACTTTGCGCTTGGAAGCAAGGAGTCTGTGTACCAAATTTAGAAAATTTTGAGCTATTATGCGAAATTTTACAATTAGAATCAGAAGAGTTTGTATCTCATGGATTTGCCTGCATGAGCAAATCTCGGAAGAATTCGCTAACGCTTTGGTTAGAAGAATTAGGTTTGTGGGGCAAAGATGCTCATTCTAAAACTATACCAAACATCATTTTTAAGTTAGAGCGATCGCAAATAGCCTTATTCCTTAATCGTCTCTTTGCTACTGATGGATGGGCTGCACTGCTTACTAGCGGTCAATCACAGTTAGGCTATGCAACAGTCAGCGAAAAACTAGCCAGACAAATTCAACATCTTTTATTACGATTTGGGATTATTGCATCTCTCAAAAAACGGTCTGTTAAATATAAAAACACCCGCAGACCAGCGTGGCAATTAGATATTACTGATGCCTTATCTATTAAAACCTTTATCGCCGAAATAGGTATCTTCAGTAAAGAAGAAGCAATAGAAAAAGTTGCAGCAGCAATATCTCAAAAAAGATATCAAACTAATCGTGACTTGATACCTGTAGAGATTTGGGAACAAATAGCATTAGCAAAAGGTAATGAAACTTGGAGTAATTTAGCTAGATATGCAGGGATTCAAGGTTATACAAATATGCATGTTGGTAAACGTGCCCTAAAACGGGAAAGGCTTTGGATACTAGCTACAGCTTTAGATAATTTACCACTTCAACAGTTAGCAACCAGTGATGTTTATTGGGATGAAATAGTTGCGATTGAGTCAATGGGTAACAAGCAGGTTTATGACTTGACAATTCCAGAAACACACAATTTTGTTGCTAATGATATCTGTGTACACAATACAGCCTTTTGCTTAAACCTTGCTCATAATATAGCTGCTTCTTATAAATTACCAGTTGCTTTTTTCAGCTTGGAAATGTCCAAAGAGCAATTGACACAACGTTTATTAGCTAGTGAAGCGCAAATTGAAAGTAGTTATCTGCGGACTGGTCGCCTCAGTCAAACACAATGGGAACCTTTAAGCCGTGCTATTGGTATCCTTTCCGAGATGCCAATTTATATTGATGACACGCCGAATATTACAGTTACACAAATGCGTAGTCAATCAAGAAGACTGCAAGCGGAAGTTGGAACTGAATTAGGATTAATTGTAATAGATTACTTACAATTGATGGAAGGAGCAGGCGATAATCGAGTTCAAGAATTGTCAAAAATTACGCGTCAACTCAAAGGTTTAGCGCGGGAATTATCTGTACCAGTTATTGCTTTATCTCAGTTAAGTCGAGGGGTGGAAGCGCGTACTAATAAGCGTCCGATGTTGTCAGATTTGAGAGAATCCGGTTCGATTGAACAAGACGCGGATTTAGTAATCATGCTATACCGCGATGAATACTACTCTCCCGATACTCCCGATCGCGGCATCGCAGAAGTAATTATAGCTAAACACCGCAACGGGCCTACAGGGACAGCGAAACTTTTATTTAATCCACAGTTTACAAAGTTTCAAAATTTAAAAATTTAGCCGTTGAATTGGGGACTGGGGATTGGGTATTGGGAAAAGCCAATGCCCCATACTTCGACTCCGCTCAGTACAAGTGCCCAATGCCCAATACCCCAACCTTTATTTAACTCCCAGCAATTCCACATCAAAAATTAGAGTTGCATTGGGTGGAATCACGCCACCAGCACCACGAGCGCCATAGCCTAACTCAGATGGGATGATTAACTTACGACGACCGCCTACTTTAATCGTGCTAACTCCCTCGTCCCAACCTTTGATTACCTGTCCTACGCCAATTTTAAAGCTGAAGGGTTGGCCGCGATCGCGTGAACTATCAAACTTAGTACCATCTTCTAGAGTGCCAACATAGTGAACTTCAACCGTTTGTCCTGGTTGAGGAGTCGCCCCAGTCCCCTCTTTTAACTCCACATACTTCAATCCAGAGGGGGTGGTTACGGCATTAGCGTCAGACATAGTATTACTCGCAATTAAGATATTGTTTTCAGTTACAGTTGTGGCCGCTGGCGGCGTTTGGGTTAACTGAGCAGCAATGGCACTATTCTGTTTACTGCCTACTTGCCCCACAGCCAAAAGCACAACACACACCAGCATGAACGCCACGCTGAGGAAAATTGGTTTCAAAATCAGTTCTCCTTACTTAAGTATCCTGGCAAAAAGATTACCAATAGGACACAATTAGTTTAAATCAGAAAGGACATCTTAACGCCAAAGCTTATTTTCCAAATCGCGCAATTGCCGCTCTAAACGGTCAATTCTACCCCGTAGTTCGTCCACTTCCGACTGTCGAGCTACGCCTAAATCTTGCATCATATTTCGCATTTGTCGTTGCATTTGGACATCCCAGTTTCCCTGCTCCGACTTTAACTGCTGGGCAATATCATCTATAACTGCCTTAGCTTGCTCAGGATTGAGCTTACCATCTTTAACCAAGTCATCGCTGACTTGGCGCAGTTTTTCTGCTACTAAAGACGTTGTGCCAAGACCCATCATCATTAGCTGTTGTAACCAGTTGTTGTTATCCATATTCCCTTCCTCTTACTTGTGTCAAAGCAGCTGACCCTTGCTACTGAGTGTAGGCAATGAAGCTATGCAAAAAGCGTAGTTCTTCTAGCCTACATCTCTATTTTGGCAAATTAGCAAACACAGGATCGTAGGGTGTGATTATAGAACTACTCAAGTTTGAGGTTGCCCCACATTTAAGGGAAAATTTTATCCAGAAGGACACGCAAATTTGAACAACAGCGCTGGCTGAATATCCTGGCTTTCTCGGTAAAGAGGTCTGGATCAACCTCAACGATCCTACATAAGTTATAGCGAACAGTCTCAATTAACCAAAATAAAGGGCAAAATCCCCTTGTTTGAAGATAAGTAAAATTTCGTCACAGTCACTAATGAAGTACAGCGTAAATTCAGCCACCATCCTAATTAACTAGACAAGTAGGGGCAATACCCTGCGGGAAACCGCTTTGCCCCTACTTGTTGAGGGTAGTTAAACTTTTGTCACAGTGATTAGTGAAGCGATCGCCCTAAAAAATTATCAGAATCTGACTTGAATTTTAGTTAAATTTGTGAACGCCATTTCTGAAAGGCAATTTCGTAATCCTCTGATTTACTCTGATAAACGCCCCACCAATGAAAAAATAATCCTAAACCCCATCCTAATGCTGGGAAAATAGCCCAAAAATAACCAGGACTAGTGATTAAATTCAAGAGAATGAGGAATAAATTCACTGCCAGGAAGGAAACAAAATGCCCCCAAAAAGCTCTGCGTCGGAAAGTATTAAATGTACGTCGTGACCGTTCCTCTTCTTGCTGAACTAACCACTTTCTTTCAGTTTTTTCCAAAATATCAGAAGAAATGCCTAACTCAGATGCCATTTCTATAAGCTGTTCTCGTGAAAATTCACCTTCCTGTTTGCGAGTGAGTGCTATTTCAAGAATTTTTTGCACATCTTCTGAATCGTAAGTCATTTTAACTACCTTATAAGTTTGTGTGTAAATGCGCTTTTGATTTCACGAAGTTTTCAATAGGCTTCGTTCAATTCAGTTAGCGAACGTCTCCACATTTTGCACCCAATACTTAGTGACATTCACAACCTTATTATTTTCCCACAACTGATTTAGAGCTACTGTATTTGTCAATACCTCTATATTAGTTTTATGACGTTAAGCCAAACATTCACTAAAATTTAAATAATAAGAATGTCAGAAAAAATTGATAATTACAGCTTGTAATTATTGCTTTACAAGTAAAATTTTGATATTGAATAATAATTCCATTTTTGCTCTCATATTGAATCCAATAGATACATGAATTTTATAAAAATAATTACAAATACTTGTCATATTCTTTTCAAAACTTACGCAAAAACAACCGAAATTATTTATTATTTTTACTAGGGGCGACATCCTGCGATAAGCCGCTTTACATCTACATAAATTGCCCCTATAGCGTGGGGTTTGGTGTTGAAAAAATAGCTATTAATAATAAAGCTTAAGACTTAAGCCCCTGATTAATGGTTAATTCTTAAGCCCTAAGCCTCATTATTTAAAATCTAAAATTCAGTGAGTGAAAAGATATCTCCAATCAAGAACTGGGAGTATCAGATTCGGCGGTTCAGAGATTTATAGAAGTGTAGATATCATCCGAATTTGCATTTAGGTAAGGACGTTGCAATTCAATTTCCCATAATGAGAAATGCCGCAGAATTGCTGCTATCTTATCTGCTGGCGTATCATTCCCTAGATGCCAAGCTTCAAGCAAACCATTAGCAACAATTTGGCATCGATGTGTACCAAAACTTTCTTGGTCGCCAAATTTACGGTCTGGTTCTTCAGCGATCGCTAACCCTGGTGCTATAAACTTGGTAAATAAAGGTACTTGCTGCTGAAAATGCACTTGATTTTCTTTATATACCCTCTCTAAGACTGGACGAACAAGTTCATAGTCCTTTTTGTCAAAATAAAGCACTGCTGAGTCGTAACGCCCATAATCAGAAGGGTTGTACAATGCTTTAAATGAGAAGGCAATGGATATAGCATTGAGTTGGCTAGTCAAATCGTTCATGACTGCAACTGAGCCTTCGGGGGTCAAATTGAAGTAGACACGTACCAAAGTTTGATAATTTCGAGCCATAGCTGCATTAGCAATTGCCATATAAAATCCGTTTTGCACCAGATTCTTAGGCATTTTGATTGCTATTGAGTCACCAATATTAGCAGGTTGTTGTAAGCTATCTGGTTCAACGTGCAGTCTCAAATCGTTCTTATGCACCACCAAACTACCATCTACGTCTTCTTTTAAAACCAGCCAATTATCATTCCAGTAGCCTACACCTCTGTTATTTTCATGCAAGCGATCGTAAAAAGCTATATCTACACCAAATAGTGTATTGTTTTCGATATCTTGGTTTAAAGCCAAATTCGCTGCTTCTTTATTGGATGACGGAAGACTTTTCAATGAGCCATTGTAGTATAAGGCGTAAAGTATACTACGTAATTGATGACTCAAAAACTTATTTTGAAAATCTAAAGATAATTGTTGAAAGTGAGAGACTATTGATTCTGGTACTTCCACCGGACCAAAATCTGGATGTCTAATAGAATGGTAAGACTGGATTTCAACCTTATGAACGATATCTTGTAGTGATATCTGCAATGATTCTGGAATATCTGATAGTTGATTTGCCAGCGAATCTAATAGTTGCATAGAAACTTGCCTGTCAATAATGTGGAGAGATAGGGACAGACAAACAAAAAATGTTTGCGTCCCCTTGTTGACTTGGAATTTATTTTGAAGCGGGAGATAAGTTAATGGGAGAGAGGGCTGATGCATCTACACCAAAAATTGTTGGTATCGATGCTTCTGGACGGCATAATAAACTTTTAGCAACCTGGAGTATGCAAATACCTTTATTACCAAAAGTTTTTTCGTGCTGGAGTTTGGCTTGAATAGATTTAATCAAAGCGAAACCGCAAAACTGCATAACTCTCTGTAAAAAATCAGGACGATGTTCTGTAATTTCGGGGAAAACAGAGAGATAAGCAAT
Source organism: Nostoc sp. LEGE 12450 (assembly GCF_015206895.1). Classification (GTDB taxonomy): domain Bacteria; phylum Cyanobacteriota; class Cyanobacteriia; order Cyanobacteriales; family Nostocaceae; genus Nostoc. The sequence goes on along the minus strand of NZ_JADEXU010000050.1, from coordinate 4,714 downwards.
CACCAACTCTCTAATGGAAGGTTGCAGCAAATGTAGAGGAGTTGTTGCTAGGCGTAAAGACTCTTGAATCGCCATTGTTTTACTAGTAATCATGCTGTGTAGCCAAAGTTGTAGATAGCTGGCTATCAGTGTTCCTAAATCACTAGCTGGATCTCCCCAAGCGCCACGTTCCCAATCAATCAATCGAATAATACTCTCATCTGAGGACGATTCATTAAAAGCAGCTTCTTCCCAATTTAGGGAGAGGAGAATATTGTTTAGTTTCAGATCGTTATGGGTTAAACAACAGGGAATGAAGGCATTATTCAACTCTGCGATCGCCTGCCCTAGGCTATCATAACGTTGATAAAGAGACAAAAATTTTAGTCCATCGGTAGGCAACTTGCCAAAAACTGCCGGGGAAACTCTATCCATTCCAAGATTTAGGTTAGGAATTCCTTGGCCAAATATATTCTTATTTAGGAAAAACTCTTGATACTCTTGACAGTCAATAGATAGGCGATGAATTGATGCCAAAGTAGTTCCAACTAGCATTGCAATCTTTATAGGAAATAATTTCAAATTCCTCTCCACATAAAAATCCATCAAATCCCGATAGTTAGTTAGATAATTGAAAACAAAGATTGAATTTTCAGGATCAAAATGTACTGCTTCTGAGAAATAGGAGCGAATGTCGCTTAGTTCTGGGAAAGTTTGCAAAAAGTTATGAACTCGCCATTCTTTTAAAAACTCGCCAGAAGTCTTTCCCTCTCTTTTGTGAGGCTCTTGCTTAATTAGGAGTTTTCGGTTATCTGGTAAGCTGATTAATAAGTTAAAGTTTTTAGCCGGTACTAGCTCGATTTTGCTTAAAGACTTTTCATTTTGAGTACATAATCCTTGAAGAATCAGATAATCAAAAGCATTTTTAGAACTCAATACAAATGATGTCATGGCTTCACGAAAGTATCAATGTTAACAATTAAGAGCTTTTGCATAGTTAATATTTTTAATAGATTAACAACCTATTATACCTACTAACTATGTGTAGATGGATTATCATACAATACCTATTATTTTCGGTTGTATGAATTAACCAAAAAAAGTTAAAAATTCCTGGAATGTTTAACCTTTTGATTTGAATTGATGCACTATTGAGTGTTGAATGATTCTGCTAACTCTGCAACTTCATGGATAGCAAATGCCAACAAAGCAAAATTAAGGTTTTTCAAGCCATAGTTAAGAATCTGAGCAAGATCGTCATCTGCACCAGCATATATAGATATGTAATCAAGGTTGCTAATGTCTATTAGAAAACCTTCTGAATCATCGGTATGCAGATCAGAAATGGTAATTTTTGACATGGATTCCAATTCCCAAAAACATTGATCAATTAGTCAATGCGAGCATGAGTAAGCATCAATTACTTAATAATGTCGCCCGGTAGTCAGGAAAAAATTAATAAAATTGATCAACTGCTATAATCAAGCTTTAAATTGCTTAATCCGATGAAATCTTCTGATTTTTGATAATCAAAAAAGCTGAATTTTAATCAGATTAATTTATTCAAAGCTATTTATTGCACCAGAATTTGGCAGCGATTAAGCTGTGTATTACTTAATCGCTAATTCCAAAAGTTCCACAAAGCAATGTAGCTCAGTAGTCAATTAAAAGTCAGTATCTGCGCTGCTAAATGACTTGACGATGTGTGCAGTCAAGCTAGCTCCGAAGCCTAACAATGCGAACTCTTGTCCCTTAACGCCATAAGCTAAAAGTGGCTCGATACCATGAGCAACGCTGGAAATCTCATAACCACCACCATAAACAGTGATAGAATCTACATTGTTCAGGTCGTTGAGGAAGCTTTCAGAATCTTGAAACAGTTCAGAACCAGTGGTATTTAGTTGCGAAAGAGCAATACTAGCCATAATTTTACCCTACAAAAATTGTTACAGTTGAGCAGATTTGGCAGCGATTAAGCTGTGTATTACTTAATCGCTAATTTAAAAAGTTCCACAGAGCAATGTAGCTCAGTAGTCAATTAAAAGTCAGTATCTGCGCTGCTAAATGACTTGACGATGTGTGCAGTCAAGCTAGCTCCGAAGCCTAACAATGCGAACTCTTGTCCCTTAACGCCATAAGCTAAAAGTGGCTCGATACCATGAGCAACGCTGGAAATCTCATAACCACCACCATAAACAGTGATAGAATCTACATTGTTCAGGTCGTTGAGGAAGCTTTCAGAATCTTGAAACAGTTCAGAACCAGTGGTATTTAGTTGCGAAAGAGCAATACTAGCCATAATTTTACCCTACAAAAATTGTTACAGTTGAGCAGATTTGGGCAGCGATTAAGCTGTGTATTACTTAATCGCTAATTCAACAAGTTCCACAGAGCAATGTAGCTCAGGAGTCCATTACAAGTAAGTATCTGTGTCGCTAAATGACTTGACGATGTGTGCAACTAAGCTAGCTCCAAAGCCTAACAATGCGAACTCTTGTCCCTTAATGCCATAAGCTAAAAGTGGCTCGATACCTTCAGAAACATTGGAAACATCACCACCTTCACCACCACCATAAATAGTGATGGAATCTACATTGTTCAGGTCGCTGAGGAAGCTTTCAGAATCTTGGAACAGTTCAGAACCAGTAGCATTTAGTTGCGAAAGAGCGATACTTGCCATAATTTTCTCCTAAAATAATTGTTACATTTCAACAGAGTTGGGCAGCGATTAAGCCGTGTATTACTTAATCGCTAATTCAAAAAGTTCCACAGAGCAATGTAGCTCAGGAGTCCATTACAAGTAAGTATCTGTGTCGCTAAATGACTTGACGATGTGTGCAGTCAAGCTAGCTCCAAAGCCTAACAATGCGAACTCTTGTCCCTTAATGCCATAAGCTAAAAGTGGCTCAATACCTTCAGAAACATTGGAAACATCACCACCTTCACCACCACCATAAATAGTGATGGAATCTACATTGTTCAGGTCGCTGAGGAAGCTTTCAGAATCTTGGAACAGTTCAGAGCCAGTAGCATTTAGTTGCGAAAGAGCGATACTTGCCATAATTTTCTCCTAAAATAATTGTTACATTTCAACAGAGTTGGGCAGCGATTAAGCCGTGTATTACTTAATCGCTAATTCAAAAAGTTCCACAGAGCAATGTAGCTCAGGAGTCCATTACAAGTAAGTATCTGTGTCGCTAAATGACTTGACGATGTGTGCAGTCAAGCTAGCTCCAAAGCCTAACAATGCGAACTCTTGTCCCTTAATGCCATAAGCTAAAAGTGGCTCAATACCTTCAGAAACATTGGAAACATCACCACCTTCACCACCACCATAGATAGTGATGGAATCTACATTGTTTAGGTCGCTGAGGAAGCTTTCAGAATCTTGGAACAGTTCAGAGCCAGTGGTATTTAGTTGCGAAAGAGCGATACTTGCCATAATTTTCTCCTAAAATAATTGTTACATTTCAACAGAGTTGGGCAGCGATTAAGCCGTGTATTACTTAATCGCTAATTCAAAAACTTACACAGAGAAATGTAGCTCAGGAGTCAATTAAAAGCCAGTATCTGCGCTGCTAAATGACTTGACGATGTGTGCAGTCAAGCTAGCTCCAAAGCCTAACAATGCGAACTCTTGCCCTTTAATGCCATAAGCTAAAAGTGGCTCGATACCATTGGCAACACTGGAAACATCTCCACCATAAATAGTAATGGTATCTACATTGTTCAGGTCGCTGAGGAAGCTTTCAGAATCTTGGAACAGTTCAGAACCAGTGGTATTTAGTTGCGAAAGAGCGATACTCGCCATAATTTTCTCCGAAAATAATTGTCACAGTTGAGCAGATTTGGCAGCGATTAAGCCGTGTATGACTTAATCGCTAATTCAAAAACTGACACAGAGAAATGTAGCTCAGTAGTCAATTACAAATCAGTATCTGCGCCGCTAAATGACTTGGCGATGTGTGCAGTCAAGCTAGCTCCGAAGCCTAACAATCCGAACTCTAGTCCCTTAGCACCATAACCTAAAAGTGGCTCGATACCTTCGGCAACATCGGAAACATCACCATCATCACCACCACCATAAATAGTGATGGAATCTACATTGTTCAGGTCGTTGAGGAAGCTTTCAGAATCTTGGAACAGTTCAGAACCAGTGGTATTTAGTTGCGAAAGAGCGATACTCGCCATAATTTTCTCCTAAAATAATTCGTCACAGCCGAGTAGATTTGGCAGCGATTAAGCTGTGTATTGCTTAACTGCTGATTACATTTTTATTCATAAATTTTATAAAAATCAAGCTTGTAAACCTGATTTATAAGACATAAATAAATGGATTGCGTCTTTATTGGTGGCTTTAGTTTTATTCAAAAAATGTTTGATAAACATCCTATGTTATTTGTGAAAATTAGCGCTCTCAATATTACCAACTTCTTTGAGAAGTCGAGGGTCTAACTTTTCATGAATGATTTAGGATTACCATCTTTAGCGTCCTATCCTAATTGATACTAATAGAGTAGCGGATTAGCAGATTTCAAGTTTGTGAAGTACAAAAATACTCCACCTGCACTGTCACGCACCTTGAAAAAGAGAGGGTTGGGAGGGGTGTAAGTAGGTAGGCATCAAAAAAATCCGGTATGTTAAGATATATAAATACTGAAAATGCATCTACAAAGTGATTTGTGTATGGGGGCACGTTTAAGGGTATTTCTGACGCATGAGCAAGACCAAACTT
>NZ_JADEXU010000342.1 GCF_015206895.1 Nostoc sp. LEGE 12450 | reverse complement strand
GGGGTGTCAAATCTCCCCAAGTCAGATCACAGATTTCACTTGCCCGTAACCCTGCCTGATACAGGAGTTTGATAATTAACAAATTACGTAGGGCTGTGTACTGGCGCTTAGGAGTTTTAGCATCAGCTAAATGCTTAGAAGCTGCCCGTACCAACAATTTAATATCAGCTTCATCAAGATAGCGTTCGTTGATTACATCTGGTAATTCACCCAGTTTTAGTGCCATACCCACATTAAAAGGGAGATATCCAATTTTATGAGCGAAACTAATCAAGCTTTTGGCACAAGCGATGTATATCCGCTTTGTGCTTTCGGCATTGCCCCCAAAAGAACTAGCGTATTCTACCAAGTCTTCATAAGTCACTTTTTTGAGCGGCTTGTCCAGAAAATCCAGAAATCGCCTAGTGTATCGCTGGTAAGCCCGAATAGAAGACGACGCTTTTCCCTCCAACCACAGCGCAATCAACTTCGCCTCCGCCTGCGCTACTGGCAAGGAAGCGATCGCCTTTCTATGGGCTGTTATGTGGACAAGAGAGAGCGTCATTTTTATTACTCCCTTAATAATCAGACACAATCATAGTTTCGTCTGGTTTTATAGTGTCTGATTTTTATTGTCCTTTAAAATGGGCGTTTCAAGTCACCCTCAAGCGACTGAAAATTTCTAGATTTTTGCGTATAGTACACCTCTAATACTGAGGAGCATGACAAACACAATACTTTTATGCAATTGTTCAGCAGGGTATTTATTTTGAAAAGCCTAAAAGTAGGTGAAAAAAATAAACTAAAAATGACTTTATAGTTAATAAATGATATAAAAGGGTCAAAGAGCGTCCTCCAAATTCAATATACAAATACTACGAATGTAGTATTTGGTTGAAAAATCGACAAAGGTGCTTATTTAAAAGAACTTGTACAAAATTCTTCCCTACTTATGTTGCTTCAGTACCAATCGGAATAGGGGGTTTATTTACGCCGCAGTGTACTACTTTTTCAGCGCTATCACGCTATAAAACTATAGAGTCATTTTTAGTTTATTTTTTGAGAGTGGTTTGATAAAGGAAAGGCAGGAGGCAGAGGGCAGGAGGCTCAGTTGGAAGAAAAGGTACAAACCGAACTACGTTCCGCAACGCTTTCGCCCCTAGTGGGCGAAAAAGTAGGAATATTCTTTTCGTTAGCGTTGCGGCACGAAGTGCGATGCACAGCATGAGAAAAGATGCGTCCGTAGCACAAACCTCTTCCCTTCATGGGAGAGGTGTCCCTTCTGCCAACTGAGCCTCCTGCCTCCTGCCTTGCCGCCTTTGGCGGCTTGATTGCTTTGTGTTTAAGACACTTTTTTTCTAGAACCGCAAACGGGAGCTAGAGAAGTAATAAGTAATGAGTAAGAAGTAAGAAGTTTTGGCTCTTCCGTAGATGTTATGCTGAACTTTAAAGGAAAATTCGGAATTAACTTTTAATAGCAAGGCTTTTAGGCAGTTTCGCCCAATTATTGGCCACCTGTGGCAGAGATTATGGTGGGGGACTCAGACTCATGTTCCCTGTGGTCACGGGCAGAAGGCGAAAACAGTATTCCTTCTGCCTCCTGCCTCCTGCCCTCTGCCTTTCTTGTTGAACATTTCTAAATTGCAATCGTCGGGTGCAAAAAAGCGCTTTCCAACCGCTGCTGTAATCGCGTATATCGCAGTTGGCCGTCACCAGAACGCAAAGCCTTGGATATCGCTTTCTTGGAACCAACGACAATCGCTAACTGCTTGGCACAAGTTAATGCTGTGTAAAACTGTTTACGAGACAACATCATATAAGGCTGCGTATAGATTGGCAGAATCACCACCGGATATTCTGACCCCTGGCTTTGATGAATGGTGAGACTCCAGGCGAGGGCAATTTGATTTAAGTCTGCTCTGGTCCTAATGACAGTACGCTTACCATACTGCACAGTAACTTCCATCTCTTCAGGATCAATGGCCTTGATAATTCCAAAGTCGCCATTAAAAATATCGTGATTATAATCATTAGTCAGTTGAATGATGCGATCGCCTTCTCGTAATAAATTCCCGCCTCTGGTAATCTCTACTTTGTCGGGACTGGGCGGATTAATCAACTGCTGCAATACGGTATTGAGGTTACGAGTCCCAAGCAAACCCCGCGACATGGGGCAAAGCACTTGCACATCAGTGGCAGGATTAAAACCTAGGTGGGGAATCAAGTCTGTAATGATTTCGGATATTGCTTTAACACCATGTTTGGGGTGATGACCGCCGCCGTGCCAGAGACACTCAGACACGGGATTATCGGAAATCGGTTCAATAGTGGGAAACTGGCTTCGGTTAATTTGGTGAGCAGCGGTGATAATTGCGCTCTGTTGGGCTTGCCTAAATACCTTGGTCAACCGCACCACCGGAACGTGACCAGAATTAATCAAGTCAGCAAGGAATTGACCCGGACCCACAGAGGGTAACTGGTCAATGTCACCCACTAGCAGTAGTTGGGAACCGCATTGTATCGCCTTTAGCAAAGAAGATGCCAGAAACAAATCAAGCATACTAGCTTCTAGCGCGACAATTGCGGTATGGGTTAAAGGGTTTTGATTATCGCGTAAGAAGCCCATTGTCTTTGGGTCAAATTCCAACAAGCAGTGTATCGTCTTGGCTTCGAGTTGTGTGATTTGACTCAGGCGTTGAGCAGCGCGTCCAGTTGGCGCAGCTAAGGCGATAGATTTGCCCATTGCTTTCCACAGAGAGACTATGGTCTGGGTGGTGAAAGTTTTACCGCAACCGGGGCCACCAGTCAGAATCATTACCCTTGAATATGCAGCCATTTCTACCGCTAGCCGTTGCTGTGGTGAAAGTTTGATTTTATGAGTCTTGGTGAAGCGCTCAATCCAGGTGCGAACACGAGGCATATCTTGTGCAACTGGTTGGCAAAATCTAGATTGTATTAATTGAGCAAGGTTCTGTTCGGTGTGAAAGTAGGTTGGTAGATAACATAGCAGCGTTTGGTCTTCGCTTTTCTCGCGGATTAAGTCATCCTTGAGTGCCATGTCTTTGATAATATCAGCGAGGGCATCTTCTTCGGGTGTGTGATCTGCTGTAGTCAGCAGTTTGATCACATTCTCAATGAGTAGAGGCTGGGGTAAATAGCAATGCCCATCGGCAGCAGCTTCGTTCA
>NZ_JADEXU010000341.1 GCF_015206895.1 Nostoc sp. LEGE 12450 | reverse complement strand
GGCGAAGCATAGTAGAGAAGAATTAAAAACTAATGCCCCATACCCAATGCCCAAAGCCCAACGCCCAATCCCTTAACTGCGTAACTTTCTTTTACATTATATCTGTTTGGTTTTTCTGAAATCTGGGAAATAGATACACTTCAAGTATTTAATTAGCTTTTGATAGTGATAGAAAAGCCTGACAATTATGTCATAATTTTTAACGTATATTTAAGAATTCTCCTCTGCGAGGCCCTAGCCATGAGCGAACCAGCTGTTGAGACTCCGGTGTTAGACCGCTACGAGTGTCGCGCCTGCGGTTATGTTTACGAACCTGAAAAGGGAGACGACAAGCATGATATTCCTTCAGGGATACTCTTTGCAGAACTGCCTATAAATTGGCGCTGTCCAGTTTGTAGTGCCAAGAAAACCGCTTTTGCCAACATCGGCCCTGCGGGTACTGCATCCGGCTTCAAAGAAAATCTCGGTTACGGTTTGGGTGTCAATAACCTAACGCCAACCCAAAAGAATATCTTAATTTTTGGCGCTTTGGCCCTTGGCTTCTTGTTTTTTATCAGTCTCTACGGCTTACAATGACAGCCTTTATTTGGGAAATAGGGAGTTATTGTGTAATTAAAATCACATAATTGTGTCGTTTTACCAGTTCCGTAGAGCGGCAATGACCCTCAATACCATATTGGGCTAAGATTTTCTGGGATTTTTGGAAAGCTTTTTAATTCCAAATCTACAATCCAAAATCCGAAACTGGTATAAGGTAAACCTTTTACAGAACACCTACAGAAATTTAGAAACAACTTAAGAAATACTAATGCATTCAATTGTGAAAGGTTGGCAACGAATAGCTGCCTTGTTAATAGTAGTCATCATGTGCATCGGTTGTAGCAAAGTTCCTTCTGTTAGCTACAACCCCTGGAAAGTCATTTCTGTACCAACAGGCTCCAATCTACTGGATATTGCTTTTACTAATAACCCTGAGCATGGCTACTTAGTAGGTAGCAATGCCACCCTATTGGAAACCAATGACGGTGGTAATACCTGGAAACCAATAACACTGCAATTGGATGAGCAAAAGTATCGTTTTGACTCAGTAAGTTTTGCAGGTAAAGAAGGCTGGATTGCCGGAGAGCCTGGACTGTTGCTACATACTACGGATGAAGGTGCTTCTTGGTCGCGTATTCCTCTGAGCGAAAAGCTACCAGGTAGCCCGATCGCAGTTAAGGCATTAGCAGACAATACAGCTGAAATGGCTACTGATGTTGGAGCCATATATAAGACCACAGACGGCGGCAAAAACTGGAAAGCCCAGGTGGAATCAGCAGTCGGTGTAGTGCGTAACTTGGAACGTTCTGCTGATGGTAAATATATTGCAGTTTCCGCTAAGGGTAGTTTCTACTCGACTTGGGAACCAGGGCAAGATGCTTGGGTACCTCATAACCGCAATAATTCTCGGCGGTTAGAAAACATGGGTTTTACTGAAAATGGGCAATTGTGGTTGCTAGCTAGAGGAGGTCAAGTTCAGTTTAGTGACCCAACTAAACCTGAAGAATGGCAAGAGGCAAAATATCCAGAGTTATCCACCAGTTGGGGTTTACTGGATTTGGCATATCGTACACCCAATGAAATTTGGGTAGGTGGCGGTAGCGGTAATTTGCTACGCAGTGGCGACGGTGGCAAAACCTGGGAAAAAGACCGTGACATAGAAGAAGTTGCGGCTAATTTGTATAAGATTGTGTTCTTAGAGCCAGAACGGGGATTTATAATTGGCGATCGCGGCGTTTTACTCAAATATCTCCCGAACCCTGAAACAACTTCCCCAGAAGCAGCTTAATGTGTAGTGGGGACTAGCGACTGTGGACTAGCGACTGTGGACTAGGGACTGGGTAAGAGTTTTTCCAATGCCCTATGTCCAATCCCTAATCCCCAGTACCCAATCCCCGGTACCTTATTTCTGAGAAGAACTTTGCAACTTGTAACTCTTTCTTAACTTTGTAGGATAATAAACTCAATAACACTCTATGTATAAGGTAGGGATCTAAATGTCAGGTACCACTGGAGAACGTCCGTTTTCGGACATCATTACTAGCGTTCGTTACTGGGTAATTCACAGCATCACCATCCCGGCATTATTTATTGCTGGTTGGTTATTTGTCAGCACAGGGCTGGCTTATGATGCTTTTGGCACACCTCGCCCCAATGAGTATTTCACACCAGCGCGGCAAGAAGTGCCTATTGTGAAGAACCGTTTTGAAGCTAAAAAACAAGTTGAACAATTTATTGGAAAGTAGTTTGAGATCATGACTAGCGGCAATAACATCAATCAACCAGTTACCTATCCAATTTTTACCGTTAGATGGCTGGCAGTACACACTTTAGGTGTACCAACTGTATTCTTTTTAGGCGCGATCGCCGCAATGCAATTTATTCACCGTTAGGAGCAATTATGGTAGAAAGATCGCCCAATCCCAATAATCAGCCGGTTGAACTAAACCGGACTTCGCTATACCTGGGACTACTACTAGTTTTCGTTCTGGGGATTCTGTTTTCCAGTTACTTCTTTAACTAACTGGAACTACTCTTGTTAATCTTTGTTTGTTAAGCGTGTGTTGATTTGTTGTTAAGGGAGGAGAGAAGCTGTGTCTGGAAGTGGGAGAATTCCCCTGTGGGTCGTCGCTACGATCGCAGGTTTAGGTATAATTACAGTCTTGGGCATTTTCTTTTATGGTGCCTACGCCGGACTCGGTTCTTCGATTTAACATTAGTTAGTTTGAACCGAACACTATAAGTTAGGATTTTCTAGCATTTGTTGAGAAATCAACCTTAAAAAAACCGCCTGTCTCTATGAGATAGGCGGTATTAATTTTGGTCAATAGTCATTTGTCTTTTATCCTTTGTCATTTGTTTCTCGCAAATGACTAACGACTAATGACTCATAACAATATCAGCTGATATCGTCGCTTTCAATGTATAAAAACAGAAATGCGAAGGTCACAGCTGGCAAAACCCAACCAATGATGGGAACGAAGATAGAAGGCAAAAAGGAAGCTGCCATAGTAAAAGTTCCTGCTAAATAACACTACAATTCAAAATGAGCTTACTGCAAATTCTGCCAGATTTTTGAAATTCTAAAGATTTTTAACACAGCCCATCTGGGGAGAGAAGGGGGGCAGAGGGCAAGGGGAGAACTTCTTCACTCAGCACTC
>NZ_JADEXU010000004.1 GCF_015206895.1 Nostoc sp. LEGE 12450 | reverse complement strand
AAGTAACTCAATCTCATTTAATATAATCCTACGTATAGAAGGCAGGAGTAACCCACGCGCAACTGCATTGGACTTAGGCTGTAGACAGTATCTTCTTTTTAAACTGGGTAATGACTCAAAATTAAAGTAATCAATGATACTTCTTTCCTCCTGCCTCCTGCCCTCTGCCTCCTGCCTTCTCTCAAAGGACTATTGACTCATGACTGATATTGCAGTGATTGGTGCCGGAATGGCTGGTTTAGTCTGCGCCCAGCAATTAAGTCAAGCTGGATATTCGGTGCTAGTGGTGGACAAGTCCCGTGGTTTGGGTGGAAGATTGGCTACACGCCGCTTGCATGGAACTTGGGCCGATCATGGGGCTTGTTACCTGAAGCCAAAGGGTGAATTATTTAGACGTTTTGTGGAGATATTGCGATCGCGCCATATCCTCGAAGTTTGGACGGAGGAGGTTTACGAACTCACAGCAGACGCTCATTTATCTGAACCAAAAAACCGTAGTCCGCGATATGTTGCACCTGGGGGAATGAGTGCGATCGCTAAATCCCTCTCTCCAGGTCTAGAAATATTACTGAATCGGCGTGTCATTGCTATTACCCCAACTCCCGAAAATAGTTGGCGTATCACTGTTGAATCTAGCAACGAAGAATTAACTGCAAAAGCTATAGTCGTCGCTATTCCTGCACCCCAAGCTGTGATGCTGTTGGAATCTTTGGGTGAAGGTGTATTAGATACAGCCTTTCTTGATAGCTTGCGTTCTGTAGAATTTTATCCTTCCATTAGTGCGATCGCTGGATATCCTCTCACATCCCAACCACTCCCTGAGTGGAAAGCTCTAACTTTTGTAGATGATGCTGATTTAGCATGGATTGGTTTGGACAGTAGCAAGCGTCCTAACCCTCAACAACCACATTTTGTAGTCCAAAGTAGCGCTGATTTTGCCCAACGCCATCTAGAATCCCAGGATTTAGAACCTGTTGGAAAGCTAATGTTGCAACGAGCAGCCGAATCTCTGTCCCTTCCTTGGCTGAACACTCCTGAATGGATGCAAGTACATCGTTGGCGTTATGCCTTTCCTAGCCGTCCTTGGCACGAGGCTTTTTTGTCTGCCGAAACTCCCTTACCTTTAGTTTGCTGTGGTGATTGGTGTGGCGGCAATCTTGCAGAAGGTGCGATGCTTTCTGGATTAGCGGCGGCGGATGAAATTAATCATCAGTTGCGTCATCTACCTTTAGACAATGTGAACTTTTTCAACGTTTTTGTCTGATCATTTCATCAGTCGCTAGACTGATTTTGCGCTCTAGTGAGTCGCTATTTATGTGACTTACTAAATCAATATGCAACAAATAAGTTTTTTAGATGAAACAGCAAATTTTGTAGTGAGCGTAAAATGTGATGTAAATTACCAACAAAGCTTAACTTCATTAAAAACTTGTTCCTAATTCAAGATTTTTATTGCCGTTAATTTTGATCCCCTAGCTTTGATGCTGCCTTTTATGTAGATTTCTGCCTTTTTGGCAAAAATTTGAAACAATTAGGATTATAAATAGAAAATGTCGCTAACCTCCCAGCATATTGGATGCTGTTTTAATAAGTCATGCTGTGAATCAGTATAAACTTTAACTAAAATTAAGCAAATCCAAATGTCTGATATTCGACCAAGATAAAAGGCTAGTTACAGGTTTATTGCATCTATCAGTTGAATTACTTTTAACTGATTATCATCTAAAAAATTTGTTTTCTCTACGAATCATTGACTGGATTAAAAAAGGAGTTTAAAAATTATGAAAACGCTAGTTAATTTAACACAGCAATCAGTAGTAGGAGAGATTGAAAGCGTTTTGGATACATATCCATACCATCCATATCAAAAAGCCTTTGCGATTCCTGACTTACGCCAAGAGCTAATTGCTTTCGTCCTCACCCGCCTTCCCTCTTTTGACGGCGCTATGTCTGAGGGACATATTTCCCTAGCGGAGGCTGAACAAGGAAGCTTGGCTTATTACAAATTGCCTCGTAAACCCTTAGAGCAGCAACTCCACCTACAGAATTTGATTCACCAAGGCATTTGTTTAATCGTTCAAGAAAAGTCAGATTGGATTAACGATCGTGTTTGTGAAACAGTTCAGCCAGCTTGTGAAGCCTCTCACTGGTTTGGTTAATAGTTCGCAGTAAATTTTTAATTTTTGAGCTAATCTAACGGCGTTTACTTGTGAGATTAGCTCAATATTTTTGTAAGTATCCTGCTTTTGAGGTGTAAACTTTGACAATTAGGTTCAAAGGACATTCCCAGGACATGAGAAAAATAACTGCTCTAATGTTGGTAAGTATTACCGTGACTGTCGGCGTGGGAGTATTAACGCCCAAAGTTACTAATGCCCAATTATTTTATCCACCAGCAAGCGATCGCCATTCATTAATGGTAATCGGTCAAGGAGTAGTAAAAGTGCCAGCAGATACAGCTGATATTGAACTGGTATTCAGTAGCGAAAGTAGCAATGGTGAGCCAGAAACGCAACCATCATCTCTACCGCAAACCCGCCGCATATCCTCACCCTCTGGGTATGCCTCCGGCACGCCAAGGGCGAACGGCAGTCCCTCTTTGTTGGAACAACAAGACCGGGCTGCCTCACCAACTCTATTCTTAAATTACAAAACAGTAGCAGAATCTTCACCAAGCAAAAAATCACTAACTAAAGCAACTCTCCAGCCTGTAGTTAATAGCCTAATTGCCAAAGGAATTAGTGCTGATAAAATTCAAGTGCAAATTAACCCGAATTCCAGCGAAAATAACGCCAAAATATTGCTGAGGTTGGAAAAACCAACACGCGAGCGTGTCCAGGAAATTGTTGCTACAGCGAATAAAGCGACAAGCCAACTTGATAATATTTCCGTTAAGAGTGTGGGCGTTGAGTACGCAGTAAATGACTGTCAGGCTTTACAGAGTTCAGTTTATCAATCAGCAATGAAAGATGCTCAAAGCCGCGCTCAGGCTTTAGCAACTGCTATGAGTGTTAAACTTGATGTTCCTTCTGTAGCTGAACCATTTTACACATTATTTTATCCCTCATGTAGTTCTAAAACTGGAGTTCCTTTACCATCATTTGCTAGTTTTTTATTATCACCGACTTATAATCCAGATGCCCTAGCAGAAGTTGAGATGAAAAAGGATATTTTTGTAACATATACAACTAAATAAGCATTTACATTTAAGTGTGTCGCACTTTGATTTAATCAAGATGAATAAGTGCGATCGCTTAACTATTTTCTTCTGAGCCGAATCAATAACTCCAATAATGAAAAAACTCCAGAAATGTTTGTAACAAATCTGGAGTCAGGAAAGATACGCATTTACCTATACCAAATTTTCACCGTGAGAGTATCCTACGTCATCAGGGTATACACTCAAATACAGTAATGAATGTCTGAGGATTAACTGCTTTGTTTACACAAATTTTCTGTTTGAATAGGACTTACGCACGAGTTACGGGATAAGGAACCGCAGAGGCGCAGAGAAGCCAGTGCGTTGGGGAGCCACTGCGGTCTTCTCCCAAAGGGAGAGGCTAGCGCCAAGGGGGTTTCCCCCATGAGCAAGTGGCATCGGGTTCCCCGACTTGTAGCAACTGGCGCGACACAGAGAAATGAGAGTTTGAAAGATGAGATTTTGCGTAAGTCTTATTGAAGTAACGCAAAACAGCCCCAGTAAATCTGAGGCTGCTTTGCGAGAGTTGTTTGCTAGGAGGGGGTACATCAACAAAGTGATGCCCTATGTTAAATATAAATAATTCGGTATGCATCCCTATTCAGCCGTCTTTTGGCTGATCAGGATGATTTGAAAAATTGCGTAGGTGCAGCCCGCACTTCTCTACGTTCGCGCAGCGTGTCGCAGACAGACGCTGCGCGTAGCTTGCTTCCACGTTCGCGTAGCGTCTCGTAGAGAAGTGGTACGACTTGGCTCAGTGACCATCGTAGACATGGCTTTTTCAAAAAGAAACTCCAGATGCACTTAAGGCATTCTGGAGTAGTAACAGGTTTCTAACATCAATTAATTTTTACATCTGCGATCGCCAGATGTCCTTGGGGTATATACTCAAATGTATTTATGTCTACTCATCCGCAAATAGAACAGCAAATTACCTTCTTTTACACCCATAATCTCAATGCCTCTACAGAATTCTACGAGCAAATGCTGGGCTTGGAGCTATGGCTTGACCAAGGAACCTGTCGAATTTATACTGTTAGTGGTTCTGGATACTTGGGATTTTGTCAAGCAAGCGAAACATCGACTCCTCCAGCCGACAAGCAATCAAGTGTCATTTTTACCCTAGTAACGCCGCAGGTGGATGAGTGGTTTGAATATCTCAAAGAACGTGGTGTCAAATTTGAAAAGCCACCTACACTAAATGAAAAGTACAATATTTATCACTGTTTTTTACGCGATCCCAGTGGTTATTTAATTGAAATTCAACGTTTTGAGACTAACCACAAAAAAAAGACATAACTAAATTTAGTTATGTCTAAACATTCAATTTACAGGGCAGGATTTGTACAGATTAGAACTTTTTGGTTTACTGGGGTATATGACACCGACTAATGCGGTATAACCATTACCCTGAGCCATCTACCTTTTCTTCTATCGACTTATCAGAGTGAAGCGCGCGATTTATGCAGCCACCGATAATTATTTACATTTCTTTACAATTAGCCACAAGCACTGTTGATTTTTATATAATGGTCGCTTAATCGCTGACAAAAAACTATTTGCATTAGTCTTAATAAATAGGTATTTAACCGGACTCATATTGTATAACAGAAGCTAAAATACAATCATTATCGCAAATGTATCATGTTTTTTAGCAAGATTACTTTTTAAAGTATCCTGCTTGCCAATTTTGCTATTTATATAGTTATTATTTTTAAAGTATCGATATTTAATCTATCGATTCGCTAAATATTCTCTTGGGGTGACTGCATGACAACCAAAAAAATTACATGGCTACGTACAACATTGCAATTTAAAGGTTCGGTCATGAAAGCAATCTACAAACATATTTTGTTCTGCGGAGTTTTCGGATTTTTGATTTCTATTCTTTACCATTTTGAACTACCTGTATCTCAACCGATTTTAGGAAGTGTTATTCCTAGTATTGTTTTAGGTTTATTACTGGTATTTCGCACCAATACTGCTTATGAGCGATTTTGGGAAGGGAGAAAATGCTGGGGTTCTCTAGTAAATAACATCCGAAATCTGGCCCGGCAAATTTGGGTATCTATTGACGAAATAGCTCCAGAAGATAAAAGCAATAAAATTACAGCATTAAATTTATTGGTAGCTTTTGCTGTGACAACTAAATTACATTTGCGAGAAGAAAAAGTCAATAGTGAGTTAGAAGATTTAATGCCATCTAGTAAATATATAAAATTGAAGATTATGAATAATCCTCCTATAGAGGTTGCCTTTTGGATAGGAGATTATTTACAAGAGCAATATCATCGCAAATGCCTTAACAGTTACCAGCTAACATCTATGCAAGAATTATTAAACAATCTTGTAGATAATTTAGGTGCTTGTGAACGGATTTTAAAAACACCTATGCCATTAGCCTATGCCATTCATTTAAAGCAATTATTGTTACTATATTGTTTACTACTACCCTTTCAAATAGTGGCTACTCTGGGTTGGTGGACAGGTTTAATTTCAGCTTTAGTTGGTTTTACAGTATTTGGCATTGAAGCAATCGGCTTGGAGATAGAAAACCCCTTTGGTTATGACCCTAACGACTTACCTCTAGATACGATTTGCGCCACAATGAAACGGAATATAGACGATTTAATTACTCTGACTCCAAATGCGCGATCGCAGCAAGGTAATTTGACTTATGAAAAAAGTTGAGACTGTTTCTAAAACAATTAGAGCGTTTTCTGACGAATTCTAACATGGATGAAATTCATCTGTTCAGCTTTTCGATTTTCTGCTGGAAATAATCTCGCCAACTTATTGATAAAGCCTCAACTTTTACGACGCGGTGTAACAGTTCTAGATCGTCTGTCTCGCGTGCATACAATCGGGTAATATCGGCAATAGTCACATTGTTTGAGTCTCGACTAATTAACTTCAAAGTATCACCATTTTCTATTTTCCCCTCTTGTAGCACTGAAAAGTAGAACCCCGTTAGGCGGCTATCTAAAAACTGTTTAACTATATCAGCACGTCCAAACTTGATTCCCAATTTATAACAAGGCATTCGAGGTTGAGTCACTATTACCTCTGCGCTACCAATCTGGAAGCGATCGCCAATATTAACGTCATCTTCTAACAGCCCCACTGTAGTCAAGTTTTCACCAAACATTCCCCAGGGTAAATCTATATCAGGTAACTTGCGCCGCCAATAGTCGTAATGCTCGAATGGATAAGCATAAACTGCTTTGTCTTTGCCTCCGTGGACACTCAAATCAGCTTGTCTATCTCCATCTAAGTTGAGCGATCGCATCATTACCCGTCCCTCAACTGGTTCTTTAAAAATCCCCGTTGTAACTGTTTTGCCCTTCCAAAGTACTTCACGGGGAAGCCCTACATTGACTGAGATAACTTGCATAAGTTAATATCTCCTCTTGCAAAAATTGGATTTTTAATTATATAAACGCCATGTGCAACTTTCTCTCAGACCTAACCCCCAACCCCTTCCCTACTAGCGTTGGGGAGCAATAATCAAAGCCTCTCGACCTTTCGGGGAGAGTAATGGAAGTGGGGTTTTAAGAATAAGTTGCACATCGCGTTATATAAAGCAAACTTTACAAAATTCAGCATTCTTCATTTTCCACTTTGAGGCTAGGAATTGTTGGCAAAGAGTTAATAATCTTATAAGTGGGGCTACGCCCAGTCATAGGTGTAGCGAATCGTATAGACTCATTCCTCCCTGCCCTCCAGCTTGTTTCGCAGTACTATATAAACGCGAAACTATC
The DNA here is from genome assembly GCF_015206895.1 of Nostoc sp. LEGE 12450. Taxonomy (GTDB): domain Bacteria; phylum Cyanobacteriota; class Cyanobacteriia; order Cyanobacteriales; family Nostocaceae; genus Nostoc. The sequence continues at coordinate 94,523 of NZ_JADEXU010000004.1, read as the reverse complement.
TCTTCATTGGTGGATGTGCAATGATGCCTGTACGTCAAACTTTATCAAAGCCTGATATCCAACTTTCTTACTTAGAGTGGAACCAAGGTCAAGAACCCTTACTACTGTTACATGGTTTAGGCGACCATGCTTTAGTGTGGTCTAGCTTAGGAAATGACTTAGCAGCAGACTACCACATAGTCGCACCAGATATGCGCGGACATGGCGAAAGTACTAAGCCTGAGAGAGATTATACTTTTGAAAGTGCGATCGCAGACCTTGAAGCACTCATGGATCATCTAGGATGGGCATCTGCCCAGATTGTAAGTCATTCGTGGACAGGTAAATTAGCCGCTATCTGGGCAAGGCAAAACCCAAAGCGTTTGCGGAGTATAATTCTCGTCGATCCCATTTTCATCTGGAAAATGCCCAGTCTTCTCAGGCTAACTTTTCCGATGTTGTATCGCTTCTTACCTTTTCTCAAAAGTATGGGCCCCTTTGCCAGTCATGAAGAAGCCGAACAACAAGCACGGCAGTTAAAGCAATATCAAGGATGGAGTTTCTTGCAGGAGCAAGTTTTCCAAGCAGGAATAGAAGAAAAACCCGATGGTAGTTGGGGTAGCAAATTTACCATCGCCGCCCGCGACGGGATTTTTGAAGCAGTTATGCAAGTGCCTGGTTTTACAATCCCTCTTGATATCCAAGCCCTCTTTGTCCAACCAGAACAAGGACTTAATCGCCAAGATTGGCAAATCCAGCCCTACAAAACCTATCTCAAAAAACTACGCATCTGCCAAGTTCCTGGCAATCACTGGCCGTTTTTGACACAACCAGAGGCATTTAACCAAACTGTTGCAGCTTTTTTGGCAGAACACAGATAGAAAATCTCATGATTATTAGACGGGATTATCATCCGGCAACAGAAGAATGAATAGGAAGGATGTCTAGCAATAAGCGGCTATGCATCTGCACTCCCCTTAAATCAGTTATTAGTTATCAGTCATCAGCGTTCAGTGATTATTGATAACTAATTAGGACTTACACCAAACTACAATGCTGTAGGGGTAATATCCTGCGGGTACTCCGTTGGAAAACTCGTAGATTAGCCGCTTTGCGTCTACATGAATTGCCCCTACATGAAAATAAGGGTTTTGGCTATTGTTTGCGTAAGTCCTGCTAATAACTGATAACTGTTAAAGTACGGATAAGCCACTCATGAGCCTTTGTATCAATCCCGTTTGCCCTACACCAAATCACCCAAATAATGAACAAAACCGCTTTTGTCAAAGTTGTGGTTCCCATTTGGAATTGCTAGGGCGTTATCGGGTGACGCGCCTGTTGAGTGACAAAACAGGGTTTAGTAAAGTTTATGAAGCATACGAACAAGATACTCCTAAAATCCTCAAAATACTCAAAGAGGATTTATCAGGTAACGCCAGAGCAGTAGAACTATTTCAGCAAGAAGTAACTGTGCTGGAACAACTCAACCATCCCGGCATTCCCAAACAAGATAGTTACTTCCAGTATCAAACCCGACACGGTTTAGTGTTGCATTGCATTGCAATGGAAAAAATCGACGGGTACAACTTAGTACAGTGGCTACAGCAGAATCACCCCATTTCCGAAGACCAAGCTGTAGCTTGGCTAAAACAATTAGTGGAAATTTTGGATTTAGTGCATCGTCAACAATACCTGCATCGAGATATTAAGCCATCTAATATCATGATTAGATCCCCCCTTGGGAAGGATTGGGGAGACTTGGTACTGATTGATTTTGGCACAGCCACTGAAATTGACAGAACCAATCCAGACCAAATTAGCAATGGCGGCGGGATGACAGCACTTATGTCATCTGGCTACAGCGCTCCCGAACAAATGAATGGTCAAGCAGTACCGCAATCAGATTTCTTTGCTTTGGGACGCACCTTTATATTTTTGCTAACGGGACAGCATCCCTTAGATATGTATGATGTCCAGCAAAATGTATTGCACTGGCAAAATCACGCCATCGATATCTCACCCTTACTATTAAATTTAATTGATTGGCTCACAGCAGCAGATATAAAAAAGCGTCCTGCTAATGCCCAAGAAATTTTGCAGCGCCTAGAACACATTGAAGAAGGCAAAAAGTTCTGCTCAGATGAGGATTCAACCCCACCTGTTGCGCCAGGTTCCCCCAGAGTAGAGGAGCCACTTGCAGAAGTGGAGGATTTAGAGCCAATCTCGCTGTTGTCGGAGCAGGAACCAGAAAATAGTATTCCTCCTGCCTCTGTTGTTGAAGACCAGCTAACAGAAACTACTCCTGAAAATATTAATTTAGTAATTGATTTGAACACAGAAGAGTTGTCCCCGCAAATTCCTAAAACTTTATCATCCCCACAGAAAGAGCTAGAAGAAGTACCACTATTGAAATTTTTTGCAGGGTTGCTAGTGATATTAGGATTACTTAGTATAGTGGCTTTAGCAATGCGAAACTCAAAATTTATGGTAAATTCAAATTATGGACAATCTCCTGAAAAGAGAGGTAAGATTGATTATTTTTCTTATCAAGAAGGTAGAGATAGCCAGGGGAGGAGAGCCGAATTTAATATAGCTATTTTATCACTAGAATATAAATGGCTTTTAGGTAGCAATTTTCAAATTAAATATAACGATGAAATTATTAGTTTAGACCTTTTAAAGTTGAATTTAGAACAAGAAGGCATACAAAAGATAATGGATGAACCCAGGGAAATTATCTCTGTAGGTACAGTTGCTTGTAAGGGTAATATAGCACTTCAACAGCGAATGGCTCTAGAACGTTCTAAACAAATTCAATTTTTAGTCAAAAAATTATTTATTAATACATCAAGCGTCAAAGGTTATAGGATATTAAATTTAGGACAATTTCAACGGAGTGATTGTCAGGCAAATCAGGATTTAACTACATATCAGAGAAGTATTATAATTATTGGTGTGAAAAATAAATCCGCAGGTGTCATTCTCGATGAAGCACTACGGGATAGGTTAGAAAAGAAACCTTTTGCTGATTTTAAGTTAGAAGATTATTCCTTGGGTACGGCAGAAAATTTTAGGACGATACCAAGTAATTTATTACAATTCAGATAAGACCAAAACACTTGTAGAGACGGCGATTTATCGCATCTTAAAACCCAAAATTTTGCCAGTCGCCCTTAACCCAAGCATATTGATTTATACTTATAAAATAAATAGCATAGCAAAGTATATCAATGTATAGGTTTAGTCAATCATAATATATCGCCACTTTAGTAATTATGATTGTTTATGCTCCCATCCCAGAATACCTCTTCAAACCCGCACGCCAAAGGAAGCGATTCACACCCAAAAACACTAATATCCAACCAAACATTGACCAAAAACCTCGCCCTATATCCACAGGTAGCCCTACCAAAAGACTCGCAGGAAAATCAATCAAATACGGAAAAGGCGTAAACATTACTATTGCCCGCACAGGTTCTGGAAAAACCTCTAAAGGTGCTATCAAACCAGATAAAAATAGATAAAACAACAACCAAAAGTTTTCTAAAGCACTAGCCCGTTCTGTCCAAAAAGCGAACATGGCAAAGGTGTACTGAATTGTAAACCGCAAAGTAAAAGCTAGCACCACCGCCAATGTAAACAGCAAAAATCTACTCAAACTTGGTACCCAAAAAGCTTGGGGATAAAGAATAAAAAATAATCCCACTAATAAAAAAGCAAACGATAGCCTAGCAAATCTTTCAGAAATATGCCCTGCAACATGATGCCATACTGGGTCGAGTGGTTGTAGCAACTTGGGCGAAAGCTTGCCTTCCACAACCTCTTTTTCAAAGTCCCAAATTACCCAAACAACTGTTAATTGTCTAACGATGAAAACCGTGATAAAGTAACGGGCAAAATCCACAGGTGATAGCCCAAATTGCCCGCCTTGTGCTGCTTGTATCCAGATACCCATGAGGATAATCGGCAAAGACCCAGCCAAAACCCATAAGATTAGTTCTGCTCGATACTCAACCATATAGGCGTAGTATACTGACAGCAAAGTTAGGGCTTTTCTAATCATCTTTTTCATTTATAGTGCATTCTCCCCTCGGCAACTCTATATTCTGGCAGCGATCGCTACACAACACCTGCCTGAAAAACTCGCCCAATTACTTCTTCTACAGGCGGTTCAGTAACAGTTAAATCAATTACCTCCAAATCCGTCAAAATCTTAGATACCGTGCGGGTAAGTGCCTCTCTAGATACCATAAAATGCACCGATCGCCCTTCTAAGAGTTGCACATCCCCGTATGTCATAAGTTTTTCCATCGGTAGAGGTTGGGCTAATTCTATGTGGACTTCTCGGTAAGGGGCAAAACGTTCTAGCAGTCCATCTAAACTACCGTCATACATCAGGCTTCCTTGGTGAATCAACAGCACTCGTTGACACAAAGCTGTAATATCAGCCATATAATGACTCGTCAACAGCACTGTAGCCTGATAACGCTGATTGTAGTCGCGCAAAAAATCGCGTACTGCTACCTGAGCATTTACATCTAGTCCCAGAGTCGGTTCATCTAGGAACAATACGTGAGGGCGATGCAAAAGTGCTGCTAGCAATTCTGCCTTCATCCGCTCACCCAAAGATAGCTTCCGTACCGGTTGGGTCAGTTTGCCTTCTAGGGAAAGCATCTCTGTTAATTCACCTACCCGTCGTTGAAACTCTTTATCAGAGATGTTGTATACAGCAGCATTAATTCTCAAAGAATCCAGCGCTGGTAAGTCCCAAATTAGCTGCTGTTTTTGCCCCATCACCAAGGTAATTTTTTGTAAAAATGCTTCTTTGCGATGAAACGGAATTTGTCCAGCCACTGTGACTTTACCGCTAGAGGGATGAATCAGCCCCGTGAGCATTTTTAGTGTGGTAGTTTTTCCAGCACCATTTGGGCCCAAAAACCCTACTACTTCACCAGGGGAAATTTGAAAAGAAACATCCTGAACTGCTTTAATTGAGCGGTAGGTACGGCGGAAAAAGTGGGTGATTGTACCTTTAATACCCGGACTTTTAACTGCTACTGGATAAGATTTACTCAAATTTTCAGCAACAATGATTGACATATTTTTTATACTTAGAACCATCGTTGTATACAGGTAAACACACAAAGATAATCAGTGTTTAGAGCTATTTCTTAACTAGAACTCAGGAGTCAGGAGTCAGAATGGGCTAAACCCTCGCTATCCGCTAAGTAAGTTGGCAGAATAAAATCAAACTATGTAAAGGAAAATGAACTAGGCTAAAATCCGTTATACCTATTGCCTATTGCCTGTTGCCTATTTCCCTATCCCAACAACAATTATTTACGCGCACTTACTTAAGAGAATTGAATTCTGACCGAAAAAGTGGATAGCGAGTAAGAGTTTTTTTATTCTGACTTCTGAATTCTTCTACTGTGGTTACAAATACGAAAGCAGGGATTTTGACAGTGAAATATCATGATTGGCTGTAGTAGGCTTTATGCACAACACATAGACTTTACCGCAAACGTCCCGATCGCAATGTACTGATAATTAACCACAAACCCAATAAGCTAGCAACGGCAAACAGGGTGGTGCTTAAAAAAGATAGCTGACTTGTCTGCGCTCTAGTGGAAATAATTGCTGCACCCATAATCAGCGAACCTACTAGTATACTAAAAGATAGTCGGTTAGCCGCATCGTCCATAGTGCGTCGCACGCCATCTAAACCCCGCAGCGATAAATTCCACTGTAAGGTTTCTGAAGTAACTCGGTCTAATAGCAGTTCTATTTGGCGAGGAGATTGCAGAGAGAGACTTTTAATATCTAAAGCTGTTCGTAATAGCGATCGCACTGGATTATCGCCCAATAATTGCCGACGAAACAAGTCTGTAATTAATGGTTTAACTTCATCGAAAAAATTAAGTTCTGGGTTGAATGTCCGCGCTACACCCTCTAGATTTGCTAGGGTTTTGGCATACAAGCCCATATTGCTAGGTAATCTAATTTTATTGTTACGGGCAACTTGTAAAACTTCATAAATTATCTGACTGAAGTTGATTTGCGTTAAGCTGACATTGTGATACTTTCGCAACATGCGATCGTAATCATTTTCTAACCGCGACAAAATAACTGGTTGAGCAGAATCTGATAGCTGCAAAGTTAACTGAGCGCACCTTTGAGCATCTAAATCAACGATCGCTAACAACATCTCTGTTAATATCTGCTGTGTGCGGGGATCAAGCCTTCCCACCATCCCACAGTCTAAGAGAGCAACCCGCCCATCTGTGAGATAAAACAAGTTTCCCGGATGGGGATCAGCGTGAAAAAAGCCATCAATATATAGTTGCTGAAAAAATACCCGAAATAACAAAGTAGTTATTTCTTTACGCTCTACGGCAGGGTCTTTACCATTATTGTTATTGTTTAAATCCGCCGCCAAGAATGGTACTCCATCTAACCATTCCATCACCAGTAATTTTTCTGTGGTCAATTCCCAGTTAATCTCTGCAACCACTATTTGCGTGGGATCAAACCAGCGACTTTTAGATAAGTTGCGCCGCAGTTGGTCTGTAAAACCCGCTTCCCGTGTAAAATCTAACTCGGCTTCTAAGGCTTTGGTAAATTCTTCAGCGATGGATTTGATTTCGTAGGTTTGCCCAAATTCAGTCCGCGCCACTAAATCGGCAATACCTTGAATTAAAGCAATATCTTGGGCAATAGTCAGATCGATTCCCGGACGTTGCACTTTTAGAGCCACTTCTCGACCATCTGCTAATGTAGCGCGATGTGTCTGGGCAATTGATCCCGCCGCTACGGGGATCGGGTTAACTGTCTTGAAGGTTTCTGCTAGTGGACGTTTTAATTCCTTGCGAAGGATTATTTCTATTTCTGACCAAGGAACTGGTGGTACTTCGTCTTGTAAAGTTGATAGTTCCTCAATGTAGGCAGCGTTCAGTAAATCTGGACGTGTAGACATTAGCTGCCCAAGTTTAACGTAAACTGGTCCCAAGTCTACCAGGATATTTTTTAAAACCGCAGGTGTAGGTAACTGTGGTTCATCAGCTTTGCCACCAGTGAGTAACCTTCGCATATAGTCCCAACCATTGCGAAGGAATACTTCAAGAATTTCTCGTTGACGGGGAACAGTTTGGGTGAGGAACATTTTTGTAAATAACTGCAAAGACGCAGGGAGTTAAAGAGGTAAACAACAGGGGATGACAATACAACGGAAGTTGGCTTTAGCTTTTAAAGTTTTGCTAGCTGCGCCACAGTCTTGGAATCTTTTTATGGATGATTGTACGGCTTCGTGGAGTTTCTGTTCACTTAGCATTCGTTTGACGTAATTAGAGCAGGAATCCCCACCGTGTAATAAGCGATGGGAACAACTAAATCCTTTGGAAGGAGAAATATATTTTTGATAAGCTGTAATAGACTCAATTGCCATTGTCTTGGCGAGAGGCTCAAAGCTAATAATGTTCATAACTGTCAGATAAAATAACAGACAGTCAAGTTATAATAGGAAAACAGACTTTTTAGCCTCTGCCAAGGGTTCTAACTTTCTTTTACAGCAGGTCAGTAAATCGAGAATCGCTTTGGAGAATTTTAAGGATCTGCTTAATTTCCTGGGTACGTTCTTTTTTAACAACGAGGGTAACATTGCGATCGCGCACAATCACCACGTCCTCTAAACCAATTGTAACAACTACATCCTCTGGATTTGAGGCATAAATAATCGCCCCCTGCGTATCTAGACCTACGTGGGTAGCGAGTTCTACATTGGGATTCTCTTCTGTTTTGAGTAACCGCTCGATCGCATTCCAATCTCCTAAATCATCCCAACCAAAATCAACTGGCAAAACGTATGCTAGAGTTGTCTTTTCCATTAGGGCATAGTCTATACTCTTCTTAGGCAACTGGGGATAGATATCAGGACCCTGTTGTTCTAAAGGTTCGATAATTTCTGGAGCATGGGTATGTAGTTCCTTGAGAACAACACCTGCCCGAAAAACGAACATTCCACTATTCCAGCTAAAGCGCCCCGTAGATAAAAAAGTCTCTGCCGTTTCGCGGTTGGGCTTTTCAGTAAAGCGGTTGACGTGATAAGCTGGCAACTCATTAAAGCTACCTATCTTTTCACCTTGTTCAATGTAGCCGTAACCGGTTGATGGAAAAGTAGGCTTGATCCCCAGTGTAACGATCGCTGCTGTGCTTGCTGCCAGTTGCGTAGCCGCGCTTAATGTGTGTGCAAACGCTTCTTCGTCAGCAATCCAGTGGTCAGCAGGGAAAAAGCCAATAACAGCGTCTTCTCCATAGCGCTGTTTGATTTCTAAACTTGTCCAAGCAACGGCTGCGGCTGTGTCTCTGCCTTCCGACTCAATCAGTAAGTTTTCAACTGGTAGATCAGGTAATTGTTGTCGTACCCCTTCAGCTATCTGGCTAGAAGTTATTACCCATAAGGAATCCCACCCACGACCGAGTTTTATCAATCGATCGGCGGTTGCTTGTAATAAACTTCTAGAGCTACCATCAAGACTTAAAAATTGCTTAGGTCGGTCTTTGCGGCTCAGGGGCCAAAAACGTTCACCTTTACCACCAGCCAGGATTACGGGGAACAATAAAGTATTCATGTTGTCATACACGCCTACCGAAGAACATTATAAGTTTACAGTGAGCCTTTCCACTGGCAATATCTGTAGCTTGGATTAACATACTTTTAGGGAGTGGTTGAGTGGGGAGATAATTGTGATAAAACAAGTCGAATGGTCGGAAAATCCGGTTACATCTCAGCAAGTAGTAGAATTCGAAACGGAGATGCGATCGCAGCAAATTCAACGCACGGAAAATCAGGTAACGCCTGCACCAGTAGCCGACTCAGAGGAGGAGGATGTCGAACTAAACCCGCCAGCCAATCCGAATCGTAGCGTCGTCGAATCTGTGGGCGCGATTCCCAATCAGCTTTACGAGAGACTGGGCTTAACCATGCCTCGTTGGTTGTTGTGGATCATGACGATTGTCATCGGCATCATCTTATCTGGGTTGCTAGTCTCGACGTTAGCACTGTGGACTCCTTTGTGGAGCAATCTCGATCGAACAGATGAAGATTTAGGAACCAATATTAAAGACGAGTTAAAAATACCGCTACCAGGGGAGTTGTGGAGCAAACTTTCCCAGTATCAGCTTTCACGGCCCATGAATATCTTAATTATGGGGATTGAACCAGTTAACGGTACTGTTGATGGTTCACCAGAAAGCTTTGCTGGCAAAAGCGACTCCATGCTGTTAGTACGGCTTAACCCTGGTGAAAAATCTGTAAGGGTGCTTTCCATTCCTAAAGATACGATGATTGCCATCCCCGAAAAGGGAGAAAAGGGATTAACTAAGGTATCTGATGCCAATGCTAAAGGCGGCCCAGTCTTGGCAGCACGGGTAGTTAGTCGTACCTTAAACAACGCCCCAATCGATCGTTACATCCGTATTTCTACTAGCGGCTTACGGCAGCTAGTCGATCAGTTAGGTGGGGTAGAGGTGTTTGTTCCCCAATCAATGGCATATAAAGACTCCAGCAGTCGCCTGTCGATTAATTTAGTCAGTGGCTGGCAAACCCTCAACGGCGAACAAGCAGAACAGTTTGTGCGGTTCCGCGAACCAGGTTTGGGAGATTTGCCAAGAGTGCAGCGTCAGCAAGCACTAACAGCAGCATTGCTGCAACGCTTAAATAGTCCTACAATCTTACCGAGGTTGCCTCAATTAACTCGCTTAATGCGAAAATACTTTGATACCAACCTGAAGATGGAAGAAATGATGGCGTTGGTCAACTTTGGCCTCAATCTAGATAGAGATAATTTCCAAATGACGGTGCTGCCTGGTACGTTTAGCCGCTTTAGCAAAGACCCTGATAGCTATTGGCTAGATATGACCGGACAACAGAGCCTGTTGAATGATTATGTTGGGGTAAATGTACCTGGTCTGAAACCAGATATGCGTCAGGTTCCTAACCTCAAAATTGCTATTCAAAATGCCTCCAATCAACCTCAGCTAACTGAAAAAGTTATTGCTTATCTTAAACAGAAAGGCTTTACTAAAATTTACAAAGTACCTGATTGGCCAGATACCCAACGTCAAACTCAGATTATTGTCCAAAAAGGCAATCGGCGAGTTGGTGTTGATTTGCAAAAAGTCTTAGGCTTGGGTCAAATTGAGGTGTCAGCGATTGGTGATTTAGAATCTGACCTCACAATTCGGATTGGTAAAGATTGGAAATAGTCAAGAGTCATTAGTCATTTGTCAAATGACAAAGCGCAAAGTCTGATCGGAGGAAACCTCCGCTCAGAACTTTGTAAGAGAGGACTAATGACAAAGGACTAATGACAAATAATAAAGTTATGAAAAAGATTTTACTGCGATTTTTAGGTTTGATTGTAATTTTGATACTAGCATTTTGCTGGATAATACTTAATCCCAAACCAGCTTTTGCTCAACTCAATACAATTAACTACAACAATATAAATTTAGAAAATCGTGACTTTTCTAATGCTGATTTGGCAGGTGTGACCTTTGTAGCAGCAGAAATGCGGGGGACAAATTTCCAAGGAGCGAATTTAACCAACGCAATTCTGACTAAAGGAGTTTTGTTAAAAGCAAATTTGGAAGGTGCGAACTTGAGCGGTGCTTTAGTCGATCGCGTCACTATGGATGGTGCTAACCTGAAAAATGCCATTTTTACAGAAGCAACTTTGACCCGCAGCCGTTTTTTCGATGCCAAAATTACAGGCGCTGATTTTACCGACGCTTTGATTGACCGTTATCAAGTATCGCTAATGTGTGAAAGAGCCGATGGGGTAAATCCGGTTACGGGTATGTCAACGCGAGATAGTTTGGGTTGTAAGTAAAGAATCTCAGCGTTGAGCATAAAAAAGAAATATTTTACCGATTGACTGAGAATTGTCAAAAACCAGTCGTCTCTAATTACTACTAGGAATTTCAATCAAAAACTCTGTTCCTTCTCCCGGCTTAGAAGAACATTTAATTTGACCATGATGTTTTTCAACTACTATTTGATAACTGATAGACAATCCTAACCCCGTACCTTTACCTGGCCCTTTAGTAGTGAAAAAGGGATCAAACATGTGCGATCGCACTTCTTCTGGAATTCCCAGACCATTATCAGCTATTCTAATTACAATCTGGTTATTAACGGTTTGCGTACTAATCCAGATAGTTAAAGGTATCATCGGACACCTTTGAGATAGCTTCAAATACCTTTGCTGTATAGCTTTAAACTTTTCCTCTAATGCATCAATACTGTTACTCAACAGATTCATAAACACTTGATTTAATTGTGAGGGATAGCATTCGAGCAAAGGTAAAGTAGCATATTCTTTAACAATCTCAATAGCTGGGCGTTCATTATTGTTTTTGAGCCGATGCCCTAAAATCAGCAAGGTACTATCTAATCCCTCATGAATATCTACTGCCTTCAATTCAGCTTCATCTGTACGAGAGAAGTTTCGCAGTGATAGTACAATGTCATGAATTCGCTCTGTTCCTATTTTCATTGAATCAAGAGTTTTGGGTAAATCTTCGATGATAAAATCCAAATCATTATTGTCAATTTTTTCTTGGGCAGTTGGCGGTAGAGAGGAGTTTTGACGGTAAATTTTTACTGCATTTAGTAGTTCTTGAATATATTCATTTAAATGTATAAGATTTCCAAAAATAAAACTCACAGGATTGTTGATTTCATGAGCCACTCCAGCAAGTAATTGTCCTAAACCTGCCATTTTTTCACCCTGAATTAACCTGGTCTGAGTTTGTTTTAATTCTTGCAGAGCTTGAGTCAGTTCTAAGGTTTGACGTTTGGTTTGTTCGAGTAATTCTGCTTGCTGAATCGCAATTCCAAATTGCACAGCTACTTGAGCTAGTAAATTAATTTCTTCCTCTTTCCAATAGCGCGGTTGCGAATTTTGATAAGCAACTAATAATCCCCATAATTTTTCACCTTGTCGAATGGGAACAAAAGTTTCGTTGCGTGGCAGTTCATTATCATCGTCTGTGTTCTCAAAGGTTTTTAGAATCATTGGTTGGGCTTGTGCAACAGGTTTCCAACCATCTTTAAAGGAATCTGCCACAAATTTACCGCTCCAATCTGCGTTGAAGCGGTAGATTGCAACTCGCTCGACTTCGAGCAATTCTCGCACTGCTTGAGTAGTGGTTCTAAAAATAGTTTTAATATCCAGTGACTGGCGGATTTTATCAATGGTTGCAGCTAGCAATTCTTGACGTTCCATTGCTTTCTCGCGTTCAGTGGCTTCTGCTAACTGGACAACCTGCATTTGAACTTGTTTAAAATAAGAATCCTGTTTTAATGCGACTCCCAATTGCTCGGCTATTTGACTGGCAAATTCAATTTCAGAGGGTTGCCAGTGACGAGAAGCGGTGCATTGATGAATACACAGCAATCCCCAAAGTTCACCTTTTTTCAATAGAGGTGCGACCAAATTTGCCCGCACTTGAAATTTTTCTAGAATTTGGATGTAGCAACCTGGAAAATTTGCTTGATAAATATCAGCGATCGCATTTACTCGGCCCTGTGCATAAAGGGATACAAAGTTTTCACCGAAGCAATAATCATAAACTTTTTCCGCTATTACCGAGTTACACTCAGGTACAACATCCTCAGAAATAAATTCTCCTTCCCAATCTTTTTGTGGGTCAAACCGAAAGACTGCCACTCTATCTGCTTGTAGCATTTTCCGTGCCTCGGTGACAGTTGTTTGGAAGATTGTATCTAAATCTAGGGACTCTCGAATTCGAGTAATCACGCTAGTTAATGTCTTTTGTTGCTCTGCTTGGTACTGAGCGTGTGCCAGCAACTTATAGTGTCGCAGTGCTACACCAATTTGTGTACCGATTTTGGTTAGTGATTCGACTTCATAAGATTGCCACTGTCTAGGTGAGACATTTTGGTAAGCAGCAATGACTCCCCAAAGTTTGTCTCCTTGGAGAATAGGGGCAGTTGCAAAGGCTTTTGCCTGGAATTGCTCCAACAGGGTTACATGACAGTCTGTTAATCCAGCTTGGTAAATGTCATTGACTGTAAATGTCTCGTTGTCAACATAACGTCCGCCTTGTGTCTGTTGTAAATAAGTATCAGCGATCGCAGGCTGAACGCCAACTAAGGGAGTCCAACCTTCAGCAAATGATTCAGCAACAAAGTTACCACTCCAATCGGCATTAAAGCTAAATATGGCAACTCGGTCAGCTTGCAGTAGCTTGCGTATTACTTGAGTTGTAGTTTTAAAGATGGTTTCAATATCAAGGGGTGAGCGAATTTTATCGACAATCTGAGCAATTACTTGGTCGCGTTGAGCTGCTTGAGCCAATTTTGCAGCTTGTAATTGCACTTCGTGAAGATGCTTTGCTTGTTGAATCGCAACAACAAGATGATCGGCAATTTGACGAATAAATTCAATTTCCGATTCTTTCCAGTTACGAGCCTCACTGCACTGATGGATGCAAAGTAATCCCCACAGTTCCTTCTGGCGCGATAAAGGGACAACGAGATTGGCCTTGACCTGAAATTTACTCAAAATTGCGGCATGGCAATCACTCATTCCGGCATTGTAAATATCCGCTACTGCTTGGACTCGACCTTGTTGATAACTGGAAGCAAATTGTTCTCCAAAGCAATGGTCGTAAACTTTTACTTTTAACGCCGAAGTCCAACCAGGTGCAATATCTTCAGAAACAAATTCTCCTTCCCAGCCTTTTTCTAGGTCAAATTGGAAGACTGCTACACGGTCAGCATTTAGCAGTAGACGCACTTCTGTAGCGGTAGTTTGAAAAATCGTTTCTAAGTCAAGAGACTCTCGAATTCGCACAATTACACTCGCCAGAGCCTTTTGTTGATCTAGTTGCTCTTGAAGTTGAGCGCTTGACAATAGAAGTTGATTTTCTGTGAAATTTGAATTGGGTTCCATTGCTCTGGATTTTGTTTATACAAGGGTTCCTAATACCAAACTTCATGAGTCCAAAATATGACAAACTGCAAATTTTTACAGTTTTCAACTATTTCCCAGAAGCTGGCTATTGTTATAGTTCCCCTTTCTCGATCTATCCTCGTAATGGTTTAAAAAATAATTTTGGCTTGTATACAACAAAAGACATCAATAATTCAAGGTTTGTAGTCAGCGGTAGCCCTTACTAAGAGCTAATTCGATTAATTTCACATTGCGATCGCAGGCATCGCACTTAAAATGACTATAAACTAATGACTGATTTGCCAAAATTTACCTGACAGACTGCGGAATTTCAGGTTAAATGTTTTAAAGTATGCACTCTGTAAGAGTTGTCGGGTATTATTCGTGACACAACAAGACCAAAAACCCTCTCGTTCTTTCGCTGGAATTGCTGGCATTGTTGCCGCAGCCACATTAATTAGTAAAGTCTTCGGTTTAGTGCGGCAGCAAGCGATCGCTGCGGCTTTTGGTGTTGGTGCTGCTGCTACCGCCTATAGCTACGCCTATATTATCCCTGGCTTTCTATTGATCTTACTTGGTGGCGTAAATGGGCCATTACACAGTGCAGTTGTCAGCGTTTTAGCCAAGCGACGGCGAGAAGAAGCGGCTCCTTTAGTGGAAACTGTGACAACACTGGTGGCTGGAGTACTGTTGCTGGTAACAGTGGCTCAAGTTTTATTTGCGGATGCGATCGTTGATCTAGTCGGTCATGGTTTGGAAGAGACAACCAGAGCGATCGCCATTCAACAACTCCGCATTATGGCACCAATGGCTTTATTTGCTGGTTTAATTGGTATCGGCTTCGGTACTCTGAATGCAGCCAATCAATATTGGTTGCTCTCAATTAGTCCCTTATTATCAAGTATTACCGTTGTTGCCGGTCTTGGTATCCTGGCGATGCAACTGGGCAAGGATATTATTAAGCCGGAGTACGCTTTAATTGGTGGAATGGTCTTAGCTTGGGGAACCTTAGCAGGAGCCATTCTCCAGTGGTTAGTGCAGCTAATTGTCCAGTGGCGGTTAGGACTCGGCACATTACGCCTGCGGTTTGATTTTAAATCCCCAGGCGTTCAAGAAGTAATTAAAATCATGACTCCGGCAACAGTTTCCTCTGGAATGATGCCAATTAATGTTGCCACTGACCTTTATTTTGCTAGTCCTATCCCTGGTGCGGCGGCAGGATTTAACTATGCGAATCTATTAGTTCAAACTCCGTTAGGCATTATTTCTAATATCATTTTACTGCCTCTGCTACCGATATTTGCCAAACTTGCTGGCCCCGAAAATTGGCCCGATTTAAAATTACGCATTCGCCAGGGACTGTTACTTACTGCCTTCACCATGCTACCGCTAGGGGCGCTGATGGTGGCATTATCTGTACCCATTGTGCAGGTGGTATATGAACGCGGTGCTTTCAAACCAGAAGCCACACAGCTAGTTTCATCCTTGCTAGTCGCTTACGGAATTGGGATGTTTGTCTATTTGGGGCGTGATGTTTTAGTACGGGTATTCTACGCTTTAGGGGATGGACAAACACCTTTTCGCATCAGTATTTTTAACATCTTCCTCAATATTGTACTAGATTGGTTTTTCGTTAAACCTTTTGGCGCTCCCGGTTTGGTGTTAGCAACAGTGGGTGTAAATTGTAGCTCAATGTTGATGCTGTTATGGTTGCTCGATCGCAAACTCAATGGTTTACCTTGGCGTGAGTGGGGTTTGCCGATTTTGGGTTTGGCTGCTGGGAGCGTGGTAGCTGGGGTAGCAAGCTATGGGACATTGGTTGGTTCTCAGCAATTACTAGGTAAAACGGGTTTACTGATTCTGGTATTGCAATTGTGTGTATCTGGCTTTGTGGGGATTGCGGTGTTTGCTGCGATCGCTTCCTGGATGAGAATACCAGAGGTGAATAGTTTTATATCTCGTCTACGTCAACGCTTTTTGAAGAAATAACGCCGTGTGCAACTTTCTTTCAAACCTAACCCCTAGGGAGCAAGAATCAAAGCCTCTCCCCGAAACGGAGAGAGGAATGGAAGCGGGGTTCTAAGAATCGCGTTATTTCAGTTGTTACACCCAAGTGGGTGAGAAATAATTCAGCCACTTGGGTGAACCAGGTGTGCGAGGTTACATTTTGTAAAAAAAGAGATTCTAGTACTAGAGAACATTGATTTTACCTAACTCTAGTGAGAAGAATTCTATGAAACTTACAAAATTAGCTGCCTCTGCACTTGCTGTTGCTTCCATTGTCCTCTCGGCAGGAATTGCTTCTGCTCAAACAGCCGGTACAAACGGTAATTATATTGGGGCTGGTGTTGCAGTTGGTGCAACCAGTGGCGGACAAGGAAACGATGAATCACAAATCGGCGGTAATATTCAAGGACGTTACGCCGTTCCCAATGCACCTGTTTCACTGCGGGGTTCTGTGCTGTATGGTGGTGATGCTGCTGCAATTATGCCCATCGTGACTTACGATGCGCCGATCGCCAGAAACACTAACGTTTACTTCGGTGGTGGTTATTCTTTTGTAACTGACGAAGGTCAAAAAACCCCATTGGGCAATCAGAATGCACCTGTAGTTACCCTTGGTATTGAATCAGAAGTTAGCAATAATGTCATTGCTTATGGCGATACTAAATGGGGCATTGATGCCTACAGAAATAGTGATGCTGATGCTGTCAGCTTCCAAGCTGGATTAGGCTATCGCTTCTAGTTATTACGAGCTAGGAGACAGCTTATTCACAAGTTAAAGGAATGATGTTTACCAGCCGTAATAGAATTTATTCTGTCATATCTGAGCATCCATACTCAGATATGACATATTTTTAATCATTTTTATTTATGACTTTGATAACCAATTATATTGGCTATTATCAATAGTTTCTCTTAAAGTTAAATGGCCAATTTTAAATATGCATAAAAGATATTACTCATGGAAAAGATTAATGCCATTCCAGAAATACTGGGTGAAACAACTGATGTAGAATCTTGGCTAATTCGAGCTGGGCTAAGATTTTCAGACTTAGGTAACGATGCCGCCAGTATTGCAATCCGTAAGCAATGGCGAGAATATCAAGCCGCAGTTCAAAGATGCTGTGCAGTCCTACACCAACCACCTTCACGTGTTCAATTAAGCGGCGACTATGCCAACCTGAGAATACCTGGGGGCGCATCAAGCAATTGTGCGATTCCTCATACCGATTCTATGTGAGGCTGCACTTTCAACCCGATGCGGATTTATCCTTCCCAAAGCAGTAATTTTAGCAACTTGATGATGGTTATTCAGAATTCAGACTTCTGAATTCTGAATCCTTCTTATTAATAACTCTGTTGCACACCGTTTACTACTGGTTTAACTTCAGAAAATGGATCGGTACCGCCACCCCAGTTAAAATCACTAATTCGGATGCTAAAGCCGCCTAATTCCAACACTGGATTGTAACGCAAGGTGATGCCATAGGTGCGACGGCTATATTCTAAAATGTAGTCAGTACTGGTTTCTCTACCAGTATCCAAGTTAACAGATGTTTGAAAGCCTAAGCGAAAAGGGCCGTAGATTTGCTGTGATATCCCAGCAGTCAAAACTTTGTTATCAACGGAGCGATCGAACAAGAAGGGTGATAATCCGTTATTTAAGCCTTGAGAGAAACTAATATTAAAGGCGGTATAGTCGAAAAAAGGGCGAGAAAAATGACCAACTTGTCCTTGTAAACCAATTCTCGCAGTTAGGGTGCTTTGGTTATCACCGTTGCTGTAATAACTGGTAGTGCCAGTAAGCCCACCGATCGCTTGCAAGTAAGGAACTACAGGGTTAGCCGTGTATCGTAATCCCTCGGTGGCAGTGGGCGGTAATGGTTTTCCCTGCCACAGTAACACCCCAGTACTGAGGTCAGCACTGGCTTGGAAACGACCAAGTGAGATGCGATCGTTTTCCCGTATGGGTTCTAGTAAGTCTTGGCGATCGGTATTGGCATCGATATACTGAGCGCTTCCCTGATAGGTGAGGTTGATGCCACTTTTTCCTAAAGGAATCACAGGAGAGGTAATAATGCCCCCAAAACTGCTCTGGACAGTTTGAAAGCCGAGAGTACCGTTATAGAGGCGATCGCGGTAATTATATTGCACATTCAAGAGATGAGGAAGGGAAGTGCCTATTATCTGACGCAATCCCAAATTCACCCGCAAATTGTCTTCTACCTTATCTAAGTCAAAACTGGTTAACTCCCCAGTTCCTTCAATTACTGCTCGTGGACTCAAAACAGAATTTACCTTTGTCTTGACAGCAAACAATGAGCCTAAGTTACCTATACCTTCTTGCACACCTCTCTGTACTAGTAACTGAGGCGTGATTGTCCAGCTTGTCTTTTCTGTATCGATCACTGGAAAGCCACGCTCAATATACAAACCACCCCGCTTATCTCCATCATAGCCGGGAGAAACTATTGCAGGTGTAACGTCCCGCTCCCGGCGGTCAATCGTCTGCTGATTCACCGGAATTGGTAAGGAGATTCTTTGATCCAATACCAAACGCTGTCGCTGTGTTCTAATGCGGTCTACCAAGGGTGTTTCTCGTGTCAGAGTTACTGTATCTGCGCGTAACTCTAGTTCTGGAGGTGAAAAAGGATCGTTGGTGATGCGGACATCCCTTGCTTGCCAGCCTTGCGGATAGAAGTCAATGTGTTCAGCTTCAAATCTGAGCCGATTGACTACACCTCCTGTTTTCGGGGGTGAGAGGTTGCTAGCATCAGCCTGACCCCCGACTGTAAAATCAATTCCTCCAGGGCTGCTCACACCAGAAAGGGGCTGATTGGCTCTAATGCGATCGCTAGGCGGACGTTTTGTGACTCCACCAGCAGTTGCATCTATCGGTGAGAAAGCAAAATCTGTTTGTGCTGAGGGCACATAAATTTCTCCTCTACCATTTAAGAGTTCTCCATTATCTTGAACAAAGTTATAGGTAAAGCGTTGTCCACGCAGTATCTGATCGCCCCTGGTTAAAGTTACGTTGCCTTCCCCCGCAGCAATTAAGTTGTCTAAATTAACTTGCAAGCGATCGGCATCCACCACCGCCCCATCAAATCGCACAACTACATTTCCAACAGCTGTAATAATTCGCCGTTGCTCGTCATACTCTTGCCGATCTGAAGTGACTTCTACAATTCTCGGTTGGGCTGGCGGTTTGCTAGCTGGTGCTTGTGGCTGATTGGTGGTATTTACTGGTGGTGTAGATGTTGGCGCTTGAGTTTGTTGTTGGACTTGGGAACTGAATTCTACAGTGATGGGCGTTGGGAGTTGCTTTGTCGGATTACGAGACTGGAATTTTATAAAATTTTGTACTGATTGAGAACTTGGTGCAAGATCGGCAGCAGATAGAGAGATATTGTCTCTTTGTGAAGACTGTGGCGCAGTAACGTTACTTAGCTGTTTTTGCTGGCCTAACTTCTTAGCTAAAATTTCCGCCTTGGATTCGACTAACTTATTGCTGGTTGTAACCCTTGGGACAACTGGAATAGAAGGCGGAGATTGGGCGACAAGGGGACTTGGTGAGACCCTATAGTTCAATCGTAGAGAGTCCAAAAAGGTTTGTTTTTCCCTAGCAATAGAATTGGGATTTAGCGTAGACGCAAAGCGGCTTGTCGTTAGACCTCGCTCACCGAGTTTTTGAAAAGATTCAGGTTTTGCATTTAGGGAAGGCTCTGCTCCAACTTTTTTTGGCAATGCAGTGGCTTCTGTTTGCGTCTCCCGTTTGCGTAACGCCGCTCTTAGGAGAAGCTCTGAGCGGCGGCGTTCGACGCTCGGATGGCCATTAGAGCTTTTAATATCCTGTGTTGGATAACCAACCATCAGCGATTGCCCCAAAAGTGCAGCACTTCCAGAGTCGGTAATGGGGGAAATCTCTGGTGGGAAAGTTTCTGGTGGATGGGGTACAGAGGAAGTTTCGGCAACTACTGAGTCATCCTGAGTTGAGTTGATGGGAGTTGGCAATGGCGAATTACTCTTGGTGTCACCCGCAATCGACAACTCAGGCAAATCCTTGGACTGCTTGGATTTGTCTGTCTTTTCCTGCATTCCAGTTTCTACAACTGAAAGAAACTTTGTATGACTAGCAGATGAGGTGGGATTTACAGGTTGTAAAGATTCGAGGATAGGAGGCGGATTGGGCGGCAGAACTGGATGAAGCATATTTGAGCAAAATCGGGCTAACAAACAGCCAAATGACGGACGGAAGGATAAACATACATTCTGCCTTCCGACTGTCGCCTTCTGCTACCTACAGCAAGCTACCTGGAGGAAGAAACTTACTAAATTTCGCTTAGTAAGTTTCTGTGGCGTTTAGTATTTTCCGCCTTCCAAAGTCGCGGATGATTTATCGCCCTTTTACTCTAAGTCCCGACGGCCGGGGTTACGAGCAGGATCGTTCGACAAAAATCCGAAGATGAAGATAGTTACGAAGAAGGCAACAACAATATAAACAGCGATTTTTAAAGTCAGCATAGAAATATCTCCAACGGGTAAAACAAAGAAAGCTTTTCTTTGAGGATCTGCCATGCAGAAAAGATAGCTACTTTATATTACCCAAATCTCGTCCCTTTTTTAGAGGACTGTGGGGACATGGGACTGGGCACTTAGAGACTAGGGACTAGCAAGTACCTACTCTACAGTTATTGAGAATGGTGCAAAATGTCAGTTGTCTGACTTTTAGATGCCCTTAAAAATAACTCAGAAACTGCTTACTCCAGTTTGTGACGTTAACTGACAGCAAAAGTTTCTTTCCAAAGGCAACATATTAAATAAAGGTTATGCGAAATAGTTGCCAGAATACGGTTCGGTTAAAGGGGAAAGGGAAAAGGGGAAAGGTTTTGAATACATCCTTTATCCTTTACCCCCGCCCCTTATCCCCAGAGGGTATCCCACTTTCCCATTCCCCAGACCAGAAGGAAAGTAAAAAATGCTTATCCGAACCGTATTGATAGCTACCATGCCCCCTGTCCCATTCCCTATTTCTCAGTCTGAACTTTTACTAGGTCTTTACCAATTCGGTTTTTGACTACTCGTGCAGGTATACCTACAGCAACGGAGAAAGGAGGAATATCTTTATTGACAACTGCTCCCGCACCAATAACACTACCTTTGCCGATGGTAACGCCATCTAATACCGTTACTCCATGACCTAGCCAACAATCATCTTCAATCACAATTCCCTTGCGAGTAACACCTTGGTATTTAATTAGCTCCATCGGATCGGCAAAATTATGATTATTGGCATATATCCCGGAGTGGGCAGCAATCATGCAGTGTTTGCCAATTTTAATGTCTCCTGGCCCCTCAATACACACGTTGGGAGCAATAAAGGTGTCTTCATCAATATGTATACACGTATCTTCCAAACACCCTATATCAACGTTACGCTCAATAGCTACTCTATTGCCTAGATGAATTTTATTATTTTTGTGTCCTCTAGCATCCATCCGTACACCCTTGAAAATATAGACTCCACTGCCTATCTCAATACAAGAAGTACCGTTAAATTCAACACCATTTTGAATATAAATTGGGCTGCCTATTTGGGCAAAAATACTCCCATATCCTAAACTACGCAACTTTGGCCCTAGAAGAAGTGTAGGAATATCCCCTAACACAGTAGTTACTACAAGTTCTTGCACACGCTGCAATTTTGAAAAATATTGCTCGTTAGGCATGGCTACATATCTCTTCAATTAATTGGTGTTGACAGTATTGAAAGTGTTTTGCCTGTATCCTAATCTTCTGCCATACCAAGAAATCCTGTATTTCTTAATACATTAAGCTGAGTTGGCAGTATTACCGAAATTTACCCATATTTTTAGATGGTTTCCCAAATTTTGGAAAACCTCCAGTCTGGTTTTAACTATGTGAGCAACTCTTGAAATTAAGTGTGTTAGAATTACTCACTTGATATGCACAACTACCTTGGATCTATAGAAGCTTTTGTACCAGTCAAGGTACGCGAAAATTTTGCTTCTTTTTCACCAGAGCAATTAACAAAAATCTTAGTGCATTGCAGGGTCATACCCCAGACTATTCAATTATCTGATGAGTAAATTGGTTGGTTTAGATAGGATACTGTTTTGGTTATCTGGCAAATTTGCAAAGCTTGTTACGCAACTAGGAATTGAGTTGTTTGCCTTGAGGCTATTTCCTATCAGGCGGTTTTAATCTTTTAAAACAACTCAGTTCCACAAGCTATGTTGCAACAAAAAATACATTTAACTAGACTATATTCAAAAATTTAGATAAAATTTCTGCCTAGCATAACAATGTAATTATTGTTGGGTCTAATTGGGTATTATTGCCCCAAAAAACCCAATTAGGGTGGATTATCCCCTACGTCAGCCATCACATTGAAGTTGACCATCGGTGCAAACAAGTAAGCGCTTCCCCGACTGCTATGACGGCTTTCTTGCAACGAATTTCTAGAGTATGCTGCTCCAATCATGTTGCACACAGATGATTTACAGACTAGCAAATTCATGCTTGTAATTACATGAATCGTTTTTAATAACAGTTGCTTTTAACAATAACACATTTTATTTTTAGTGGAACAATCTTAATCAATAAGTTGATTGGTGATGAGAATATTGTAAATTAGCTAACTTTTTTGATGGAGCGATAGCTACTCTTAAATAATTTTATACACTTAGATAAATTTCCTGGAGGACGGTAATTTTAAAAATGATCGCGGATGTTAATTGTCTTTTTGTCTATATTTCTACCTTTACTTGTCCAAGTAATTTTATAATTGGGCGTTAAACTCAGAATGATATCTACTATACTGATTACACGCTCTTCCTTCAAAAGCTCAAAATTTTCTTCTTCCTTATTACTTATATCTAAAAATTTGTAAATCACCCATTCGGGTGAGCCAAGCGGGTGATGCGTGCTTGGTGTTACTCATTATAAATTTTATTGTAAAGAAAGGTAAAACTTAGCTCAGTTTCCAGGAGAAGTCCACAAAACAACATCAAATTGACCACATTGAGGTATCGGTTTTAACTCACACACTTGGTTCAAATTATGGCTTTAATTAAAGAAATTGCCCAAGAAGCTCTAAATAACGGCTATCTGAGTGTTGTAGCCGAAGAACAATTGCGATCGCAACTTCAAAGTAATTATGACTCAGAAGACCTAGATGCCTGGATCATTTTACAGCGAGCTATTGTAGCGGGTGATGTTAAACAAGAGTCGCGCCGAAAAAAAGCTTCTCTTTCTCCTAAAGCCAAGGACGCTTCATCAAGTATCAAACTTGCTTATCAAATGGCAGCGGAGATTGCTTATGCAGCTGCTGTAGCTTTGTCAATGACAAAAAATACTAAAGATCAGCCTTCACTAGGTTCATAAGATAACACGCTAAGAAGTTATTTTCCTGATTTAGTATCCAAAATTTATACCAAGTAGTTTACGACGCTTTCCCTAGTTAACTCCTTGGTATTATTTTTACGCATTCTTCTTTTAAGTGATGTCTACATGGGTTACTTTGTATCACATCTTCTCCAACTAATCCCTAACCTAAGAATCATAGGTGCTTATTTCCCAGCACAATTTTATTAAAAAATAATTAAAAATTTAACCTTTGTGGAAACAGCTATAAGGAAATTTCACCCTCAGCCAAGACAGTAGAACTGATCCCCGGAAGCAATACTAAAATAAATATAAATTATTTATTCAAAACTAGATTTTTTTAAGTGATACATACCACTCAATGATTAAATCTTAATATACCAAGTATATGGCTGAGAGTAACGCATAGAATTAGAAACACCTTGGTGTAAACTTTAGCAACGATGTTAAAAAGAATTCTCAATGCTTAACAAAGTCATCGCTTCTTCACAAACTACAGTATAAAGAATTGGCAACATTGGTAAAGACAGTAAACAATAACCATAACTAAACTTGGAGTTTTGCCAACCTATGCAGCCAATTCGCACATTTAACGTATCCCCTTCACTACCACCGCGACTCGAACCACTGCGGCGGTTAGCATATAACTTGCACTGGGATTGGAATGTTGAGAGCAAAGATTTATTTCGTCGCTTAGACTCTGACCTATGGGAGTCTAGCCATCACAATCCAGTGTTGATGCTCGGTACTATCTCGCAATCGCGGCTTTTGGAAGTTGTCGAAGATGAAGGCTTTCTAGCGCAAATGGATCGAGCTGACCGTCAGTTAGACGATTATTTGCAAGAACGCACTTGGTATCAAAAACAACGGGAAGACAAACCAAAAGAATGCTACGCCTATTTTTCGGCGGAATTTGGACTTGTTGATTGTTTACCCGTATATTCTGGCGGCTTAGGCGTTCTGGCGGGGGATCACCTCAAATCTGCTAGTGACTTGGGGCTACCGCTTGTCGGTGTAGGTTTGCTGTATCAGCAAGGCTACTTTGCCCAGTATCTGAATGCTGATGGCTGGCAGCAAGAACGCTACTTGCTCAATGATTTTTATAATATGCCCTTGCATCTAGAGCGCAATGCCGATGGTTCAGAGCTACGGATTGCGGTAGATTATCCAGGACGCAAGGTATACGCTAGAGTTTGGCGCGTACAGGTGGGAACAGTTCCCTTGTATCTGCTTGACACCAATATTGAACCCAACAACACTTACGACCACGACATTACAGATCAGCTGTATGGTGGCGACATCGATATGCGTATCCACCAGGAAATCATGCTGGGGATCGGTGGTGTGCAAATGCTCAAAGCTTTGGGGCTGAAAGTCACCGCTTACCACATGAATGAAGGCCACGCCGCCTTCTCTGCCCTAGAACGCATCCGCTTGCTGATTCAGGAAGAAGGGCTGAGTTATGCCCAAGCTAAACAGGTGGTGGCTTCCAGTAATATCTTTACTACCCACACGCCAGTACCAGCAGGGATTGACTTATTCGCTCCCGACAAAATGCTGCACTACTTGGGGTACTACGCAGAGATATTTGGGTTGCCCAAAGAGCAATTTTTAGGACTGGGGCGCGAGAATACAGGTGATTTATCTGGGCCTTTCAGTATGGCGGTGCTGGCTTTGAAAATGGCAACATTTTCTAACGGTGTCGCACAACTGCATGGTGTGGTGTCGCGGCAAATGTTCCAGGGGTTGTGGCAGAAAGTACCAGTGGAAGAAGTGCCGATCGCAGCAATTACTAATGGTGTCCATGCTCGGAGTTGTGTGGCGAAATCGACTCAAGAATTGTACGATCGCTACCTCGGTCCAAACTGGTCATCAGCACCACCAGATAGCCCATTGTGGGAGCGGATGGACGCTATACCCGATGAGGAATTGTGGCGCAATCATGAACGCTGCCGCTTGGATATGATTTTGTATGTACGGGAGCATTTGGTCAAGCATTTAACCGATCGCGGCGCTTCTGCTTCCGAAATTACCCAGGCACAAGAAGTTTTAGATCCTTACGCTTTCACCATTGGCTTTGCCCGTCGCTTTGCCACCTACAAACGGGCTACCCTCTGGATGCGCGATCTGGATCGGATTAAGCGGCTTCTGCTGGCTAACAAAGACCGGAAAGTGCAATTTGTGATTGCTGGTAAGGCACATCCCAAGGATATCCCCGGTAAAGAACTGATCCGCGAGATCAATCACTTTATCCGCGAACAACATTTAGAAAAACAGGTAGTGTTTGTTCCCAATTACGACATTCACATATCCCGGTTGATGGTTGCGGGTTGTGATATCTGGTTAAATACACCGCGTCGTCCACGGGAAGCTTCTGGTACTAGTGGCATGAAAGCAGCAATGAATGGATTGCCGAATTTAAGTGTACTAGATGGCTGGTGGGATGAAGCTGATTACGTCCGCACAGGTTGGGCGATTGGACATGGAGAGAATTACGACGATCCTAACTATCAAGATGAAGTAGAAGCAAATGCTCTCTATGAGTTGTTAGAGAAGGAAGTTGTACCGCTATTTTACGATCACCGAGATACTGATGGCTTGCCCCGTCCGTGGGTTGCCAAAATGAAGGATGCAATTCGGTTGAATTGTCCTTTCTTTAACACAGCGCGGATGGTAGGAGAATATGCACAAAGAGCTTATTTCCCGGCTAGCGATCGCTATCATACCCTGACTGTTGATAACTATGCCCCAGCGAAAGAACTAGCTGCTTGGAAAGAAAAACTGGGCGAACACTGGTTTAACATCAGAATCAAAGATGTTGATGTATCGGCAGCTTCAGACATTGAAGTTAACCAAACTGTTGCTGTCAAAGCCAAAGTTGACTTAGCAACCTTGACCAATGATGATGTGCAGGTGGAGTTATATCAAGGTGCGATCGATGCCAATGGTGAGATTGTCAACGCTGTAACAGTGGTGATGGATTACCAAGGTGAAGATTCACAGCAATTGAGCATTTACACGGGTAATATTACTTATACCGCTTCTGGTTTACAGGGCTTGTCTTTGCGTGTATTGCCGAAAAATCCAAATCTGGCTAATGCTTATGAACCAAGGTTGATTGCTTGGGCAGAGTAAGAGTGCTGAGTAGTTATTAAATACTCAAGAATAGGCGTTGCTAACTTAAGTTAGCAACGTCTTTTATATTACAAGTTTTCAGGTAAGTAATTAATATCTAGTAGCTGTTCTAAGGTATAGGTAGAATATTGAGGTAAGTTATCGAGTTTGCCTTCAGTTTTATCAATTACATATCCTAAAGCATCATTATAAATTGATGCTAATTCTTTTTCTAAAAATTGATATAAATTCGTTGTGAACTGACGTTTTAATTGATTCCTAAAATCTCTAATTTCTGCTTTCCAATGTCCAAAATTATATTGAGATTCTTCTGTCAAGTATTGCAGTAGCAAAAAATTTATAATAATTTGTTCTAATAAGCTAGCAACCTTGGCTTTGTCTCTACGAGCCAAATTTTCTAGCTCTTCAATTAAATTTTCTAAATCTAATTCTTCTAAATTGTTAGCTTTCAAGAGTTTGATTGTTTCCTCTAGCCAGAGATGCTCGTCAATTTCATAAAGTTGTTTCAAACTCAAATTAGAACTAACTCTTTGCATAAAAACTCCTTGAGTTAAATCTGACGAGATTGCAAAGATATAAAACCTGATTTTAGCTAAATGACTCGTCAACTGTAGCAGTCTCAACGCTAAAACCTGTTCCTTTCCTTATAACATGGTAAAGGAAGAATGAGACGAGATTTTTCCTTGTTGCCCATCCTAATAAACGAGGCTAATTTTAAACTAATATTCTTTGAGGGATGATAATGTAGCCAGTGGTGCGATCGCCTAATACTAAGTTACGTTGTTCTCCCCAATACCACCAGTATGCGGCAACATAGGCGCAAATTAAGCTGTCTAGTTTATCTTCAGTTGCTTTGAGGGCTGCGCCTGTGGTGGGGATTTCTAGGAGGAACGAACCGCCAAGACGCAGAGGAGGAGAGAGAGAGGGGAGGATATTGAGAAGATAATTTTGGAGTTTGATTAGTTCTAGGCGACGCTCAGTGAGTCTTCCTTTTTTGTATTTGAGGATGCGTTCTAAGTTAAATAGGTTAACGATTGCTGGGTGGGGAAAGACTTCTATTTGATATCTGCTAAGTTTTTGCGGTTCAATGGTGGGTGCGTGGACAAAACCACGTGATTCTAATTCTAAGCCAAAGTTGATCGTGCGATCGGCGAAGGGTAAGTTTTGATTCGCTGGGTAGCATCCTGCATGATATTTGCCAAAGTACTTGTGGCTGAGTTTGTCGGGGAGGCGGCTTCCGGTGGCGTTGGGTATGAGGGTAGGTGCATCTACGGCGATGATGGCTGGTTCGTCTGGTTGGACGCTACGATCGATCCAGGTAAGGATGTCTGCAATAGCTTCTTTGCGGTCTAGATCGAGTAGTTGCAGTTGTCCATCTATCCATTCTAAACAGCATAGTCCACTTGGTTGCGATCGCCAGCCTAAATCGATGCCAATAAATTTCATTGTCATAACATGAATTTGCGATTATTTTCGCATTTTCAGGCTACCATTTACCTAAATTTACTTGCGAAAAATTGTGAGAAATAATCTTATAATCTTGAATAGCTTGTCTTAATTTATTTTATCTGGCAATAAATTAATCAAGATTATTCCAATGAAAGTTTTATTTTTACATCCAAATTTTCCCTCGCAATTTCGCAACCTAGCGACAGTTTTAGGTAAAGATCCTAATTGCAAAGTCGTCTTTGGAACAAATCGTCGTGAAGGCGAAATACCTGGCGTTTTTAAAGCTATTTACACTCCTTCTCGGGAAGCTGCTCCCCAAACCCACCATTACGTTCGCAACCTAGAAAATGCTGTTCTCACCGCGCAAGCTGTCTATCGCGTGTCGGAAAAACTAAAAGCTGAAGGTTTCGTTCCAGATATAGTCTATGGTCATTCTGGTTGGGGACCGACTTTATTTATGAAAGATATTTTTCCCAAAGCAGAATTATTGTGTTATTTCGAGTGGTTTTATCACGCTCACGGTTCGGACGCAGATTTTGATCCCAATGAACCACTTAATGCTGATGATGAATGCCGCATCCGCGTAAAAAATGCACCGATTTTGACTGATTTATATAGCTGCGATCGCGGCCTTTCTCCCACTAATTGGCAGCGTCACCAGTTTCCCAAAGAATATCATAGCAAAATCACTGTACTTCATGATGGTATTGATACCAATTATTTTGTCCCCAAGCCAGACGCAAAGTTAGTTTTACCAAGAATAAATCTTGATCTTTCCTATGTCGAAGAGTTGGTAACTTATGTGGGACGGGGAATGGAACCTTATAGAGGATTTCCACAGTTTATGGAAACGGTGGCATTAATTCAACAGCGAAGACCTAACTGTCATGTAGTAGTTGTGGGAGAGGATAGGGTGGCTTATGGAAAGAACCTTCCCGATGGTCAGACTTATAAACAATTAATGCTAGAAAAATTAAAATCATCTTTAGATTTATCAAGGCTGCACTTTACAGATAGACTACCTTACAATGAGTATCTTCAAGTTTTACAAGCTTCTTCTGCTCATATTTATTTAACCCGTCCTTTTGTTTTATCCTGGTCAATGTTAGAAGTAATGGCAGCAGGATGTTTACTAATAGCTTCTAAGACTCCGCCAGTATTGGAGGTCATCCAGGATGGGGTAAATGGATTGTTGGTAGATTTCTTTTCTCCCCACGATATTGCTAATCGGGTTGAAGAGGCGCTGAATCAGCCTCAAGAGATGAAAAAAATTCGTGCCAATGCGCGAGAGACAATTTTAAAGCGTTATGATTTAGCCAAACTGTTACCACAGCATTTGCAATGGATGTTTGCTGGTAAAAATTCTGAGAGTTTCAAAAAGCGCTCAGTTTCTAAAGGATTTGGCAAAAGTTATTAATCAAAGGGTTTTAGCCTATTTCATTTTTGTTTACATAGTTTGATTTTATTGTGCCAACTGACTTATCAAAGGAATTAGCGATCGCTAATTCCTTTGCGACAATTTACCTTATGAGGATGGTTACTATAGTTACAACTGGGAAAAAAGTAACTTACCAGCCCAAGATTACCTATAATCTTTATGACAAACACTATTTCAATTAACGATTCCCTGGTTCCTAATCCTCTACCGAAACCAGCAATCATTCGACTAGAAAACATTTTCAAGATTTATGGTAGTGGCGAAACAGAGGTACGAGCGCTGAATGATGTCAACTTAATTGTGGAGCAGGGCGAATATTGTGCAATCATGGGCCCTTCAGGTTCTGGCAAATCCACAGCCATGAATATTATCGGGTGTTTAGACCGTCCGACAACGGGACATTATTACTTAGATAATCTTGATGTAGCCCAAATGGACGATCGCTCATTGGCGCACATCCGTAATAAAAAACTGGGGTTTGTGTTTCAACAATTCCACCTATTGCCCCAACTAACAGCATTAGAAAATGTGATGCTGCCAATGCTGTATGCTGGTGTGAATCCAAAAGAAAGAAGCGATCGCGCAATAGTTGCATTGACGCGAGTCGGTTTAGCAAATCGCCTCAACAACAAACCAACTCAACTATCTGGTGGACAACAACAAAGAGTAGCGATCGCACGAGCCATTGTCAATCGTCCTGTAGTACTCCTAGCCGATGAACCCACAGGCGCACTTGATTCGCACACAACCCAAGAAGTATTAGATATCTTTAGCGAACTCAATGCCAGTGGAATCACTGTTGTCATGGTGACACATGAGCCAGAAGTTGCCCGTCAAACCCAGCGCATCGTTTGGTTCCGCGATGGTCAAGTGGTACACTCCAATCTGACTCCATCTGACTTGAGTCAGTTGGCTGTCTCATAAGCTATTAAAGTCCGCTTTCCTTCTCTAAGAGAGGCTGTGCCAAGCTACGCGTAGGAGGAAGCGGACTTTGTTAGTGTAGCCGAGACTTCTAGCCGCCAGTCCCGATTACAAACTCGACGTTTTTCCAGTTTCCGCTTGCGTTGCGATCGGCTTAACATCGGTGTAACCCACTTCACCAGCTATTGTCCGAAACACCGAAATTTGCTCGTCAAAATCTAGTTTTTCAATCTGGGAAACCAGATCGTTAATTGCCTTACTTGGCTCGTAGCTACCTGGTAAGTCAACTACTTGATTCCCCATAGCTACCGCCCAAGCATACCAAACTAACAGCTGGTTGTTTTCTTTTATCGCCCCATAAGCACGGGAATATTCTGTATCTTTGCGGTTAACAATATCCCGCATAATATCTAGTTGTTGCTCATCTGATAATTCAAAAAAGTCTCCTAGCAGAAGAGGTGATAATTCTGGTTCAGCAGCAGCAGGAACAGCTGGCGTAATAGAATCACCCATTTTTTTATAAACCAAATAGAACCAAGCTAATTTAGCATCGGTATCTAAATTGTTAAACGCATCCACCAATTTTTGAGTTTCATTGCTCTGGGCTTGAGAAATAGTTTTATCGTAACTTGCAGTCATAATTTTATTTCCAAAGAAATTTTACACGCTAAACTAAGGCTTACCAAAGTTTGAGCATCAGCTTCTACTATCGAGAGAAAGATTTATGTTAATTGCAAATTTCAGTTTTAATCTATCTTTTAATAGACGTAAAGTCTCTCCCCAGGGAGCATGAAAATAGCTAATTACCTTGCTATGCTTTTTCAAGTAAGCAATAAAAAATTTAACTTAAGGATTTTAACTATGCCTGATGAAATAAAGCCCAATGTTAATGAAGCTCCCACCCATGATGCTCAATTAGCTGCCGAAAACATCGCTAGTGGTGAAGAAAAAGCGCCAAAAGTTGATTTTGATGCTGACTATGCAGCTGCACAACAATTTAGCGTGAGTGAAGTTGATCGCACTGGTGAAGGTGCAGCAGCCGCTGAAGCAGCCACAGCACCTAAATATCAAACCTCTAAGCCACAAGAAACAAAAATTGAAGCGCAGTCAACTGGTAATCCTGATGATTATGCAGAGTTAGCAAAGGAAGTTGGGAATTCTAGAACTGAAGGTGTGGCTAATGTCAGTGATGAACTAGTACAAAAAGCTTTGGAAAAGGGTCAACCGAAAAAGTAATTTTTCCTAATCCAATATTTAGACATCTGGTGAAAAAGAACGTAGAGACCTAGCAATGCTAGGTCTCTACAATGGTTATGGATAAAGCATATTTAATTTATGGAGATATCTATATAATTAATAACCATTCATCACTTCTAGCAGTTCACTAGGTTGGTGAATCAAATAATCTGGATTTTGTTTAGCTAGTACTTCCGATGAATTAAAGCCCCAAGCTACTGCAATTACTTGGATATTTGCTTTCTTTGATGCTTCTATATCTCTGGTTTCATCACCGACATAAATAACTTCTTGGGGCTTGAGTTGCTTTTGCCTCAATACATTATTGATTATGGTTGTTTTACCAAAAATTGTAATTCCTGAGTAGATAAAATCAAACAGGTGATTTAAATTATTGATTGTGAGAAATTGGGTAACGTTATCTTTAGAATTAGAAGTGATAATACCCAGTTTATATCCTTGATTTTGCAGTTCTATTAATGCTTCTTTAATTCCCGGAATTGGTTTTAATTCAGGAATTTTGTCTTTTAATTCTCCTTTAACTTTTTTAACTAAAAAAGGTATTTTAAATAGAGAAACTCCTGAGTACTTAATAATTTCCCTAGATGTTAAGTTTTTAAGGAGGGCTAATTGCTCTGGACTGATGTGTCTATAACCAAAGTCTACAGCTAGACGATTGGCAATACTTACAAGGGCATCTACTGTATCAGCAATTGTGCCATCAAAATCAAAAATAATTACTTTCGGGGTCATTATTTGCCTGGATGCGTCAAGATTAGCTAGGGCGTTGCGTCGTAACATTTCTGGCTTAATCCGCCGCAAGGCAGATGCTCGAAATCGTTTATCCCACTCCTGATCTGAGATTTGGGCTAATTCTAGCAGTTTGGGAGCAATATTCCCAGGATAAGGTTGAAACTCTGGAATATCAGTTGTACTGGCAAAACGTTGATTCCAAGGACAAACATCTTGGCAAATATCACAACCAGCAACCCAGCCTTGTAAATGGGGTGTGATTGTCTCTGGCAGTTTTTCGTCCCGATTTTCAATTGTATGATAAGCGATGCAGCGATTAGCATCCACAACAAATGGCTGAGTAATTGCACCTGTAGGACAAGCCTGAAGACAACGAGTACAGCTACCGCAGTGTTCTGTATGTGGGCGATCGCTCTCTAGCTCCAAATTGGTCAATACTTCTCCCAAAAATACCCAAGAGCCATATTCCCGTGTAATCACATTACCATTCTTGGCAATCCAACCAATTCCGGCAAGTTGAGCCAATACTTTATCTTGCACTGGGCCAGTGTCTGCATAATAACGAACTCTTACACTTTCATCTAGTGATTCTAGCCATGTAGATAGCTGCTTGAGTTTTTTATGCATTACCTTGTGATAATCTCTTCCCCAACCATAACGGGAAATTTTGGCATATTCCTCGCCTTCTCCTGACGGAGACGCTCCGCGAACGGGACGTTGATGTGGTGTGTAGTAATTCAGTGCCACACATACTAGCGATCGCGCTTCTGGCATCACTAAGCGGATATCTTGACGTTTTGGGTTAGCCATCCACTCCATATCGGCGTGATAACCCAGTTCAATCCATGCTTGTAACCTCTGCGCTTCTGTGGCATCTATGCTATCTACAGCAGCAATTCCAACTTTGTGAAAGCCCAACTCGCTGGCTTTTTCTTTCACCACACTACTGCTTGTTACAGAATACTGACTCATTTTTTTATTTGGATTTTGCCTAAATAAAGGCAAATAAATTGTACATTACCTAGTCAATACCTTTGATGAATATTTGTTACCTTCCCTACGTATCAATTTTATCGAGAAAGGCAGAAGGCAAGAGGGTAGTATTCCTTCTGCCTCCTGCCTTCTGCCTCCTGCCTTCTGCCTCCTGCCCTCTGCCTCCTGCCTCCTGCCTCCTGCCTTCTTCAATTTTTGCAACACCAATGTAGAGACATTCCATTGCAACATCTCAACTTCCATCGTGAGGAAGATTTAGCAATATGTAGCAATCTATCTCAAAAGCAGCTTTCTTTTGAGCGATTTTTGTATTGAAATGAATATTTAGTTAGCATAATACAGAGAATTTTATGACT
This sequence comes from Nostoc sp. LEGE 12450, assembly GCF_015206895.1. Taxonomy (GTDB): domain Bacteria; phylum Cyanobacteriota; class Cyanobacteriia; order Cyanobacteriales; family Nostocaceae; genus Nostoc. The sequence goes on along the minus strand of NZ_JADEXU010000004.1, from coordinate 60,873 downwards.
TCTGCTGAATTTATATCCCCAGCACAGTTGAAAGAAGAATTCCAGATTGAGGGAATTACAGAAACAAGCGTACTGCGTTATTTTCAAACCTTAAATGCCGGAGAATTTGAGGCAACTGCTGCCTTATTTGCGGTAGATGGTGTGATGCGTCCACCCTTTGAATCTGATATTGTGGGGACAGATGCGATCGCAGCCTACTTAAAACAAGAAGGCCAAAACGTTAAAGCTTACCCCAACACGGCAATCGCCGAGACTTTAGAAACCGGTGAGATTCAAATTCAGGTAGCAGGCAAAGCCCAAACTTCCTGGTGTAGTGTGAATGTCTTGTGGCTATTTATCCTCAACCAACAACGGCAAATTTTCTATACTAGAATAAAACTTTTAGCTTCTCCCCAAGAGTTACTTTCTTTACGCCGTGAAAAGTAGTAAATAAGTATAATTATTGAGGAAATGTTTGATATTACCCAAAACAAAATCTAGGCATCAAAAATTCCTATAAATAACTTTTGTCTATTTGACTAATTCGGGTAAAGTAGCTTGTAATTTGAGACAGTTTGCACCATCAATCTGCAACTCATAGTCTACTTTATCCATCAGACGATTCATAATCAGCCAACCATAACCACCTTCTTGTTTTTCCAGAGGGTTGGGAGCGTAGTAGTTAGACATATCAAAGCCTTCGCCGTAGTCCCAAACTTCTAAGGCCAGATCCCGGTCTTTGACTTCCAAACGCAGTAAAATTGGTAAATTTGGTTTGTCCTTGTGGGCATGACGGACTGCATTTGAGTAAGCTTCTACCAAAGCCAATCTCAAACGACTTGATTGCCGTGACCAATCCACAGATTCTCCTAGCTGAATTTTCAAACATCCCAGTAACCAGTTTTCGACAATATTCAGAAAATTCAAGTCACTTGGTACATGAAGCTCACTTTTCATCACTTATAAAATCTCCAGTGAAAGTATAGTTTGATCGTCTTCTTGAACGTGGTTATCTGCCTGGATACGAGCTAGTAAATGGTTGAGAGAAAGTGGTTGTTCCTCTTGTTGTAACAGTTGCCAAAGACCATCTTGGTTCAGCATCGAACGGTTTACTGCCTCAGCACTAGACCCGTTTTTTACTGTTAAATCAGAATCATTTGAGATCGTTGCTTCTGTAATACCATCACTGGCGAGTAACAATGTGTCTCCAGTAGCGAGAACCAAACGACCAGACTGTGCCTGCCACTTGGGTAAGATTCCCAAAGGAACGCTGCGGACTTTCAGGTAATTAGGATTGTCGCCCAAAGCATCTTGGCGTGACCATAACAGTGGATAAATATGACCGGCATTCGTGTAGACTAGTTCCTTAGTACTAGGGGTATAACAAGCTAACACAAGAGTGATGAAATAATTGTTGCTAATTAAATCTTCACTCAGAGCATGATTGAGGTTCTGCATAACCACATTTGGCTCGGCTGGTGTTTCTTGAGATAATTCCCGGCGCAAAACTGAAATAATACTAGCCATAAATAAAGCAGCTGGGACACCCTTACCAGAGACATCACCTACTGCCAACCACAAGTCCCCTTTGGGATGAACAAACACTTCAAAGAAATCGCCTCCTACTTCCCGCGCCGGGTAGCAGCAGGCTTGCACTTTTACACCTTTGATATCAGGTAAACTTTGGCGTAGCAAGTTGTATTGAATTTGCCGAGCCACCTCCAACTCATTATGAATCTGCTGTTGCTTTTCTTGGAGACGCTGGTAGAGTTTTGCTTGAGAGAGAGCTAAGGCTGCTTGTTCGGCAACACCTGCAATTAGTTGGATGTCTTCGTCTTGCCAGGGGCGATCGCGTCCCCATTGGTGGAGGGCCAGCACAGCCAACAAATGCTGCTGGTAGCTAAGTGGCACAACCAAATGGTGACAGGGGTTGCCCTCGTATATTTCTTGAGTAAGTTGATAATGACGAGTTTCCAGCACTTTTTCAATTAAAATACTGGGGTCGAAGAAGCAATCTAATACATTGGATTTAGGATCGTAGTATGAAAACTCATCTTGGATCAGGCGATCGCCCTCTACTGGTCTGAGCAAGCAACTGCTAGCGTCAAATGTTTGTCCAATGGTTGCGACAATTTTTTGCAGCATACTATCGTAGTCTAAAGACTCACGAATTGCGGTTGTTACGGCATTAAACAAAGATTCTCGCCGTAGGGCCCGACGCAACTCTTGGGTGCGCTTCTTGACTACACGATATGTATCAGTTGCTTGCTCAACTAATGCTCTGAGTTTATCTGGATTCCACGGTTTGGTAATATACTTGAATACCTGACCAGAGTTAATGGCATCCACTAAATCTTCGACATCAGTAAAACCAGTTAACAAAATCCGGATCGTGTCAGGAAAGCGCTCTACTGTCCGACTAAAAAATTCGGTTCCATTCATTTCTGGCATTCTTTGGTCAGAAATAATCACCGCCATTTCGCCAAATTGATCCAAGATTTCCAGAGCGCCAAAGGCATGATTGGCTTTATATACTTGAAAATCTCGTCTAAAAGTGCGGTAGAGTAAATCTAGGTTGTCTGGCTCATCATCTACCACCATGAGCTTAAGTTTTTCGACCCCTGTCTCAGCCATATTTGACTTTACTTTTGAGATGTTTGAATGGCGATATAGTGTGATGTTTATCCCACATAAAAAATCACAGAAAATCAGAGAAGCTATTCACTTTGAAAATATCACTTTCTCAAAGTTATGAGTTTCCCTTGATCGTTCTCAATTGCTCCACATTAAAAATACCTTTACCCAACTAAACCAGAACGCAGGGCGCGGACTGCTGCTTGGGTACGGTCATCGGCACATAGCTTATTCAAAATATTGCGAACGTGAGTTTTAACAGTCCCAACAGTGATGTAAAGTCTTTCCGCAATTAGTGCATTACTACAACCTTCGACAATCAACTGTAGCACTTCTAATTCCCGTTCTGTCAGGGTGTAAGGTTGAATTCCTTCCAGATTCTCGACATAATCAGGGTTAGAGGCAATAGTCTTGGCATCTACAAAAGCCGATTCCAACTTTTGAGGATTTTGTTGTGCTTGTTGTAATACAATTCGAGCGATCGCTGGATCGATCCAGGCGTTGCCATTGTAAGTTACTCTCACTGCTTCCAGCAAATTATCAAATTTGATATCTTTCATACAGTAAGAGTCTGCACCAGCAGCAAAAGCTGCCAACACAGCTTCTTTGTTATCCCGCAGCGTCAAAATTAACACCTTTGTGGCTAGCTGCTGCCCATTTGCAGTAGATTTTACCTCCCGTGTTAGTTCAATACCATCTTTATCTGGTAAACCAATATCTACGATCGCAATATCAGGTTGTACCATTTTTAACATTTTTAACCCCTCGGCAGCATTGGCAGCTTCACCTACAACTTCAATTTCATCCTTTTGGATGAGCGCTGTCCGAATACCCACGCGAGTGAGGTCATGATCTTCAATTAAAGCAATACGAATTTTACTCATAGCCAACTTCAGCCCGTTACACTACCTTAACCATAAAGTCGAGTTTCGTGACATACTCCCACACTAACTGTAAGCAGTATAGTGGGAGCTTCTGTTCCCGGAACCAGAGTTGCGAGTTGAGCTTTTTTATACTGGGTTAATATTACACTTTAACAATAAAGTTTGCACTGATTCAGCCCAAGTACAAGCGCTCTGAGAAATCCCCACTTTCAAAATCGCAGGCTTGTAGAGTCAATTTTTAAAATGGGGAGTATGTCAAGCTTTCTATTGTTGCAAGGCACTGGGCATCTTTCCTGGCTAAGTTCTAATATAAAAAAATTTGATAAACTTAACATTCAAGTAAATTTGGCGTGAGGGTTACTTAAGAATAGGCTATGTCTAAAGGCAATCAAGCATTTTCAGTATTGGGAATACCAGTTCATGTGATGGCCAACTATCCAGGCTGGTTGTTAGAAAGCCTAGAAAAAGGCAGAGGAATTCATGTAGTAACGCTCAATGCAGAAATGACTATGCAGGCAGAGCAGAATGAATCTCTCGCTCAGATAATTAAAAATGCTGAACTAGTTATTCCAGATGGGGCGGGGGTTGTTCTGTATTTACGGTTATTATTATGGCAAAAAGTGCAGCGTTTTCCAGGAATTGAATTAGCAGAAAAACTTTTGCAAGAACTTGGACAACAGAAGACAGGGGCAAAGGTGTTTTTTTATGGAGCAGCGCCTGGGGTGGCCTCAACTGCGGCAGATTTTTGGCAGCAGCAAATTCCAGATTTGAATATAGTAGGCACTCACTCAGGCTACCATTCCCCAGAAGAAGAAGCGCAATTGCAACAAACTCTTGTTCAATTGCAGCCACAAGTGATTTTTGTCGGTTTGGGAGTGCCACGTCAAGAGTTATGGATTGCCGAAAACCGCCATTTGTGTCCTCAAGCAATTTGGATTGGCGTTGGTGGTAGTTTTGATATTTGGTCGGGAACTAAAACCCGCGCTCCCGCCTGGTTAGCAAATAATAATTTGGAATGGTTGTATCGGCTGTATCAAGAACCTTGGCGTTGGCGGCGAATGTTGGCTTTGCCAGCCTTTGCTGTAAAGGCTTTTGTTTATCGTTTGACAGCGAAAGATGCAATTAGTTAAGTAGGTTGGCGCAATTAAAGCTAAGTGGCAAGGACTGTCATTGGTCATTAGTAAGGACTTTGCATAACTTTGTTTCTTTCTAAAAACTTACTTGGTTAAGAGTTTTGCTAGCAGTAGCGGGGCGTTCACTCTGTATTATTACTTAGTTAATACTGAAGTCTTCAAAAAATTTTAAATTTTCTTTGTTGAATTTTAAATTCCCAGGCAAAACCTGGGAATCCTTATTTTGATAGGCAATGTCACATCTAAGTCGGCAAATTGTTTAGTTGTGGTTATGAGGAAAATTTAACAATGCCAGTATTAACAACTCAAGTTAAAACAGATAAATCCGTTCAGAGAGAGGACTCTGCAACTCAACAGCATGGTAGTAATACTACTGCAAAGGTGACATTGCAATCTGTAAGCAAGACTTATGCTAATGGCACTCACGCCTTGTTGAATGCGAACCTTGAGGTAAAAAAGGGAGAATTTCTGTTTATCACCGGGCCAAGCGGTTCTGGTAAATCAACGCTCTTGAAACTGTTGTATGGCCAGGAGTTGCCTACAGAGGGAGAAGTAATTGTTGATGAGTGTAATATAGCGGGTTTACGGGGCGATCGCTTGTCATTATTTCGGCGACGGATTGGTATTGTGTTTCAAGACTACAAACTGATTAGCCAACGAACAGTAGCAGAAAATGTGACTTTTGTGCTGCAAGCTCAAGGGTATACCCGTAAAGAAATTCAACGACGTTTAGAACCAACTTTAAAGCTGGTAGGTTTGCTGAGTAAAGCTGATTGCTTCCCAGATCAACTATCTGGGGGAGAGCAACAACGGGTTAGTATTGCTCGTGCGATCGTTGGTACACCACCACTACTGTTAGCAGACGAGCCTACTGGGAATCTCGATCCTGATAATTCCTGGCAAGTAATCCAGATTCTCCAGAAGTTAAATTCCTTTGGAGCTACGGTAATTGTTACCACCCATGATGAACAATTGGTACGGCGGTGCAATCATCCGGTAGTGCAAGTTATTAATGGACAGTTGTCTCGAAAATAGTTATTTGTCATTAGTCATTTGCAAAGGACAAAGGACAAATGACAAATAACTAATAAACGTGATGCTTGACTTTTGCTGATATGGGTACAAAAGGTGCTGCTGTTTTAGGGGGTAGCACTTGTAGGCGATGGTCTCCGACCGGCTGGAGGCGATCGCAAGCTTGTAAACTTTTAAAAGCTGCCTCTCGGATCGCAACTTCTTCCTCTCGACTGAGTAAGAGTTGCAAGCATTCGGCAACATCTTGCTGCACTGAAGAATCAACTCGCTGACGACTGATGAATTTAGTTAGTTGACGTAGGGCAATCAACCGTTTCAATGGATCTTTGTCTGTTAAATTGACCAACAACCGATCGAGGAAGTCTTCTTCTCGATTTTCATAGAAGTTGACAATTTGCCAGACTAATAAAATTAAAGTTAACAGGGTTCCCACGCCTTGGATAATAGCACCAGCTGCAATCCAGGAACTGTGAGAGTCAACCCAAATTGCAGCGGCCATATAAGTGCTGACAGTAGCAAGACCGCCACTAATGACTGCTAAGACTAATCGACGATTTGAACTGTTTAAGAATTTACGTATCTTAGACCAGTGCAATTGCCAGTCCCACTTCTGCATTGAGTAAACTAATACCATTACCCCAATGCCCATTAAGAGAGCCAATAGCAGCATCCAGTTCCACAACAACATAGCAACGACGATTGTCAGGAACCCAAAAAAGCCTCCAGGCCCAGAGAAACGCTTAAATGTTTGCTGCTTTGTAGCTCCTTTTGTCTTGAACAATGGATGCGACCAGTTCCAGTTGGGGATCTGGTTGATCAATTGCTGCCAAGAAGACGAAGCCTGTGCCACAGTGTTTACCTACTTGATTACGAAATTACCTATTGTATAAGTTTTACTAGGGAATGAAGAAAAGGTGAAGACCCAAACCACAAGATGCCTGCTTTGCATCGACAGATAGTAGACTAGTACAGCACGGCGGAAATAAAGATACCATTTTAGGTGGCTCAGAGCAAGGGCATAAAGGCTTTTTAAAGGCAAAAATGAAAGTTGTCAATGGTGAATTGACCATCAAAAGCACAGAAGGTAACGCTATAGATGTTATTCACATTTATAGATAATAAGGTATTGGGAGAAATTGCTGAGTCTGAATTAGCAAGATTAGAGCCTGGTAGTGCAGTTTGACCAAGTAGTTGGCGATCGCGATCGTAAGCAGAAAGTACTAGCCGTTGAGAACTAGTGACAAAGGCACTAACCGAGTTAACCGGACGCAAGAAAGTAGCTTCTACAAATCCACTTTTGGGCGCTCCCATTAAAACTGTTAGCCCTGAATAGGTTGGAAATGCTGGATTTGATGGTTGTATTGCTAGAGAATTGTGAAAAATTACTCCCCAGCGTTCATACTGGCGCTCTACTGGTTCAAAACACTTCAATTCTTCTAAGTCTAAAAATATACAAGTAGGTACACTAATTCTGGCGGCATCAATGGCTGACTCAAACTGATCCCTGCAAGCTGAAGCTTTAATTTCATTTTGTATATTAAATTTGTCAAGCGCAAATTCAGCGTCTTCAATCGTTGGTAGTTTATTTAATTGAAGAGTAGCCTGCTTTACCATGACATCCCGCCTTACCATTACTTAGATAATAATCAGATTGGTTATACATCAAAAGCAATTTATTTTACATATAGAAGTAGAATAAATAGCCTATTAAAATAAGCGTTTCAACTATTTTTAACGCTCAAAATTATTTATTAGTTTTTTGATAGATTACCATAAAAACTTATGCTGGATTCAGGCTTTAGTGATCCTCGCTACCATGAAAAACCTTGTAAGACAGTAATTTCAAGGTTAATTTCCTTTTTATTGGAAAAAAAATCACCAAATCTTTACAAGTAATCCAGTAATTTTACATCTGCTTAATCTGACGGTGGTGAGAAGTTTTAGAGGAATTGATTGGCTGATAATAACAATGAGTGGAAGTTTGAACTAAACGCGTAAGCATCCAGTGTAACTAAAAAAGACTTGGGGACGCAAAGACAGGATCAAAATTTTCTCTGCGTGTACCTGCATCACTACTTTCACTTATGCCAACGAATGACTACAGGCAACAAAAAATACTTATGTTTCAACCACAAGGATTTGACCAACACTCTATAAATACCTCACTAGGTAGAATGGTGTATTATTCTGCTGATGGAGCGCCTTGGCAGACTAATGTAACTGCTAGAGATGGTCGGGAAACTTTGGTGTTCTTGCACGGCTTTGGTGGCGGATCTTCTGCTTATGAGTGGTCGAAGGTTTATCCGGCTTTTGCCGCCGAATATCGGGTCATTGCACCCGATTTGATCGGTTGGGGTCGGTCTGAGCATCCGGCACGAGATTATAATATTGAGGATTATTTGACCACGATTCGGGAGTTTTTACAGCAGACTTGTACTGGCCCAGTAACTGCGATCGCTTCTTCTTTGACCGCAGCATTTACAATCCGAGTAGCAGCAGCTCATCCTGATTTATTCAAGGCTTTAATTCTCACCACCCCCGCCGGACTTTCCGACTTTGGCGAAGACTACTCACGTAGTTTTTTTGCCCAATTAATCAGTGTTCCTGTTGTTGACCGTTTAATTTACAGCACAGGGGTAGCCACCAGTGGGGGTATTCGTAGTTTCTTAGAGCAACGGCAATTTGCTAAGTCTAATCGAGTGTACCAAGAAATTGTAGATGCTTATTTACAATCCGCCCAGCAGCCTAATGCTGAATATGCAGCACTATCCTTTGTCCGTGGCGATTTATGCTTTGATTTATCCCTTTACATTCAAGAATTAATAACTCCCACCGCCATTATTTGGGGGCAAAAGTCAGAATTTACAGGGCCTTCAATTGGTCGCCGCCTTGCCGAAATTAATCCCCAAGCAATCCGATTTTTTCAAGAGTTGGAAGATGTGGGGTTAACACCACAGTTGGAATTGCCGGCAGTAACAATTGGGTTAATTCGCCAATTTTTGCCTTTGCTTAATTAGTGGTTTTTCATTAATCCTAGCCCTGTCGTATGCGGATTTCGTTTGTATAGTAGCGTACTCCTACGGTGAAGCAAGCTACGCGTCAGCGTGCCGGAGGCTCTATTCTATAAGGCTGTTGGTCAATTCACGATGGGTTAAAATCACCAGCCCTAAAACCTTGGTGAGAGTGTTGCTTTCCCAGTTTGCAATACATTGCGGGCTAATAGCTAAAGTGTGTTGAAACGCACTGAAATTAATTACATTAATTCGCCAACAGTCTTATTCTATTCGCTCAATCCTTTACATCAAAATGAAGGGTTTCATTATAGTATTCAAAATCACTATACTATTCGACCTGACTTGATAAATTGCTAATTACATAAACAAAATAAGGCGTAGTAAATTTATACTAGTAGGTAACTTATCTGATGACTATTCCAGAGTCAATTAAAAAATTTATTACATGGATACTATGTATTGATGGAGCTTACCAAGAGTATAAAAGTTTACCAATCAAATTTGAAAATATTTTAGAAACATGGGACTTTAAATTTGTAAACTTTGCAGGAAGCAGAAGATTTATCCTATTTTGTGTAAGACAAGATTTATGGAATTTAATACAGCAATTTGCTAATGAATTTGATTATATTAAAGGCAGATTTAATAACTCGGATATTTATTTGGATTATAGAAAATGGGAAGATATCTTTTTCGCAAGCTCAATTAAATACTGCTAAACAGGCTTTGCTACCACTTTGGGAACAAAGTCGCTTTGAAATTCGCTATATCTATCCTAATCGATAAGGCTAGATAATTTGCTGTAAATTCAACACAAATCCAGGTAGGACATTTTCTCCTGATAAGCTAGTAGGATTGTCTAATATCTCTACATCTTTACCTGGACGATAAATTTCTACTCGCTTGTTTTTCCGGTCAATTAACCAACCTAATTTAGCGCCATTTTCTATATATTCTTGCATTTTCTCCTGCAATTCTTTCAAGGAATCAGTACGAGAACGCAACTCTACTACAAAATCAGGACAAATGGGGGCAAATTTTTCTTGTTGTTCTGGGGTTAAAGCATTCCAACGCTCAATTTTCACCCAAGAAGCATCAGGAGAACGTTCTGCACCATTAGGTAGGGTGAAGCCAGTTGAAGAGTCAAAACCTTTGCCTAATTTAGTCTGTTTATTCCAGATTCCTAATTCAACAACCATATCAAAATTACGGTTGCCAGTATCACTACCTGTAGGTGGCATAATTAATAATTCCCCTGATGCTGTACGCTCAAATCGATAATCGCGGTTTTTCTGACACATCTGGAAAAATTGCTCATCAGTCAAGTCAATTTTCAATTTGAGTGTAGAAGGGAAAGTGGTTGTCGTGGCGTTCATAGGCTATTCTGAGCATCTTACTTTCTATTTTAGTAGTTTGTGGGGTGCGATCGCATGATGAGATAATGGAGTGCGATCGCACTTTACCTATTAAATAAATTTGTCTGCCCATTCGGTGCAGCTTTACCCAGATAGATTTGCTTAGATCCCTTAGGAATGTTAATCCAGTCGAGGTCTTCTAGGCGATTTATCAAATTAGAAATTGTGACACCAAGTTGGTCTTTCATTGCATAAAGATGTTTCCAGTTAGTTAAATCACGTCCTTTTCGTGTAGCCTCTAGAATGTGTATAGGCATTAACAGACAACTAGCAAAAAACTGAGCTTGCCATTCAATATTTCCTAACTGGCTATTCATATTTATCTGGCTAATTTTAGCGTCTACAGTGCGGCATAAAAAATATTTCGTGACATCTTCTAGTCCTAGATTTAATTCTAACTGTTCTGTAAACCCGTCAGCTTCATCTTGATTGACATGGAGTATCCAGTGTCCAATTTCATGAGCTATTGTCGATTGTTCAAATCCTCCATTTAGATTAGGAATTAATTCATTGAGTACAATCTTTCTCTCCAATGGGAGAATTTTAGCCACTATTGACCCTTGAGTATCAGGAGGTATGCTTTGCCTGTCAATCATTATTCCCAAAGCATCAGCAGCACGACTAGCCTCAAAAGGCCACTTTGGAGGAAAATTCTCAACCTCCATAACTCTTAAAACTTCATTAGCTTTCAACTCAATTTGTTCTTTGCTATAAAATTGATATTTTTTGAAGATGTTCATTTTTTACTCCTCACATTCTTGACTCATAACCAATACTTTATTCGTTGAGATTCTGATTCCATACTTCCAGGAAATATTTGCTTAGAACCTTTAGGAATATAAATCCATCCAATATCTTGCAGCCGATTTATGAGATTAGATATTGTTACACCAAGTTCATCTTTAATTCTATAAAGATGTTTCCAATTAGTTAGATCACGCCCTTTGCTTATTTTTTGCAATACATGGCGAGGCATTAACAGACAGCTTGCAAAATACTGGGCTTGCCATTCAATCTTATCAAGCTGACTACTAGCAATATATTTATCAAGTGGCTCACTAGCACTACGACAGAAGAATGGATTATTAGTTTCTTTAATGTCAGTATTGATATCTCTTTGTTCCCATAAAGCTTCATTTTCATTCTTGTTAACATGAAGTAACCAATGTCCTATTTCGTGAGCAATTGTTGATTCTGTAAAAGCTCCTAGAACTTCTGGAATATCATTATTTATCAAAATTGTACGTTCTAAAGGTAAAATCATAGCTATGATCAATCCCCGCTCATCAGGAGATATTTGTGCATGACAAATACTCAAATTTAAAAAGTCACATACCCTAGTAGTATCGATAGATAATTTAGGGGCATATTGAGATGAAATTTGTATACGACTTAGAAGATCATTCGCTATGTTTTCAATCTCATATTTAGAATAGAAGCGATTTTGAAGCTTTGCTACCTTATCTCTGAGTTCAGCATTTTCTTTTTGTAGTCTTGCAATTTGCTCATCTCTTGCGTTAACTAAAGAATCAATACCCGGACTTTCTCTCATTCGACGAAATAAAGCAGGCATTTCTTTGTAGTTAACCTTAAGCAATTGCTCGAAAGCTTCCGAGTCATTTTGAGTCATGCGTCCAGCTAGGTACATCAACTGCTCTGCATTCAAACTCAGATGTTCTGCTAACGAGCGGATAACCTTCTCGCTTGGCTCAACGTGGTCGTTTTCTAGTTTGGACAAATAGGTGTAGTCCACCCCTATCTTTGCTGCTAGCTCACGCTGACTCAATCCCTTCTTTCTACGAGCTTGCCAAATACACCTGCCAAAACTCTGACTCTCTTGTTTATCCATAATCACATTCAACTGCCTAACGCATTTCCTGAAGCATACATAATAATAAACCTTGTATCGGTTTGAGTCACAGTAGGCTATAAGCCTTATTTTACAAAGCTTTTCAGGAGTCGGTGGCCTATAAGTTACCCAAAATTTTTAGCTTTTGAATCACTCATAGATAGATAATACCAATGTTGAAAATAAAATTCAACATTTATTTTTCATGTGTTAATTAGTTGACAAAAATTATACAAGTTGAATAATATAGTTCAATACTGAACAACTGATATCTTGCTTTGTTGAAATTATATGGCAATTCAGGCGGCTGTACTGATGTTCGTTGAGTTATATTTCGTTACACAAGAGCAAAAGCATGAATAAACAATCGTTGAACGCTGAACAATTGTGCTTTTCTGTTGGTAGACCTCTACCAGTTCTGCTTGAAGAAATTCAAAAATCAAGCCGCAATCCACAACTCATAAAGGCTGCGGAACAGATGCTAGAAGGCTTGCGTATTTTGGAAAAGGCAACTGAGATTGGTGTATATACGGCAATCTACGAAATCCTAACCAAGTAAAACTTTTTTCTCTGCTAAATTCTCGGATTTGACATCAATGAGCCAAAATCGGCTATCATTTTCCAGTTACAACCTATGGTTGCAGTATTCTCCACCTATAGGGAAAGAACACTTACACTGTGACATGAAACGAGGTTTTACAAAAGGGCGATCGCGAGAACCTGCGGTTGCAGCAATCTTGGCAAGTGATAGCACTCCTCAGCGAATTGGATTACTAGCACAAAGGGGGGTTTATGAGTTTCATGAAAACTCCCTGATGTTACATCAAGAAGATGCTGTAGAAAAAATGATAGAGATTCTGGAATTGCGAAAAGAGTCAGATTTAGTTCAGCAGCGAGTACTTCAGATACTGACAAACTATCAGCAAAATCCAATTCTTGCTGAGAAGAAAATTATTCAACTTAGTCGAGGTGATGAGGGTTTTCCAGAACCAATTTTGATTAAGCAGGGTAATCAGTCTTTTAACTTCTATGCTGCGATTGACTGCATTTTTGCTGAAGAAGATGAGACTTTGCACATTTTAGATTTTAAGACTGGCCACTCTGATTTTGATCGGCGACAAGGGTATATTTATTTACTAGCTGCTAGTTATTTGTACCCTCAACAAAAAGCAGTAGCGTCTTTTTATAACTTAGAAAATGGTAACTGGTCAGAACCTATCAGCGCAGCATCTAACACTCTTAAGGCTTTTCAGATAGAACTTGCTCTAATAGCTCAACGACATCAAGAAGATTTGAAACGCTACCGTAAAAATTCTGCTGATTTCAGTCAAATATTTCCCCAAAATCCGGGTATAAGTTGTCGCTACTGTCCATTTAACTTAATTTGTGAATTTACTATATCAGAGGTTTCTACATGACTGCTGGTGTGCTTCAATCCCCCTTAAAAACTAATATATCCCCAATATTTTTGGCAGAGATATTTTTACTAAATATTCCTCAACCTAACTTAATTTGCTTTCGACTGACTCCCAGAGTAGATACTGAAATAGGAAATCGCTTAAGTTGGCGGTTTAGTCAGAAATTTCCTGATATTATGTCCATTTTTACAGGTGGAAATTTCTGGGTTTTAGCTAAACCCGATCAAGCAATGCCAAGTTTAGATGCATGGCGAAAAGCTTTAACAGAAATTCAAGAGGAATTGAAAAAAGATATTGGCGATCGCTATTATTCAATCCAATGGGTAAGCCAACCACAGATATCTGCTGATATTCTTTCTGAACTAGCTATAAGAATATTAAAAATTAGACGACCATTTTCATATTTTAGTATTCCATTTAACAAAGTTGAGGTTAGACGAGAAGCAAAATTTTGGGCAGAAGCAATTGAAATTAAAAATATTTCACACCCAGCTATTGCTATAACTGTTCGCAGTTCTTTTGTATTTAAAGGAAAATTGTCTGATTTTTACGAAAATCATCCTTATAGACAAAATTCAAGAGATTTATTAATTGGTTTAAATGTTCGAGATATTGAAAAGAATAGTTCAGCTACTATTGTAGATATAGAAGGAACTATTGGTGAGCGTGAAGAAGAATTGCTCGACTATAAGCCTGCATCAACCAGTGAAATCGCTATTCGTGAAGCACCAAGAGATCAACCTGTTGTAGTTGTTCAATTTGGTAAGAACAAAAAACGGTATCCTTATGCAATGGCTGCTCTTATTCCTTGTATTACAGAAGAAACTGCCAAACGATTTGATGTAAACTATGGGGATTTACTCAAAGAAGCTAAGATTCCTTATCAAGAACGACAAAATAGTTTGGCTTCATACAAAAAAGAAGCTGCACTAGCTCTAAGTCTTTATGGATTTGTGTTATCCGAAAACTGTATTAACAGTAGAAAAGGTGGCAATTGTTCTGAATTATTCTTGCCACTAGAATTTAAGCTTGAAGATATTCAACTTCTATTTGGAAAGGATAAATCTGGTCAAAATTTTATAAGTAGGAGAGGAGATGTCCTCAAAGGACTATCACAAGGAGGCGTTTATCGTCGTCAAGCTCAATATGAAGATAAAGCAACACCGATTCGCATTACAGCTTTGAAGCTTTGTGATTTAAAGGTAGATCCTTTTATCAGAGAAGTTCAGAAACGTCTCAAATACTATGGGTTTGAAAGCATAATTGTTCATCGAGTTAGTGTATCAGTAAGTAGTTCAAGTGTGCCTGAAGATAGAGAAAAAGTTGAAGAAGCTGTTGATAAACTAATGGCAGTTCCTGAAGATAGAAAAAAATTTAAAGAAGCTATTAATGAATTAATGGCGATTCCTACTGACATTGTTTTGACATTTCTACCTCAGAGCGATCGTCAGGCTGATAATAGTGATGATGGTAGCTTTTATTCTTTTATTTCTTCACGCTTACTCCGGCGTGAAATTGCTAGTCAAGTAATTTATGAAGATACATTAAAAAATACCAGCAATTATGGGAATATCCTTCATCAGGTAATTCCAGGAATTCTTGCAAAGTTAGGAAACTTACCCTTTATTTTAGCTGAACCTTTAGAAATTGCTGATTATTTTATCGGCTTTGATGTTTCCAGAATGTCTAAAAAGAAAGGAATCGGAAGTAGAAATGTCTGTGCGAGTGTACGCCTCTATGACAAGCGAGGGGAGTTTATTCGTTACCGACTGGAAGATGCTTTAACTGAGGGTGAAACAATTGATAAACGAACACTAGAAAGATTTCTACCATCTGCTGAATTAAGACAAAAAACTGTACTAATTTACCGTGATGGGCGTTTTTGTGGTGATGAAATAAAGAATTTAAGAGAAAGAGCAAAAGTTATTGGTTCAAAGTTTATTCTGGTAGAGTGTGTAAAATCTCAGATTCCACGACTATATAAATTTCAGCAGTCTGTAGTGACAGCACCAACTAAGGGGTTAGCTCTTCGCTTATCGCCGTATGAAGTAATTTTAGTCACTACTGAGGTTAAGTCTGAGAAAATGGGTTTACCTTATCCTCTGCGTTTAAAGGTTATTCCTGATCCTGAACACGAACAGCAAGTATCAATTGAAAGTTTAATAGAAGCTACACTTAAATTGACATTGCTACATCACGGGGCGTTGAAAGAACCTCGCTTACCTGTCCCATTATACGGTTCTGATAAAATAGCTTATCGGCGCTTACAAGGAATTGCTCCAGGTACAGTCGAAGGCGATCGCCAGTTTTGGCTCTAGAAGCGACTTAAATATTACAGGCATTTTGCGATCGCTCTTTACCAAAATCTCAAGTTAGAATTAAAAATTAAAAACTGATTTTAAATTTTTAATTAGACGACAGCAACACTCAACCCGCTTCAATTAAGCTTCGTTTAGGTAGCGTGACTCCGTTAAATAAGCAGTGGTGCAGATTGACCCCAGTCAGGTCTACTTCGGTGAAATCAACGTCAATTAAATCCGTTTTACACAAAATAGCTTTGGTGAGACTGGCATGACTCAGGTCTGTATTGCTCAATTTTGTGCCAGTCAGGTTTGCACCACTGAGATTTGCTCCAGCCAAGTTTACACCATTGAGGTTAGCATAACGCAAGTCTGCTCCAGCCAAGTTTGCATTACTGAGGTCAGCATCATGCAAGTCTGCTAAACGCAGGTCTGCTTTCATCAGGGAAGCCTTATGCAAGTCCACCTTCCTAAGAGTTGCCCGAATCAGATTAGCAGTCTTGAGGTTTGCTAAAATCAGATTTGAGCCACTTAGATCGGTTCTCCATAAGGTTGCCGCAGTCAAATTTGCTTCAATTAAGTTTGCTCCGCGCAGGTTAGTCTGTGATAAAGTCGCGTTAGCCAAGTTAGATTGATTCAAGTTGATTCCAGCTAAACACACCTCGCTGAGGTTAACTAAGTGCAGGCTTACTTGAGTAAAATTTCTCTCTCCTGCACAATAGCGTTTGAGAAGTTCATTAGCATCCATACAGCCTGCCTTCCAAATTTCCATTTTTCACCTGAAAATTACAGTATCTAATCAATAATTTCTGAAAATACTTCTTATTAAGAGACTTTTAAAACTTCGCACCAAGATTAAAATTATTTGACAATCTTTTACAATATTGCCGATGAGACTGGTTGCTTTCCAATACTTAAGCGTGGTGAGATGGTGATGTCTAGGGCGGGCTACACCCACGCTCTTTCACTCATCCACGCTTAAGCAATGACTAATCTAGCTTTTACTTACGTACTAGGTTCAGCAGTTCTTTAGGAGAAGCAAGCAAGTCAATCGCTACGAAGAAAATTTTGCCTTGGGGATCGAGCAAAAACCGCCATGCAATATTCATACCTACACTTGCACCGAACCAAGGGGTTTGGACTTTGCCGGTGACTTTAACTTGGGTATAGCCATCTTCTACTGGCTCGGATATACCACGCTCTGGTATCATTTTTAATCCCTGGCATTCTTCACGCATATAAGCGCGGATTGCATCTTGACCAATAATCGGTCTTTCAAAGGGAGGTTGCAAACCACCTTCAGAGGTGAACAGAGCAACAGCAGCGTCAAAGTCATTGGCATTCATGTTGTTGATATAGCCAAGCACTGTAGGGTTGTTGATACCCTCAATGGTGACTTTAGTCCGAAATGCCGGTGCTGTGGGTGGAGCAACAGGTTCTGAGACTTTTTTGTAACTACCGGGAGCATTCGGGTCAAATCCCATGCTCACTACGGTATTGCGGAGAATTGTGATTTGTTGACCTGAATCAGCATTTCTGATTGCTTCTAACACATCAGCAGCCTTGGGAGAAAGCTTGTAGCCTTCTGGAATAGGAGCAACGATTCCCTGAGCCATCCATTCTCCTAACTGATACCAAAAGCCCAACTTAATGTTTACAGTGAAGGATGCATAAGAACGGCAGAGGGGAGTGTCAGCACGATTAGCTAAATCATACATGACTCGTGTTTGAGCCTCGAAAGGCATCTGCTTAATTTGTTCGAGTAAGCCTTGTGCGAGTACCATGTTGGCTGCTCCGGGAGCGGCAACGGTAATACTTCTACCCATCTCGGTATAAGCAAACCAGAGTAATGCTAGTTGATCTTCAGCATTGAGTTGAGAGAATGATTCGACAACAGTTGGAACAACGTCAGCAACTAGCGTGCCGGGAAAAATACTTTGAGCCGACTTGATGGTAAAAGACATAGCAGATGTTCCCTAAAAAAATTACAGTTCTATCGGATGTGAAAATTAAATGTGCAAAGACAGAGGGAAAATGCGTTTAGCTGTTGATAAAGGTACTCAGCATTCTTTGTATAGGTGTAGTCCATCGTGGACATCGCTTTACCAAAGATATTGCGAGAGTAACTACATAGTTATTTAGAAAACTATGGTTAGTAGTGATTTAACGCATTCATCTTGCTTTTGTATCTTTATGTAAAGAAACATAACAATTCCGTTACAAATAAGCAATACTTCCTCAGCTATAAAATGATAATTTTTGTTTATGTAAATGATAAGTTTTACTGAAGTTGCATTAAAGGCAATTAATGCTTTTGTGTGTATTCATTCACAAGAGCATAGGCATAGCCCGTCGTAGACATCACATGTCTCTAGACTTATCTAAGTTACGCAAACAATCTTTTGCCATACCTATTGTGCTGTCGTACACATCTTTTATCTTTTGGCATGAATCCAAAAGACCCTACCTGCTTAGTGCGGTTGTTACTACCTTTTTTGCTGTGTCAAGTACTTGCAAAAAATATTTACAATAAGTTACATTCATTTACAGAACACAACAATAAAAAGTAAAAGATGACAAACAAAGGCCTTACTATTAACGAACGCGGTCAACTCAACAGATTTGTAATTGAACCCAAAATTTATGTTGATGAAACCCCACAGATAGGCTTCACCGAATATGCCGAAAAACTCAATGGTCGTTTGGCAATGATTGGTTTTATCTCACTCATCGCGTTGGAAGTTTTCACCGGACACGGTTTGATTGGATGGCTAACTAGTTTTTAGAGAACACACTTCAGATTTACGAATTTTCTCCAGTTGACAAATAAAACAATTTAAAGGCAAACTTATGAAAACTGATTTTGATTACCCCAAAAAAGATTTGATTGGAACAGTCGTTTTTAGACCTGATTTCAACAACTTTGAGACCATCAATGCAAATCAAGCGTGGTCATTGTTTTTCAGTGGCGGTCAAGATGACAAGGGACTGGGACAAGAAATTGAATTCGGTAGATTTTTCACTAATCTCTTAATCGCTATTGGAGTAACTGGAATGCTTTGGGCGATTTATTTCACTCAATTAGGATGAACAAGTTTGTTCATTTTACTAGTAACTTCAATAGAGGTCTTGGATTTGGATACCAGGACTTATTTTCACTATCCAATATGCCTAAAAAAGTCTCTTTAGCTTTGGAAAAAATTCGATGTTGATTGGATTTATAAAGCTTCCTAATTTGTCACGGTATTGTGGATACATGGGTTTAGAAGTAGCAGAAATTGTTTCCAAACATCTTGCAGTTCAAAGCAAAACCTATGTAATTCAAAATAGAAGAATATTGATCAATCAACTGTTAAAGTCTGGTCTAGATTCTCATACAGCAAATCGAACTGTTACTGTACTTATATCAAGCCCGGTTTTACAACTGACCAATAAAAACCAGTTGGCCATTAATTGCAGGCGATAGTAACTATAAAGCCATTACATAACGATATAATTTTTATTAGAATTCGTAATGTAGCAGATTTGTGCTACATTACGAATTTTATTGCATTTCTTTCAGATGATTAAATAAGAATTTTAGTTACAGCGTATTTCAGGAAAATGAAGTAGACAGGTAGGGGCAATTCATGAATTGCCCCTACGATTGTCTGTACCTCACCCAATACAGTTCGGATAAGCATTTTTCACTTTCCTTGTGGTCTGGGTAAAGGGTAAAGGATGTATTCAAAACCTTTTCCCTTTCCCCTTTCCCCTTTAACCGAACCGTATTGGTACCTCACCACATTGCAATCTGCTGTATCTTGAACACTTGAGCGGACTTTAATTATGAGCCGTAGAACTTCAATTACCTGTTAAAGCTAGGCAAACTTCCGTCACTACTAGCCCCCAGTTCAACGCAAACAACGAATTGCTTCTAATAGACCTCTAGCTTTATTCAACGTCTCTTCGTATTCTTTTTCTGGCTCAGAATCAGCCACTAAACCTGCGCCAGCTTGTACGCTAACCGTCTTGTCATGTACCACCATTGTGCGAATTGCGATCGCAGTATTTAATTGTCCTTCAAAATCGTAATATCCATACACACCCGAATAAACACCGCGCCGACTAGACTCTAACTCGTGGATAATTTCCATTGCCCGAATCTTGGGTGCGCCACTTACCGTACCGGCTGGGAAACAAGCTTTCAATAAATCCCATGCTGTTTTATCTAGTGCTAATTTACCTACAACATTGCTGACAATATGCATCACATGGGAGTAGCGCTCAACTACCATTAATTCATCAACTTTGACGCTACCATTTTGACAAACACGCCCCAAATCATTCCGCCCTAAATCTACAAGCATCACGTGTTCGGCAACTTCCTTGGGATCTTCGAGTAAATCTTGAGCGAATGCTGCATCTTGCTGGGTAGTTTTACCCCGTGGACGTGTCCCAGCAATGGGGCGTACCGTTGCTATAACTCCCCCATCTGGAGCAGTTTCGGCTTTCACCATCACTTCAGGACTGGAACCGATGATTTGCCAATCTTGGAAGTTAAAGTAAGCCATGTAAGGCGAAGGATTTATCTGACGTAGGGAGCGGTAAAGGGCGAAGGGGTCGCCTGTGTATGGTGTTGATAGTCGCTGAGAAATTACTACTTGAAAAATATCGCCTGCTTTGATGTAGTCTTTGGCTTTTTGGACACTAGCGCAAAAATCAGGGCGGGTAAAATTACTGTTGTACTCGTCTGTTTCGCCGCTTTTATGCTCCTCTGCTCCCCTACTTCCTGGCGGTTTCCATTCCAATCGAGTTTTTTCTGGGGATAGGGGGAGAGATAGCTTTTCGAGCATTTGGGTGACGCGATCGCACGCTTGTTGATAGGCTGCGTGTAAATCTACATTGGGGTCGCGTAAATCAGCATAAGCGATCGCCCAAATTTTTCGCTTCACCTGGTCAAAAATCAACAGGTGGTCTACCTGCATCCACAAGCCATCAGGGATATTTCGCTCATCGGGTGGATAGATTGGCACGCGCGGCTCAATCCAGTTAATCAATTCATAGCTCCAAAACCCAAACAAACCGCCAATCCCTGGCGGTAACTCTGGTAACTTGACTGGGTGATAAGGTGCTAAACATTCGGCTAAAGCTGCAAAAGGGTCGCCTGCAAAAACAACCTGCGAACCATCGCGGTTTAACTGGGTGGTGCGATCGCCCCTTGCTTCCAAAACCCAAAGCGGATCGCAGCCTACTAAACTATAGCGTCCTAGTTTTTCCCCACCTTCTATCGATTCCAACAAAAAGCTATAGGGCTGACCTGCACAAACTTTATACCAAGCAGATACGGGCGTATCTAAGTCCGCTACCCATTCTTGATATACGGGGACGAAGTTGCCTTGTTGCGCTAGGCTTGAAAACTGGGAGAAATGCGGAAAAATCATTATTTTCAAAAGTAATTGGTAATTGATAATGGGTAATGGGTAATTTTTTTCTTACCAATTACCCATTACTAATTACCCATTAGCTACTAAAAGCTAATTACGGAGCGTCGTAGGTTGCAACACCGCTAAACTTAACTTTAGAGGGACTGGGGTTTTGTCCGATCCGACGGTCTACATAACGCACTTTGTCACGACCTTCATTTACCTTTTCAGGGAAGACACCATCAGCTGGGTGAAGTAAAGTGGTTTCTCCGTTGGGTAAAATCCGGTAGACTTTGTAATCTGTAATTTTGAGTTTCCGGAGTTGCTGACCGCCCAAAAAGATACCATATTCTTTCCGAGCTATATACAGCAGGTTTTCACCTTTCCGCATAGTAGCAGCACCACCTGTAGGCAATTCAAAAACTTGCTCTTTCGGGCTAGTCCAAGTGATAGCGTACTTTTCTTCCACTTCTGCTTTCTTTAGCAAGCCACCAGTGCTGCCAGCAAATAGTGGGGTTTGTCCAGAGAGTGTTTCTGCCATAAAGTTCCGTTCTCTCAACGTTTTTAGGGAATCCTAACACTGCAACCAGGATCATATTGCGATCGCGTTATAGACTGTAACAGTTTTTAGTCATTTGTCCTTTGTTCTTTGTCATTTGTTAAAAACCAATGCCCCATACTTCTCTACGAGAGGCTCCGCCCTAAGCGTAGCTATGCCGCAGGCTTTACGGCTTCTCTACGAGACGCTACGCGTTAGCGAAGCTTTCGCTTTAGCGATAGGCTCAGTACAAGTGCCCAATGACTAATGACAAAGGACTAATGACAAAGGACTAATGACAAAGGACTAATACCTATTTACTCTTGACTTTTGTCCGCTTTTCCTCATGGCTATTCTGAACAATGGGGATGGTGAAGTGAAATTGGCTACCCTGATCTTTGCCGGTTGACTCAGCCCAAATTTCTCCACCCCAGCCATTAACAATTTGACGACAAATAGCTAAACCAAGCCCTGTTCCGCCAGTGGTGCGGCGTAGCGCTCCCTCTTCTTGATAGAAGCGGTCAAAAACTACTTCTAAACGATTGGGTTCAATGCCGCGTCCTGTGTCAGCCACAGTCACCTCGACCATTTGATGGCTGTTGGAAAACGCTTTAATGGTGATTTTTCCTTCGGGTGGCGTAAATTTACAAGCATTGTCCATGAGTTTTGCCAGTACTTCTACTAGCCAATCACCATCAGCCCTTACCAGAGGTAGATTTTCGGCAATTTGAGTCTTGATTTGGGGCGGCTTTTCCGTTGCAGAACGCGTGCGATTGCGGCTGAGTGCTAAATCCACACACTCTTGTAAAGTCAGGGATTCTGGATGCCATTGCACTCGCCCGCTTTCCAAGTTGGAAAGTGTGAGGAAATCTTGTACCAATTTTCGCATCCGTTCTGAGTCGGAAAGAGCCGTGTTGAGCATAATTTGCTGCAACTCCAAGGGCATATCTGGCTCACTAGCGAGACTTTCTAGACACACTTGAATGGTAGATAGGGGAGTACGCAGCTCGTGTCCAGTGATGGCTATAAGGTTGCTGCGGGTGCGGTCTAGGGCTTCTAGCTGCTGGTTAAGTTCTTCTAGGTTGGCGTAGGCTTCCGCTTGGATTAGGGCTGCTCCTACTTGGGTGGCGATCGCTTCTACCAAATCCAATTCCCCAGGTTGGCACTCGTGCGGTGGCATCTTACAGTAGTGCAACTCCACAATGCCCAATAATCGCCCTTGATAAAAGACTGGTTCCATCAGCCAAGAACGAATGGCAAACTTTTTGGCAATCAAGGAAAGTCCTGGCGAATTGTTAACACGAGGATCGTTCAGTGTATCGCTAATACAAACACCTTCGCCTTGTTGCACTATGTCCCGAAATAGGGAATTTTTCTCTAATTCCCAGGTTTGCCCACGAAGCGATAAAATGCCGGGATTCAAAAACTCGTGTTCAATTATGGCTTGGCTATCTGTAGCTTGAGCGCGGTAAATTAAACAGCGACAAGCTTCTAGGTGTTGTCCTAATTCTTGTGCCGCCACCTGGAGAACTTCGTGAGGATCGAGCGATCGCCGAATGGCTGTGCTAATCGAGTTGACTAATCGTTCTTTTCGTGCTTGGGCTGCAATGGAACGGTAGGCTTTGTGCAATTTGTACTGACTAGCTTGCAAGTAAGTTACTAAGCGTTGCACAAAGGGATCTGTATCGATGTCACAAGCATATTCGTTGATCTGTTCTGCTCCAGAGTGGCTTCGCGGCTCTCCTATGCTAAACCTCTGACGTGCCTCGTTTATTTTACTTGCCAGTTCTGGTCTGTAAACCAAAATCCTGTCTAACAGCAATTCAGCTGCTTTGAGGCTAACTCCCCTTTCCGATGTCCAAACTCCTTCAAATCTTCGCGCTGTGTCTATATCCAGATTAGGGCTTAGTTCCGGTAGTTGCTTGTTTTTGGCAATAGAACCAAGACTTTCCCGACAAACTAGACAAGTTGCATAATTGTCAGCAATCACTACCAAATGCCACTCTTGACTTAAGCCATCCGTTGGCTCAAAAGCGATCTTTTCGTAGTGTTCCGAACTATTGGCGAAATCCGTTTCTGGAGCAGCTAATACGTATATTTGGTTACTCCGCAAGGCAAGTCGCAGGTAGCGATGAGCTTCTTGGCGGTAGAATCGCTCTCGCTGGAAACTAGCAATTACAAGGGGTTGTGCTAAAGTCGCAGCCAAAACTTGATCTTCCATCGCATGGGAGAGCGCCGTTAGTGAAGCCTTAAAATATAGCTGGGGCCGCAAGTATGGTAGGAACTTTAGCAGATCACTCAGCACAGAAGTCGAAATGCTCATGAATTATTGTTAAACGCTCAACCTCGACAAGATCCACGTCACAGCTGCATTGTACAAATTCCAAGGCACTCTCAAGTTAAATAGAGAGTTGCAATATGTAAAGAACGCTAAAATGCACTTTTCACCAAAGCAGGCGCAACATTTTGTTACCAAATTGATTGATTTATTGATTGACAACCTACTACGCCCAATATACATTCTTGACTAACTTTGAAATATGCTTCCACAGCTAAAATCTTTCATTACTAAGTACCAGCCACCTAATTATTGTATTGTTTTAACTTCTAAATTCACTAATCTTTACTGAGAATTGATTGACAGTCCACGCCTTGGCGTAGCCCGTCGTAATATTTACACTCACTAAATAGAATTTTCTTACCTA
This sequence comes from Nostoc sp. LEGE 12450, assembly GCF_015206895.1. Taxonomy (GTDB): domain Bacteria; phylum Cyanobacteriota; class Cyanobacteriia; order Cyanobacteriales; family Nostocaceae; genus Nostoc. Next base: position 36,567 of record NZ_JADEXU010000004.1, on the reverse strand, counting down.
AAAACCATTACTGCTACATACCATATATATAATTTAATCAGTAATAATTGATTAAAATTAATCAATCAAATATCGAAAATTTGTCTAAATCTAAGACCAAAGAAATTTAAAACAAAATCGTATAATAGTTTAATCAATAAATGCTAGCTTTACCCAATAGAACTGGGAACATCGCATTTCTGCTGAGTATACTATATATCTTGTATCTTGAGAAAGTTCAACAACTAAGCACTTATCTAAAAATTCTCAGTTTTCAGTCTTGAGTTTAGACTTATACAATACTTATATAGATTTGGACGCTGCTACTTTGTCAACAGTACGTAAAAATAATTTTGGCTAGAATAGCTCAAACAAGTTTTACAAAGAGTCTTTTTTCTGCAAGTTGTGAGGGGTAAAGACCTCTACTCCGAATACCACAAACAATCTATGACCTGTACACGGAACTTTGGCTAATGACACCGGATACGCTAATGACCCCGGAAAAAATTTTCCTGGATGGAAAAACTTTTATTCCTGCTGAACAATTACCTATCCCGGAGTGGCCTTGTGTTGTGAGTGAAAGACCACAACCGACACTGACGGTTAAAGATGATGATTTATTTTTCGTGACAGATACTATCGGGAATATTTCTGGCTGTTCCCTCAGCGAGGGTAATCCCAGCATGGGGCTGTTTTGCTGTGATACGAGATTTCTCAATCGCTTAGAGTTGCAAATTGAAGGGCGATCGCCTGTACTTCTCAGTAGTACTGCCGAAAAAGGGTTTTCACTCTCGGTTTTATGTACCAACCCCAGAATTGACGAACGCCTTAGAGCCGAAACTATCGGGATTCGGCGAGAAATAGTACTCAATGGCGCTCTATTTGAAGAAATAGAAGTATCTAACTACAGCACAACAACTGTCAATTTTGAACTAAGTATCAGCTTCGATGCAGATTTTGTTGATTTATTTGAAGTCCGGGGTTATGACCGAGAAAAACGCGGTAGGCTTTTACGTCTACTAGAACCCACGACTGGAGAAGGAATCGTCGATGGCGTTTCACCAGTAACTAAAGACCCATCAACTTTTAGGGAAGAATCCTTAACACTCGCCTATCAAGGTTTGGATGGTTCGGTGATGGAATCTCGGATTTTATTCCAGCATCTTCAACCAGACTATTTCAAAGGCTACACTGCGGTTTGGCAGCTAGAGTTGGCTTCTCACGAAACCCAAAAGCTGGGTTATCGGGTGAATATGTTGAAAAACAACCAATCAAGTTCAACCGTAAGCGCCGCCATCACTTTAGGACAGGCGAAAGCTGCTGAGTTGATGGAGGAGCAACACTGGGTACAGCAAATTACCCGCATTAGCTCAGATAAAAGCATTTTCAATCGAGTGATTGAGCGGGCCGAGCAAGATATGTATTTGTTGCGCCAGTCTTTTGGAAAGCATAAGACAGTTTCAGCTGGAGTACCGTGGTTTTCTACACTATTTGGGCGGGATTCGCTGATTACAGCTTCCCAAACCCTGATGTTAAACTCACAAATCGCCAAAGAAACCCTAATATTACTGGCGAAATACCAAGGCAAAATCGACGACGAATGGCGCGAAGAAGAACCGGGTAAGATTTTGCACGAGTTACGTCTGGGAGAAATGGCTCGTTGTCAAGAAATTCCTCACACACCATACTACGGTACAGTTGATGCGACTCCCCTGTGGCTAATGCTGTATGCCGAACATTATGCTTGGACTCACGATCAAGAACTCTTAGAGTTACTTTGGCCAAATGCTTTAGCAGCAATGGAGTGGATTGATCGCAATACCAAACAAACCAGTTACCTCAGCTACTTCCGTAAATCTAAACGCGGTCTTGCTAACCAAGGTTGGAAAGACTCTGGCGACTGCATTGTCAACTATAAGGGAGAATTAGCTAACGGCCCAATTGCCCTTTGTGAGGTGCAAGCTTACGTCTATGCAGCAAAAACGCGCCTAGCAGAAATAGCAAGGATGAAAAAGCGCCTTGATTTGGCAGATCGTTGGCTAGAAGAGGCTAGAAGTCTCAAGCTTCGTTTTAATCGAGATTTTTGGGTAGAAGACCAGGATTTCTGCGCCTTGGCTTTGGATGGAGATGGCAAACCTGTAGACAGTATTACCTCAAATCCTGGTCATTGTCTGCATTTGGGCCTTTTCACCCACGAAAGAGCCTACAGTGTAGCAGAACGGTTGCGGGCACCAGATATGTTTAATGGTTGGGGCATTCGTACCCTGAGTAGTTTATCACCCGCTTACAATCCAATGGGTTATCACATTGGTTCGGTTTGGCCCCATGATAACGCTCTGATCGCAATGGGATTGCGATCGCTGGGTCTTATCGATCAAGCCTTAGAACTTTTCCAAGGTTTATTCGACATGACCAGTCAGCAGCCTTATGAACGTCCTCCAGAACTCTTCTGCGGCTACGAACGGAACGGTGATAATGCCCCTGTGCAGTATCCAGTTGCTTGCACTCCCCAAGCTTGGGCTACCGGTAGTATCTTCCAACTGCTGCAAATGATGGTCAACTTGGTGCCTGATGCTCAAAATAACTGCTTGCGAATAATCGACCCCGCTTTGCCAGAATCGATTAATCGCCTGTCATTTCATAATTTGCGAGTCGGCCCCACCATTCTCGATTTAGAATTCGAGCGTTCTGGTACTACGACTGCTTGCCGTGTTGCGAAAAAACGAGGCAATTTACGGGTAGTTATCGAAGCATAGAGCGAGTAGGGAGTGGTGAACGATCTACTCCCTATTTTATGATTGGTGCGTAGGCGTAGCCCGTCGTAGACATCGCTCGTTGAACTTCACATTTATCTTGCAATACAGTGAAATTAGTCAGAATTTAGAAGTATGGTCAAGCCGAATTCATCCCGATGAGCGCGATCGCTTTCATAGATGCGATCGCTGACTATTTAGCCCACAAGACACCCTTTTTCCAAGAAGAATACCAGGTAAAATGCAAAGATAGCTCTTATATTTATATATGGGTATTAGACCGGGTTCAGGCATTGTGGGATGAATTATTGGATACTGACATATATGCCTCAAGTCATCCCCTCATTTTGGAGCCTGCCTGCCGAACAGGTATTAGATCAGCTCAAGAGTAGTGCCCAGGGTTTGAGTCGCCAGGAGGCAAAGCAACGGCTCACTCAATATGGTGCAAACAGTCTGAAGCAGAAGCGACAGTCATCCACACTACTCCTGTTGCTGAACCAGTTTAAGAGTCCGATTATTTTGATTTTAATGGCATCGCAACCGATCGCGTAGACCGGGAAATGGTCAACAAACCCCGGCGGATGAACATAGCATTTAACCGTAACTTTATGGTGATGTTTGGACTGCTGAGTTCAGTCTTTGATTACCTCACCTTTCCAGCACTCCTATTGCTGCACGCCAACTCAGCGCAATTTAGAACTGGTTGGTTTATGGAATCAGTGATTTCTGAACCTATGATTGTGCTGGTAATTCGGACACGGCAATCTATCCTCACGAGCAAGCCAGGAAAGTACTTATTGACGGCAACGATCGCGATCGCCATTGCTACCTCCTGATTCCTTATACTCCAGTTGCAGGTTTACTAGGGTTCCAACCTTTACCCATTGAATTCCTTTTGGTGCTGGCAACAATTGTGGGACTTTATATCATCTGTGCAGAAAACGTTAAACGGATTTTCTATCAACACGTCCAGTCTTAACCAAAGAAAGTGTAGCTTTGGCAGAATCAGCCTATCTGTTTGATTAGATAGAGCCTAGACAATAATTATCAATCAAGAAATAAAAAACGAGCGCGGAGGGATTTGAACCCCCGACCCACAGAACCGGAATCTGTTGCTCTATCCACTGAGCTACGCGCCCTTAATCTCCCCCATTATAGCACGTCTATGATAAAGTTCTCAGCCTAGAAAAACTTGGTTTATTAAGTTCACAGATAATTAGTTGGGTCTACTGGTGTACCATTCCGACGGACTTCAAAGTGAAGGTGGGGCCCAGTTGAGAAACCTGTGGAACCCACAGCAGCGATCGCTTGTCCGCGTTCAACGGCTTGTCCTTCAGAAACATACAACTCGCTGGTATGTCCATAGAGTGTAGTAATGCCATTGCCGTGGTCAATAATTACCGCTCTGCCATAACCACCATACCACCCAGCAAAAATCACTCTGCCTGAATCGGCTGCCCGAATTTTACTACCATAGCTAGCGGCAAAATCTAACCCGGCATGAAAGCGACGATAGCCAAGAATTGGGTGTACCCGCCAGCCGAAGGGACTACTAGTAGAAGCGTCGCTAGGATATGCCATTACACCGGTTCCTCGAACGATCGCACTTGTCCGGCTGTTGGTTTTTGTTTGCGCCTCTTCTGTTGCTCTGGCTTCTTCTACCTTTTTTTGAATCAAGACTTCCAGATTTTTGGATTCCCTGTCTAGCTGGTTTTGCGCTGCTTCCAAGGCTAGGCGATCGCTATTGAGACGTTGAATCAATTCTGATTGTGACTCCGCCTGAGTTTGATAACCGACTTTTTGTGCCAGTAATTGCTCACGAATCAAGGCAATTTCGTTTTTTTGTTGTTCTATGCCCGTTTTTTGTTGATTTATCAGGTTTGCTTGGGCGTTGAGTTTCACCAAAATTTGCTCGTCTGCCTGATACACTAACTTCAACTGATGACGACGACTGATAAAATCGCTGATATTTTCACTTTGGAGCAAAACTGCCCAGCCAACAGATGCAGGCGATCGCTGGAGATAACGCAATCGTGCTACTGTTGCTATTTGCCGCTCCTCGTAGGAACGTTGCGCTACAGCTAAATCAGTTTCCAACTGCTGTAGGCGTTGGGTAGCGAGTTGTAATCGAGATTCGCTCTCTTGAATGTAGCTATCTGTAGTTTGCAGATTTTGCTTTAAACCAGTGAGGTGTTTTTGGGCCTCTTGTTGGAGATTTGTTAAGCGATTGCGATCGTTAACCACACTCTGACGCTGCCGATTCATTTGTTGCTGCTGTTGTCGCAGAGTATCAATAGACCCTGCGGAAGTTGCGTGTACTGGAATTAATGACAAACAAATCCACAAAATACAGCAAAATACAAGAGATAAACAGCCAAAAATCAGATTTTTACCTAGAAATCGCGCTCTCATAGCGTGAGCCTAACTAAAACCATGCTTTCAAACACTATGAGGATTATTCCCAAAATTTGATTCACCCACTCCATGTATCAAATTGATCTGCCAAGTTGTAACACAAAGATTCTTGCTATGTCAGCATTGAGCAGGTATATCAGGGGCTATGGATGAACACACGCAAAGCAATTCTCTTAATTACTTTGGTTTTTCCTGGGTTGGCGGTGGTGGGAGTGTCGCTTTATTGGTTTAACCTGGATTATGCAGCACTGATTAAAGCTGAAAACTATGTGACTAACCTAGTAGAGGTCGGAAAAGTTAATGATAGGCAGTTAGAGTATGCCTACCATCGCACCTACATTCATCGCATCAATGTATTTGCTGATGGAACTTGGGGATTACTGGGAGGAGTAATCACAGCGCTAGGGATACATGGATTAGTCACGGTTAGGGATTGTCCAAGAAATGAATTAACCACAGAGGCGCAGAGAACGCAGAGTGAGGAGAGATAGAGAATATTTTGGCGTTAGTTTTGAGATATTTTTTGATGGGGAAGTCCTTTAGAGATAATTGTGTGAAATCTGCTAAAGTTTCAATTAACCTAAAACTTATAACTTAGCACGGGCTAAATACCCCGCGATCGCTAATAGGACTTAGGGCTGATGCAAAGGCAAGAAAAAATTTCACAAGTAATAGTGACTGCTGGACAGATGCGCGATATTGAAGATCGGATCTTTGCAGCAGGAATGCCTGTAATAGCTTTAATGGAAAAGGTGGCGGGATTAATTGCCTGTCGGATTCAAGAGATCCCCCAAATTCCCTGTAAAAAGGCAGGCTATGTTGCTTCAAACAGCCTCTTAAAAAAAGGGTTGCCCCAAGCGGTGGGATCTCGTGTTGGAATTCTTGTCGGCCCTGGTCATAATGGTGGGGATGCTTTAGTAGTAGCCCGTGAATTACACTTTCGTGGGTATGAGGTTTGGATTTATTCTCCTTTCTCTAAGTTTAAGGAATTAACTTCGCAGCACTTGCAGTATGCTCAAAGTTTGGGCATTCCAATTTATCAAACAATTGAGCAACTACCAGATTCTGATTTGTTGATTGATGGCTTGTTTGGGTTTGGTTTAGAAAGAAACCTGACTGATCCTATTGCCTCTGCAATTAATCAGCTAAATGAATTGTCTGTGCCAATTTATAGTATCGATTTACCTTCAGGTTTACACACCGATACTGGCGTTGTATTAGGAACTGCCATTCGCGCCACTAACACTTTTTGCTTGGGTTTATGGAAACTAGCTTTCTTCCAAGATCGGGCGCTGGAATATGTTGGCAAAGCTGAGTTAATTGATTTTGATATTCCTTTAGCTGATATAGAAGCTGTTCTCAAAGATGCACCCAGCATTAAACGTATTACACCAGCAACGGCACTCGCTACTTTACCCTTACCTCGCCCACCAGTTACCCACAAATATAAAGAAGGACATTTACTCCTGATTTGCGGTTCGCGGCGCTATGCAGGCGGAGCAATTTTAACTGGTTTGGGTGCTAGAGCTAGTGGTGTGGGGATGCTTTCTATTGCTGTGCCCGAATCGCTGAAATCTCTTTTGGTGTCGCACTTGCCAGAAGCGCTAATTATCGGTTGTCCAGAGACGGAAAGTGGAGCGATCGCTCAATTGCAATTACCCGAAAAAACCGATCTGACTTCCTTTAATGCGATCGCTTGTGGTCCCGGTTTAACACGAGATGCTACTCCCATTGTGCAAGAAGTCATAGAAAGCGAACGCCCTTTGATTCTCGATGCTGATGGTTTAAATATCTTGGCACAAATGGGAGCGATCGCCACTTTAAAAAAACGTCTTGGTGTAACTGTACTTACACCCCACACTGGTGAATTCCAGCGATTGTTTCCTGATGTCGCCGATGCTAAACATGACACAGTGAAAGCAGCACAGGAAGCAGCCCTACAAAGTGGGGCAGTGGTGTTATTGAAAGGGGCGAGAACTGCGATCGCAAACCCTCAAGGTGGCATTTGGATGATTACTGAAAGCACACCCGCTCTGGCACGTGGAGGTAGCGGTGACGTATTAACTGGGCTACTAGGTGGATTGTTGGCACAAGCCGCAACTAAACAGATTTCTGTAGAAGATATTGTGGCAACTGCCGCTTGGTGGCATTCACAAGCCGGTATAATAGCCGCCCAAGAGCGGACTGAATTGGGTGTAGATGCGTTTACATTGACACAATATTTGCTCAAAGTTCTCAGTTAGTCACCATACTTTAGCCAAAATAAGATGTTGGGATAAGGCAATAGGCAACAGGCAATAGGCAACAGGCAATAGGCAATAGGCAATAGGCAAATATGGTTTTCGAGTACACTAACGCATTTGTCACTATAGGATCGGTTAATTTTGATAAATTAGTAGATTTTTATACTAAATTTCTGGAGCAAAAAGCAGTTAGTTTGATTCCGAATGTCTATGCTGAGTTTAATTTGGTTGGTATGCGATTAGGTATTTTTAAACCTAAGAAGACAAACGAATCGGAATTTGAAGGGATGTCTAACGACAGCTCACTTTGTGTCTACGCCAAAAATAAGATAAGTTTGTGTTTAGAAGTGAGTAACTTAGAAGATGCGATCGCTCACCTAACAGCTTTAGGTTATCCTCCACCAGGAAATATTTCCACTGCTTCCCACGGCAGAGAAATTTATGCCTATGACCCTGATGGCAATCGTCTGATTTTACATCAAGCTGCTACTACAGAGAGTCATTAGTCATTGGTTTTGGACAAATGACTAATGACAAAAGACAAATAACAAAGGACAAATAAAAAAGTGGCTATAACTCAAAACTATAGATTAAACGTAATTCAATGGTATCCAGGTCACATTGCGAAAGCGGAAAAGAAGCTCAAAGAACAGCTTAAGCGCGTAGATGTGGTATTTGAAGTACGAGATGCCCGAATTCCCTTAGCGACTCATCATCCCCAAATAGGTGAGTGGGTAGAGGGTAAGACACGGGTATTGATACTTAACCGAGTAGATATGATTACGCCGCAAATGCGATCGCTGTGGATAGATTGGTTTAAACGTCAAGGGGAAGTCCCTTATTTTACCAACGCTCAACATGGTAAAGGTATAGCAGAAGTGGCGCGGGCAGCGCAAGCGGCCGGAGTAGAACTCAATCAAAGAAGAAGCGATCGCGGAATGTTACCTCGTCCAGTCCGGGCTGTGGTGATTGGTTTTCCCAATGTTGGTAAATCAGCTTTGATTAATCGCCTTTTAGGACGGCGAGTAGTGGAAAGTGCAGCCCGTCCTGGGGTAACTCGCCAATTGCGCTGGGTGCGAATTTCTGAACATTTGGAATTGCTAGATGCTCCTGGTGTCATCCCTCTACGGTTGGAAGACCAAGATGCAGCATTGAAATTAGCCATTTGTGATGATATCGGCGAAGCATCTTACGATAATCAGCTAGTAGCAGCAGCCTTAGTGGATTTATTCAACTACTTGGAAGCTGTAACTACAGATTTGTTACCGAGAAAACCATTACAGTCCCGCTACCAACTCGATTCGACTTCAGACACTGGGGATACTTATCTACATGCTTTAGCAGAGCATCGTTACAAAGGTGATGTAGAGCGTGCTGCAAGGCAACTTTTAACAGATTTTCGTAAGGGGTTATTAGGTGAAATGAGTTTAGAATTACCTCCTAACTAGATTACAAGCATTTTCAACTTGTTTTTGAGTAGCAGGTGAGTAGTACTCAAAAGTCTGGGCACTCAGCTTTAGTGACATCTGGGTGGCAGTAGTACCTCAAAACTGTTTGCACGTTATCGCCAACCCAGTAAGCTACTTTTTCCGACGATTCCCCAGAAGCGATCGCCCAAGTAGCGAAAGTATGCCGAGTGCTATAAGCTTTTAAGTAAGGAACTATGCTTTGGTCAGCCAATTCGGTAACTACGCCGTTATAGCGATAACCCTTTGTCTCGTGGGCCCTCCAACATTTATCCAAAATGTTTAAATTCACTCTCTGCCCTGCTTTACTTTTAAAAATCAGTTCTTTTGGGTCTGGAGAGTCGACCTGAATTTCTGCAAGTAGGGATTGCAGCTTTGATCCTTCTTTACAAGGGAACACCCGCCGTCTGTTATTCTTGGTTCCTTTGAGAACGCAAACACGAGATGCATAAGCCTTTGTGATAGAAATGCGTGTGCATTCGCGGCTGACATCACCCCACGTCAGTGAAAATGCTGGCATCCAGTCCAGAATAAAAATTTAATCAGGCTGCTGTAGTGTGAAAATTTCGGGTGAGACTCAAAAGCTGTGATGATTAAATCCCGTTCTTCCAACGTGTAGGCTTTCAGCTCATTCTCAATGCTGGGATTTTTGGGACTTGGTAACTGGATTTTTTCAAAAGGATTGAAATCAACCAGGCACGAATCAATACCCCACTTACAGCACCTAGAAAAGGCTGCAAGCGCTTTGTGTGCTGTATGGTAACTGTATTCTGCTAATAGCCAATCTCGAATTGTTGGAGCATCGTAAAGTGATTGGCTTGATAGCTTCACAACAATTTTAGTTATTTGCTTGTAATCACTTTCTAGGGTTGAGCGCTCTAGATGTTGAGTTTGAAAGTTTAAAAATTTATGCCATATCTTTATCCAAAGATGCTTTCTCTACAGGGACTACAGCATTTTGATAATTTCCAAATTTATATAATTCTAGGGTGGGGTCGAAGCGATTTAAGGCGATATCTCGCTCTATGATTTCCTTCCGAGAACGGACTATATCCCAGTTCGTTTTACTGGCTTGCAGTCCTGTGTTGAGATAAAACTGCTTGTTGGAGAAGCCTCGAACGCGAAAACGAATAACTAGTTTTCCTGTCCGAGGGTCGGAGCTAATCCACTTATCTTCAGTCGTCATATTCATGTTGCTCCACGAAATCGCTAGGCCAGTGCAATAGGAAGGCACGATATAAATCCATCCGGCTCAATGTAATCATCCGTAAACGCACGTCTGTAGCCGTCTAGTGGGACAAGATGTAAGTTGATATTTAGCCTTTCCAGCAACCAAAATCAAATGAAACGCCTAAAAATAGCTAGTCATCAACTGTTGAGTGAAGTCAACCCCGACGTAATTTTAGAGTTCACCATCTCAGGTACTAAGCCTGACAAAGCCAAGCGTGGATGGACAATTAGCAAAGACACTCCAAACTATGATTATTACGATCGGTGGATGAACAAACACAGAGGCTCCACAAACATGACCTACTCCGAGTACGAGCAGACTGTGAAGGAGTTAGGCAAGGTTTAGTTATAACGGCTGATACCAATAAGCACTGACTAGGCAATGAAAACGCGATCGCCTTTTTACCTTAGAGAGCGATCGCGCGATGCAATTCATATTTCCACCCCCAAGGTATTCGCCTTAGAGGGTTAAGGCAAGTGCGAGTAAATGTGGGTGATGCGATCGCGGTTAACACTGAAGTCTTGGCAAACTTTTCATCAAATTCGCCCTAATTTAAAGATTTGTATAATTTATTTTCCTATCAAAATCAGTACAGCTACTCAGGCTGTTGAAAATCTTTTTGGGGGTGTGACTTCCGGTTTAACCTTGTGGCACGGTTAAACAGGTATATTTTAAATTTCAATAATCAGCAATCTTTCTAGAACCTAGTCTTTGCAATATGTTGGTTCAGTAAAGTAGTTCCGGTTTTACATAAAAGTGGAACATTTACACAAATTTGATTGACCCATAAAACTGAAGAGTAACTAATTACAAATCTCTTCAAATGACAACAATAAATATTGCTACAGATATTCCATCACAGATCACGACACTTGAACAATTACACGCTTGGAGCGCACAGGCTTTATTCTCCATCAACCCAACCTTGGTTGTAATTGAAGGCGTGGGTTACACAGAACGTGCAGCCCAGGCGGGTAATTTTTGGGTTGCAGCAGACAGCAAGACGCGGATGATTTGCCGTTTGTCGTTAGAAGTTTCTCCAGATCATTTAAGCGCTTCTGGTAAGCCTTGGACGTTTGTCCAGCCATTATCAGCTACTGCATTGCCTGCATCTTTTAAAGCTAATTAGATGGCAGAGGCACTCAACCTACGACAACTACAGTCGCTCGATTACAGTAATGCCGATATGTATAGTGGGTTGAGTCAACGACCGTCACCCGCTATCCCACTTGCATCACCTTTGCCAGTTCGAGAAGTGTAGTAAAGCAAAATTCTGTGGGCTATGCAGAGAACGAATCCGAGATTCATCCTCATGAAAAGTGACATCTAATGTCCAATGAAGAGAGTTTTCGATCCCCCAGTGCTGTCGAATTGCACTACCAATCTTGTTAGCATCACTCTTGAGACTAGAGATGTAAAACTGCACTTCATTGGTAATCTTATTCCAATGTTGAATTGAACGCACTACCATCACGACTGTTTTCAGTCCTACCCAATCGTCTTGTTCATGAAGTACAGAAATTTGTGAGACGGGCACTGTGTAAACTTGACGATTTTCAATTCTGTGATGCCCTTTTTCTACCCGTTGATTAATATTGACATCAACACCTTTAAAACCAAGAGATAGGGAAGTCTCAAACAGGGTTAATTCTTTCAAACACCCAACTAACAAGTATCAGGGCTGGGGATTCCAAATGGTAGTTCTAAAAATGTTTGCAACCATTCTTTTTTATTGAGTCCATACTCCTCAATATCTTCCCAACCTTGAGCGCCGGCGATTACTGCCAAAATGGAAATGGTGATGATATCAGTAAGTAAATGCCATCTCGTCCTTTCTGTTCTTGGGTCTTTTACTTCTGTGAAATATTCTTGAAACTTACTGGTAATGTCAAAGCTGTCTACGCTGGGTGCAAAAGATGCTTTGGTTTTGCTTTTCTTGTTCTCAAATCCTGTTGACATTACTTTGATCTGGCAGCGAGATGAATAAAATCTTACCCTACCTCGGATGGTGTCACTTTGTTTCCAACAAAGATTGCTGATCGGGCGAGTCCTCTTGTCAATAGGTTTTGAGACGCGCTAACCCTGCTTTATCTGCTCGACGGTTTACCCAAACTGTTGATAGTCCCATAGATTGGGCTGTCACGATATCGTGATATACACTAGCAGCAACATGTAATATCTGCTCTAGTGGCAAATCAATTCTCTCAATAGCCAGTCTGAAGTTGTTTAAGGAGGGTTTGTAACTTTTTGCTTGTTCTGCTGTGATTATTTGGTCAAATTCTACCTCCAAGTGTTTTGCAGAAAAAGCAAAGAGATCGTCATCTACATTGGAGATAATTACCAGCCGAAACTTTTGCTTGAGTATTTTAAGTGCCTCTACTGTATCGGGGAAAGGTAGTCAATGCTGAATCGAATCAGCAATTGAATTTAGTTCCTTGAAAGTTGGCTCAAAGCCAAATTGTTCGCCAAATTTATCGACTACTGTCTTCAAAACTTCCCGATATTTGATATAGTCACCCTTCTCCAGTTCTGCTTCAAATTCAGCAAAAAGTTCCAGAATTCGACCGTCATCTAAATCAGTGTTGTGTACCAGCAAAAGTGGCTTGAGCGCTCCTAAAATGCCGTTCTCCCAATCAGGGTTCCATAACAATCGAAAGTTAAAGCTTTATACTGATTGAAGTTAATCACCTTTTTATACTCCAGAGCTTGATTCTATAGTGTTCAGTTCCCATAAACTGGAAAACAGGTTAACCCATCTGCGTTGGCGCAGCCCGCCACAGGCATTGCTACATCCACATAATAATGTTTAATTCTCTAGACATTCCTTGTATCAGATTTTCAACTGCTAAAAGATTGGCAAGGCAAAGTGTGAGGGTCATTTTAAGGTTTCTAAGTTACTGCTTTTGTAAAGCAGTACTAAAAAATTTGTATGGTAGTTATCTAAAAAAAGTAATATTGCTGAGTTTAGCGTGTGGGATAATGTTACTTCACAGGGGAAATTATTCCTAATAAGTATAGTTTGTATGCATCTTAAATTTCAGGACACACAAGCGAATACCACTGAACAATTAAACTCCACTGAACAGCAATCTCACAGCAAGCCATCTAGACCTTCTTCGGTAGCAGAGGCAGTGGTTAAAATGCTAGGAGATATGGAAGTAGAGTATGCCTTTGGTGTTTCAGGAGGTGCGATCGCCCCGGTGTGGGCTGCATTACATCAAAGTCCCATCCAGGTGCTGCACTTTCGGCATGAAGCCGGAGCAGCTTTTGCGGCCATTGAGGCGCACTTTGCTAGCGATCGCCCAGTTGTGGTATTCACTACTACAGGCCCAGGGATCACCAATGCTTTGACAGGGCTGTTGGCTGCCCGTTGGGAGGGAGCTAAGGTAATTTTCGTATCAGCTTCGACTTCTTCAACACAGCGTGGTCGGTGGGCTTGTCAAGAAACTAGCACCTACACAATGCCTAGTGCAGATATTTTTACTTCGGGGACAATATTCCATTATGCAACAACCCTCGAATCCAGCGATGAACTTCCAGAGGTTTCTCGAAGGATTGCTCTTGGTCTAGCACAACCTGAAGGATTTGTAGCTCATATCAGTATTCCGACAAACATCCAGACAAGTTCAGTAAATACATCTTTGCCACGAATAACTCTGTCTCATGCTGTGGCAACAGCAAGTGAAGAAACAATCGCAAAATGTGTCCGGTTACTATCTGAGGGGCCGTTTGCAATCTGGGTGGGCTTTGGGGCAAGGGATGCTGCAAAAGAGATTCGCCAGCTTGCTGAGAGAACAGGGGCCGCCGTAATGTGTTCACCACGAGCTAAGGGTATTTTTCCTGAAGATCATCCTCAGTTTGTAGGCGTTACTGGCTTTGGTGGACATGAGTCTGTTTTCAGGTACATGAGGGAGCAACGTCCAAGGCACATCCTGGTATTAGGAACACGTCTTGGTGAGTTTACCTCATTCTGGAATCCTGAGATGATTCCCAGACACGGCTTTTTGCATGTTGACATCGACACAAACGTTCTAGGAACTGCATATCCATCCGCTGAGACTTTTACCATCCATTCCGATGTGAGACTTTTTGTCAAGGGTCTGCTGAGATACTTTCCAGAAAATCTTAGTCTGTCAACAGCCCTGTCACTACCGAGACCCGTACATAATGTCGTTCATCCAAGCGTGGCTGATCGAGTCCTACCCAATATATTGATGAATGTAATTCAACAGGTAATTGTTGAAGGAAGTGATGCATTGGTGATGGCTGAGGGCGGAAACTCATTTGCTTGGGCAATTAACTTACTGCAATTTACAAAACCAGGACGTTTTCGTACCAGTACAGGGTTTGCGGCTATGGGTCATACTGTCACTGGTGTTGTTGGTGCTGCGCTAGCACGCCGAGGTAAAGCCGTCGCCATTGTTGGAGATGGTGCTATGCTCATGCTTAATGAGGTAAACACTGCCGTCAAATATCAAGCTCCCGCCATCTGGATTGTACTCAATGACGGGCGCTACAATATGTGCGAACAAGGAATGGCATATGTGGGTTTCAAGAGCGCAGATGCAATGATTCCCCAAGTAAATTTCGTCAAGGTTGCTCAGGGGATGGGTGCTGATGGTCTTCGTGTTGAAAGCGACTACGACATCCAGTCTGCACTAGAAAAAGCGATCGCAGCCACTGGGCCATTTGTGGTTGATGTAATCATAGATCACACCCAAATAGCACCCGCTCAAAGTCGCAATCAAAGCCTAATTTCACAGGGCGCTACCAACTATTAAGATAAAAGAAAATTTTTATATGGTGCATTCCCCAGTAGGTATTCGCTCAATTGCACTAAGTTTTCCAACTATTAGACGTACTAATAACTATTACGTAGAAAAGTACCCTGAGCTAATAGCTCAGGCTGAACAAAAAGGATTGGCAAGGATGTTTTCGCTGACTGGAACCCCTCCAGCTAACGAATTTGATATGGAGATGTTGCCTTATCTCTCAGATCCCTTTCGTGGTACTATTGAGCGCTGGCTGCTTAGTCATGAGGAGTCTTCATTAACCTTGGAATATCGCGCAGCAACAGATGCGCTGAATGCAGCCAAACTTTCTGTTAATGATATTGATTTGATGATTGTAGCCTCAGTTTGGCCTGAACAAATTGGATTTGGCAATGCCGCCTTTCTTGCCCGTAAACTTGGTCTTGTAGGTGCTGCATGGAATCTTGATGGAACATGTGGAAGTACGCCAGTTGTACTTCAAACTGCCTCTGCTTTGGTGCGATCTGGAGATTATCGCAATGTACTCGTAGTTATTTCGTGTTCGTACTCTCGCGTTTTTGACGAGCAAGATACTGTGTCTTGGTTTCTTGGTGATGGTGCTGGAGCCTTTGTAGTCAGTTCACTCGCAGGAAATCAGGGTATCCTTGGTACCAAGACAGTCCATACAGGTGCGCTGTGTGAGGTCGTATCTGCTGAACTGACAAAGGATGAGCAAGGAAATTCACGATTCCGTATGCAGACTGGTAAGGGTGCGAAGGCTCTACGCGAAACGGCTGCGGAGTTTCTTTCAATATGTTGCGAGGGTGCGATCGCATCTGCTGGTGTAACCTTAGAGCAAATCGACTTTTTTCTTTTCAATACCCCTACTGCTTGGATGACACGCTTCTGCACACGGCTACTCGGTATTGATCCAGAACGCACGATCAATCTCTACCCTCTATATGCAAATATAGGCCCAGTACTGACTGTGGCAAATCTGTACCATGCTGCACATTTGGACAAGATTCACGAAAATGACTTAGTTCTCATTTACGGTTCTGGTGCAGCAGGTGTTGCTTCTGCAAGTGTAATGCGCTGGGGTAATGTGGCGTTAGCTCCTCACCCTCTTGAAAGTTTTAAATTGGCCAAAAAAGCTCTCTAGAAAGGAGCGAGATTTTTCCCAAAATATCTTTACAAGTTTTAAATTAGATTAAGGAATTAACTGTGCAAAGACAAATTATAACAACAGGATTTTTGCTTTTATCTTTGATATCTCCACTCAAAGTATTAGCAAAAGATTATGAAAATATTTATGTCTTTGGAGACAGTTTATCTGATATTGGTAATGTGTTTAATGCCACTAATGGAATTATTCCCCCAAGTCCAACATACTATAATGGGCATTTTTCTAATGGGCCAAATTGGGTTGATTATCTTGCCTCTGATCTAGGATTAACATTAAATCTGAACAATAACTTTGCTTTTGGTGGTGCGACTACAGGAACTGAGAATATTGGTTTGGCTACTTTACCAGGATTGCAGCAACAGATAAATAACTTTGTAGCAGCAGATGAAACTGCTGATTCTAATGCTCTATATATTATTTGGGCTGGTACTAATGACTACCTAAGTTACTTTTTCGATGATGAGCCCAATCCTAGTAATACAGTGGCAAATTTATCAACAGCGTTGACATCACTTGTTGCTGATGGTGCTAGAGATATCATGGTGGTAAACTTATCAGATTTGGGAAAATCGCCTTTTGCAAATTTCACTAGTCAACGTTCCAACTTATTCAACACATTCAGCAGTGAACATAACTCTAGTTTGAATACAGAACTCCAAGTTTTGAGCCAACAATTAAGTCCCGATGTCAACATTATAGAACTGAATGTTAATTCTCTATTTGATAGGATCATTGCTGCTCCAGAGGAATTCGGTTTTACAAACGTTACTAACTCTTGCATTAGCAAAGACTTATCAGTAGTGCCTATAGATGTTCCCACACAACAAGTTTCCTGTAACCCTGAAGAATTTTTGTTTTGGGACGAAGTGCATCCTACAACTACTGCTCATAAGCTAATTGGAGAATTAGCATTCTCAGTACTTAAGCCAGTACCAGTACCCGAACCATCTCTTGGATTAGGAATGCTAGCATACAGCATTTTAGGTGCAGTTTCGCTATTGAAAAGCAAAATAACTAATTGAATTAGCACTTGTTAGCAAGCTGGCTTGATTCTGTATTATAACTCTAATATTAAGTCTCCTTTAATACTCAACTGCTCCTAAAGTTTTTAAAGTATCCTTCTGAGACTCAGTTAACCCGCTTATGCTAGTTATATTCATTCCCTCATAAGGATTTTTACTTTTCAAAGTTTTCAAACATTCACCTGTTTGTACATCCCAAATCTTAATTGTTTCATCTTCACTACAACTGACCACAGTCTGATCATCGGAACTAAAAGTAACTGACCAAACCCATCTAGTATGTCCTAATAAAGTTCTTAAACACCTACCTGTGTTAACGTCCCAAAGCTTAACTGTTTGATCGCCACTGCCACTAGCTAATATACAACCATCTGCACTGAAGGCAACTGAGTATATACTATTAGTGTGTCCTTGCAAAGTTCCAAGACACTCACCAGTGCCAACATCCCAGAGTTTTATTGTTTGGTCTCCACTGCCGCTAGCTAGTATACGGCCATCTGAAGTAAAGCCAACTGCCCAAACCCACTCTGTATGACCATGTAAAGTCTTCAAACATTGATTTAAGGTGGTATGCCAGAGTCTCACTGTTTGGTCATGACTTCCGCTAGCTAGTGTATCACCGTCAGGGCTAAAGGCGACTGACCATGTTCTACCACTATGTCCCTGTAAAGTATTGAGGCATTGGCCAGTGCCGATATCCCAGAGTTTTATTGTTTGGTCATCGCTACCACTGGCGAGAAAATGGCTGTCAGCACTAAAAGTAACTGATGTAACTCGATTACTATGTCCTCTCAAGATTTTAAGACATTTACCAGTATTCAGATCCCATAACCTTACGGTTTGGTCTTCGCTGCCACTAGCAAGCAAGTGAGAATCAGGGACAAAGACAACTGATGTGACTCTCCTACCATGTCCCCGTAAAGTTCTGAGACATTTACCAGTCGTAACATCCCACAGTGTAACTGTTTGGTCATTACTACCACTAGCAAGAATATTATTATCGCTTGGGCTGACAGCAACTGACCATATTCCATTGTTGTAACCCTGGAAAGTCTTAATGCATCTACCAGTGCTGATATTCCATAATTTTACCGTTTGATCATCACTGCTACTAGCACAAATATTTTGATTTATACATATTGCTAATGACCATACCCTACTTTTGTGTCCTTGTAGAGTTTTAAGGCATTGACCACTTACGAAATCCCATATTCTAACTGTTTGGTCATCACCGCAACTAACAAGAGCGCTACCATCTACACTGAAGGTAACTGAATGTACCAAGTCTGTATGCCCCTGCAAAATTTTAATACATTTACCAGTACTCGCGTTCCAAACTTTAACTGTTTGGTCATGGCTGGCGCTAGCTAGTGTATTCCCGTCAGGGCTGAAGGTGACTGAGTATACCCGTTGAGTGTGACCCTCTAAGGTGTGAATACATGAACTGCTGTTAATATCCCACAGCCTTACCTTATGGTCATCATTTCCACTTGCCAACATATTACCTTTTGGACTAAAGGCAACAGACCACACACTACAACCGTTTTCCTGTAAAGTTTTCAGACATTTTCCCGTGCTGATATTCCACAGCTTCACTGTTTGGTCATCACTACCACTAGCAAGAATCTGACCGTCGGGACTAAAAGTAACAGAACGAACCCCACCACGATGATCCTCCAAAGTTTTTAGACACTGACCATTACTGATATCCCAGAGTTTTATTGTTTGATCATTACTACCACTGGCAAGAACCTGACCGTCGGGACTAAATATGACTGACCAAACCCAACCAGTATGACCTTTACAAGTCATAAGTTGCTGACTATTAGCAACTTCGTACAAGCGAATTTCTCCATTGGTATCACCAGTAGCTAAAAGTTTACCATTCGGACTAAAAGCTACCGAAAAAATACCACCAAAGGTTTCAATAAAAACACATTTAGCTAGATGAGCATGAGCAAAATTTACATTGTGCAACTTTATATCCTGCAAGTCAGCTTGCCAAATGGTTAGATAAGAAAAATCATAACTACTGAGATCAGTTTCTAAATGATAAAGCAAGTTAAAGACATTTCCTGCTGTATAACTTTGTTCTAGAGGAGATATCTCTCGTAGCGTTGTTAAAATTTGAGCTAAGTGATTTTCTAAGTTTTTTTTACTTCTAAAGGCAGTAAGCAGCCCATCTATAACTGGTTTGATGATAAAGCGAATTTGAGTATCCCTAACATATTCTTTTGCTGTCGCTTTTGTTAGAGCTTTACTCCTGAATAAATAAATATTCTGAGTGAGAATCTCTTCACAGACCTGTTCTATCAAGCTACTAGTCACATACTCCATGACCACAGGCTGGAGGGTGAAAAGCGATCCAGTTTTTTCAATGAGCTTAGGCCTAGCTTTCTCGATTAACGATCGCCTGCCTAAAGATTCTAGAGCCTCTAGTAATTTTGCTTGTGGTACTGGTGATACAATATCTTCTCGCAACTCTGAGAGTGTAATCGACTCCCGATTAATCGCTAGCCAGTACATAATATCCTTTTCTAACTCTGACAAGCGCTCAAACTGCTGCTCTAAAATATCGCGAATGTCGCCAAAAACAGCCGTGTCCTGTTGCAAAAATTCACTGATATTACCATTAAAAATATCTTGAATAGTTGTGGCAACTATCTTCAAAGCTAGTGGATTACCTGCATAGCGTTCAATCATTACTTTCCATTCATCCTCTGCCGCAGATAGCCCTTTGAGTTTTAAGATTTCTTGTCCTTCTGCTACCTTCAAGCCACTCAGTGGTAGCGAACGAACAGATAATGCTTCTCCTTCCAGTAATGCCACTTCTTTCGGTTTTTCACGACTAGTCAGCACTAAGCAGCTTTGGTGAGTTGCTTCTCCTATTCGTCTGAAAAGTTCACCATATTCCTCATATCCTTCTCGATAAAGTCCGGCGCGGCTACCACTGCGGAGAATTGACTCTGCATTATCAAGGATCACCAAACAGCGATGATTTTGCAAATAGTAGAGGAGTCTTGATACCCGATCGCTAAAGCTTTCTGGTAAGTTACCTTCTGTTTCCTGCTCGTCAGATAGAAATTGGAGCAGGTTACTTAGAATAATTTTAACAGGCGGAGCTTCTCGTAGCGATCGCCAGATCACATACTCGAAGTTGTCCTGAATCTGTTGAGCAAGCTTTATAGACAGCGTGGTTTTCCCAATACCTCCTATCCCTAATAGTGCAACCAATCGGCAGTGTTCATTGAGAATCCATTGCTCTAGGGTAGTAAGTTCTTCTGTACGTCCATAAAAAACTGGGTTAAAGATAGCTTCTCCCCAATCTAGACGATTAATTGAGCTTAAATAGTCATTTTTATCTATTTTTAAATTGAAAGCTGAAAAAAGCTTTTCAATAGTTTGTTTATCAACCCCTCCTTCCCGATTCAAGACTTTCGAGATGGTAGCGGAATATAACCCAGAGCGGGCACTCATTTCTTCGAGAGTATACCTGTTTCCAAAATTTTCTTTTGCTTCTGACTGATGCTTTGCTTCCTGAATTTTTTGTAAACCCTTGGTAGTAAGTGCAACGCCACGCTTTCGTCTCCAATTCTGTAAAGTCATGTATTAACTCACGTTTGGGTAATCGCTTTTAACTCAAAAGAATTATCTACTAGGTTGCTATAGATATGAGGTGATAGTTATCACAAAAGAATAATCTGATGTTGCAGAGTATTTCAAAGAGTTGTATATCAAAAATGTTTACTAATGTAAGCCACCTTTGGCAATCTAATCGTTTTCGCAATTCAACACCGCTTACTTAACATAAAATCTGGTCTGTGGGTCATTGCTGATACAAGGTCTTCAGCCCAAAGTTTCTTGCACCAACCGCAATAGTTGATTTATTACGTATAATGCTAATATTTTATACCTTAAGTTTACAGTAATGTATTTTGGGCTTAAAGCTTAAGTTCAATCTTAAAATCTTGATTTTCACTGGTAAAGACGCTTCTGAATTGGCAAGCTTGATAAGGAAAGTTTGTATATATCTAGCCTATCAATCAATGAATAAAACTGCTGCACTTAAATTTCCCCATTTGGCAACTTCTAGCAAGAAAAAGGCGCTTAAGCGAATTACCTTAAGCTTGACATTAGATGAAGCTCAGAACCTTGAAAAGTATTGTGAACAAACAGGCAAACCAGCAATAGACGTGATTCGTGAACTGATTGAAGCCTTACCTTGACCTGTCAAGTCCCAGTCCAGAAAAATCATGACTAAAGTGGAAGGTGTTGTAGATTTGGACAAAGCTTTTCAGTTTACTCTGATAAGAGTAATTCAAGAGCGGTAATTATAAAATTAGACACTTCCAACTGGATATTTGCTACTTTCTTAACTGTTGTTTGTTGCAAAAATACTAAAAAACAAGGGTTAGAAATTATTCTTTGATAGAAGTGACGACAGAATAAAAATAGTCACCGAACCGTATAAAGAATCTCTCAGCCCTGATTTTGCAACTAAATAATAGTTACGTCATCTTCTTCCTGGCGTGCTGCGATCGTTTACGACGAGCGTAGCACGCCTTTACTCAGTTTTTACCTCCCTCTCAATCCTCGCCAAAAATTATCCAAATTCTACTGTTTATATCTTGAAAATCAACCAAGGTGAAATGGTTCGCAAATCTACTTTTATTTCGTCTGTGGCAAGGCTCGAATGAGTTCTCTAATCACATCCGTCGCTGGTCTACCTGTCTGTTGACAATACTTTTCAAGGTTCTTGGCTTCATTTGATGCCAGGTTTATAGTGATTCGCTTGACCGCCCATTTTTTGTTCATGCTAAAACAGATAAATCGTGTAATCATAGCTTCAAACCCTGATTTTACCTTTCCAGAGGGAAAGTAACCTAAATTTGGGATGTGCTGGGATACCTTTTTAAGGATGGAGAACTTACGCAAAACTGGACGTTTTAGGGGCAATTCATGAATTGCCTCTACCTGAAAATTTTTCTTTTCGGCTATTGTTTGCGTAAGTTCTAGGATAGTTACGGGAGATTAAGCTTTAACCCAAACCTATTGGAATATATTCCCTTACTACTTTTGTAGTTTAATCTGCACCTTCAATTGGTGCAAAACCTTGGCGCTGAATATTTTCTGTTACCGCGCGTGGTTCTAGGAATTGCAGTAGGTAATCAGGACCGCCTGCTTTAGAACCGACTCCAGAAAGTTTGAATCCACCAAAGGGTTGCCGCCCAACGATCGCTCCGGTAATATTGCGGTTAATGTACAAATTCCCAACTTCAAATTCTGTCTGCGCCTGCTGAATGTGCGAAGGTGTTCTAGAATAAAGTCCGCCAGTTAAGGCGTAGTTTGTCCCATTGGCGACTGCTAAGGCTTCCTGGAAATCTTTTACCCGAATTACCGCCAGCACAGGGCCAAAAATTTCTTGCTGGGAAATTACCGCATTGGGCGATACTTCACTAAAAATCACAGGGCCGATAAAATATCCTTGTTCGGGTGCTGGTAATTCTAAGGCCACTTCTGCTTCTGCCTTACCCTTCTCAATATACTCGCGGATGCGATCGCGGGCATTGGCATCAATCACAGGCCCAACTTGGGTACTAGGTAACTCTGCTTCCCCAATGTTTAAGGATTTTGTCGCTTCTACCAATCGTTGCACAAAGGCTTCATAAATCGGTTCCAGCACAATCACCCTAGAAGCCGCAGAACATTTTTGTCCACTGTAACCAAATGCCGATTGCACTACTCCTACAACTGCTTGGTCTAAATCAGCACTTTCATCAACAATGATGGCATTTTTGCCGCCCATTTCAGCAATCACCCGTTTCATGTGCTTTTGCCCAGGCTTTAATATTGCAGCTTCCGCGTAAATTCTACAGCCAACTTCTTGAGAACCTGTAAAAGCAATTACATGCGTATCTGGATGATTTACCAGGTAAGCGCCGACTTGCGAACCCTTACCTGGCACGTATTGAAAGACACCTTTGGGAAAACCAGCCTCTACTAAAATTTCGGTGAGTTTTGCGGTAATTACAGAAGATGTTTCCGCAGGTTTAAGAAGAGTACAATTCCCTGAAACTAAGGCTGCAACAGTCATTCCACATGCGATCGCTAGGGGAAAATTCCAGGGAGAAATTACTACAACAATTCCCCGTGGATGGTAGATATAACGGTTATTTTCCCCGGCAAGGTCATAATTAACACCTTTATCGAGCCTTTCTATCTCATCAGCATAGTAGCGACAAAAGTCTATCGCTTCCGAAATCTCTCCATCAGCTTCTTTAACTGGTTTTCCAACTTCCAAAACTATCCAAGCTGAAAGTTCGGCGCGGCGGAGTTCCATCAAATCACCCGCTTTCCGCAAAATATCGGCGCGTTGTTTCGCAGGTGTTTTCCTCCACCCAGGAAACGCTGCTTTGGCTGCTTGCATCGCCTGTTCAGCCTGTTCAACGCTGATTAAGCCTACTTTACCAACTACTTCACTGAAATTAGAAGGGTTGAGAGAATCAACAAATTCCGGCGTATTAACATATTCCCCATTAATCAACGGCAAATAAGTTTTACCCAATTGTTGACGAACGCCTTGGAAAGCTTGCGCCGCTTTCGTTCTGATCTCTTCCACCGCATAATCGGTATCAGCTGCACCGAGGAAATGAGAGTTAGGAGTTAAAGATTTTTCTTCTTTGACAATTGGCGGCGCTAATAACTCTTCAATTGGTCGATTTTCGAGATTCTGACGCAAAAATGAACTATTAGCTGTATTTTCTAACAATCGGCGAATTAAATACGCCATTCCCGGCAATAATTCACCGTAGGGACAGTAAACTCTCACCCGATAACCCCTGTCAACCAATACCTTAGCAACTTTATCCCCCATACCGTAGAGGACTTGTAATTCAAAGCGACGGCGGGGGACATTTAAACTTTCAGCGATGGCAATGGCGCGAGAGTGCGATCGCACATTATGGCTACCAATGGCAGAATACACATATTGATGATTTTCTAGCAATAACTGAGTAATGGTTTCAAAGTTAGCATCAGTTGCCGCTTTGTCGTTGTAAACTGGCTGTTTCCAATGCTTTTGGGATGCTTTGATAGTTTCTTGATCCCAATATGCGCCTTTCACCAAGCGGATTGTCAGGGGATAACCGCGTTCTTTTAACCAAGAAATTACGTTTTTGGCATCTTGCTCGCTATCACGCAGATATGCTTGAATTGTCATGCCAATATCTGTGCGTTGCCGAAATTCTTCTTCTAGTAACAGTTTTTTCAGGATGCTGAGAGTTATGTCTTTATAAGCATACTGTTCCATATCAAAATGCACAGCTGCGCCCAACTCTTTAGCACGGCGTAAGAGAATCCGAATGCGATCGCTAACTCGCTCCTCACTACCTTTAGCATCTAAAGGGTCAAATTGAGAATAAAACGCCGTTAATTTAACAGAAACCTGAACTTTGGGTATCGGTTCCCCATCAGCCTCATCAATAGCCGGGATAGCTGCCCAATTCTTTGATGCTTCTACCAATTGTTGCATTAATTCTAGATAGCGTTCTAGATAAGACTGCGCTTCGGCTTCGGTAATCACCGCCTCACCAAGTAAATCAATGGTGAAAGCCATTTTTTCTTTTCGTAGTCGTTCAACTGTTTTGATGACTTGTTTAATATTTTCCCCAGAAATATATTTATGAGCAAGAGTCTCAACAGCTGTACCAACAGTTGTCGCAGCAACTTGACCTGGCATCGAATCAGGGTTAGCAAAATTTAGCATTCCCTTCAAAGCTGCCGGTAATTCTACAGATTCATCTCCTAAATATTCTTGTAAATGTGAGGCAATTTCTGATTTACTGTGTAAAGCAGGTAGCGTGTCTATAAAGCGAAATAGTTGCACCCGTAATCCAGGATTACTCATCGCCCAAGCTAATAATTTATCATCCCAGCGCATTTGATCCCGCAGGGAAGAAAAAAACGAACGATTTTCCTGCGTTGCGGCTAGAAGTTGTTTAGCAATTTCTTGGGTTTTAGCTTCGTAGCTGCTTGTTTGTACTTGTAATACCACTGATAATAAACTCCGTTAATCAAGGCAAGGCTTTTTGTACAAAGCCTGTGTCTTCTATTTTGACGCTTTCATTTAGCTGTCACCATATCTAATGGTTTGCCAAGTTGCAATTTAAGTCTGACAGCAAGAGAATTCTAAGTAGTGGCTTTTAACGAGCAGAATTTTGAATAACACCGATAATTGGGCAGAAGGGAGGGATTTTCCAGCTTTTTCTCTCATTGCATCTTCCCTCTGTAGTTTGAACAGGATGTACTTGTTTTTTCCAATACTAAGAATGGGTATACTCACTCTATGCCTACAGAAAACTTTATGGATATTTTATTTTCTAACTGGCAACATACACTCCAATCTTTTGGTGTTGACCAGGTAGCGGCTGAAAAAGCCTTTAATTCATTGGTTGCAGCTTACTCTACCCCTAGTCGCTACTACCATACACTAAAACACATCGATCGTGTTCTCAGCACAATTCAGATTTTACAGGGCTACACTAATAACCTGGCTGCTGTTCAACTAGCCGCCTGGTTTCACGATGTAGTGTATGACACTGAAGCTAAAGATAATGAAGAACGAAGCGCAGACTATGCTTTTGAGTTGCTGAGTAATTTGGGTATTCCAGAAAGTACTATAACTACTGTTACGCGTCTCATTTTGAATACTAAAGACCACCAAGCTGCGGTGAATGACTATGATAGCCAAGTTTTACTTGATGCAGATTTAGCGATTTTAGCGGCTCACTCAGTGGAATATGAAGAATATGCCCATGCTATTCGCCAGGAATATGGCTGGCTTCCAGAGAAGGACTATATCACGGGTCGTCAGAAAGTTTTAGAACGATTCTTACAGCGATCGCATATCTATTTTACGCCTTTAATGTTAGAGTTCGCCGAACCCTCTGCCCGTGGCAATATCCAGGCAGAAATTCATTCTTTATTGTCTGATTAATCTTACAGCACAGCCCCAGCGAATGGAATTTGTGCCTATATAAACAAAGCCCAGCGACTTGAGCTAAGAGAAAATTAGCAAAGGGTTAAGCCCTTTATTTTTAACCCGCACAAGCGGGTAAAACCTCGTCTATACGAGGTTTATAACCGCTAAGTCGAATTCTGTTACTGCTAGAAATTTTGACTTGTTTAACGTCTACCACCACCACGATGAGGCACTTCAACTTCAGTCTCTTGTAACTTTCTTTTCGGTGCAAATACTTCTTGATGTTGTTGCTGCTGAATTTTTTCTTGTGCGAACTTGACACGGGTGCGAACTCCGAGATCGGCATCTGTATCAAGTATTTGCTGTAGTTGATTTGTAATCCGCGACGCTTGATCGGGTAAAGTAACTGCTATTGCGATCGCTAATGTTTCTAAACTCGTCACTGCTGCATAACGGACTACCCATTCTGGATCTTGAGAAATTAATAATAGCGCCTCTAGTACCTGAGTCTGAACAGATTCTAGTTTCTCAGCAGGTACTTGATGCCAGCGCAAAGTGCCTAATCCTCTAGCAGCTGCCCGCCGCACACTTAAAGAAAAATCGGTTTTTGCTGCCTCCAACAAGGTATCTAGTGCCCGGACATCGCCAATTCCCGCTAAGGCACGAAGCGCCCAGGCTCTAGCACCATAGTTATAGTCATCAATTAGTTCCAATAGTGGCTGCACTGCGGCTTCTCCAATCGCAATTAATCCATCTACCGCCGCTACCGCCGCTCCTGGATTGTTGTAGCCCAAAGCTGCAATTAGAGTAGGAACAGATTCCTCTATACCGGCTGCTGCTAACTCTTGAACTGCGTCTACTAAGCGCTCTGACGAATCTGCTTCTTGTACAGCACGGATCAATATTTGGGCAAGATCGCTGTTATTCATAACAATTTTTCATGAGTAATTAGCTGTCAGCCAATTGTAGCGTAAGTTATCCGTAGTTGACATCATACATAAACCCCCTAACCATGATTTTGTAGTAGGGTTGGGGGTTTATCTGTAATAAACATTTTTTTGTAACGTATTAATAAGAACTTACTCTCTAGAATTTATGACTACAATAGCGAGTCCATCAAATTAATGACTTTAATCGCACCTTCTGACAAAGTGGTTGGTGTAGTGTGATTGACTTGATGTTCTAGTAATCCTTTGAGAGAAATTAGCTTGAGGCTATTTTCAGCAAGAGTCTGTGCGATCGCATCTGCTGCGGGTAGATATCCAATAGCTCCCAAATCTGCTAACACTGCTCGACGCAATTGCAATCTCTCACCTGCCAAAGCCTTTACCAACCGTTCTCCATAAGCTGGTTCTTCGGTTAATTGATACATAGCTCGCGCCGCAGCATATTGCACCAATTCGATTGGATGCTCTAAAAATGGCTTTACCAAAGAGGTGAATTCAGTCGCCCTCAAGGTTCCCAAGGCTTCTAAAATGGCCTCATAGGGTTGAGATAAATCAGGCTGCTGCGAGACAAGCTGTTCTCCATCTAAACCTGCTGCTAATAGCTTGATCAGGGGAGGAATACAAACCGGATCGCCTAGCATTTCTAAAGATTGTGCTGCTGCTTCCCGCACATAAAAATCTGAGCAGTCTAAACACGCAATTAAAGGTAATACTGCTTGGCGATCGCCTAGTTTTCCCAAGGCTCTAGCTGCGTTCCGTCTTAGAGGATATCCGCCTTCTGGTGTTCTGTCGGCTTCATCCTCTAAAGCTTTGATCAGTCCTGTAACCGCAGCTGGTTCACCTATACGAAACCTACCCAACCACCAGGCAGCATAAAATCGCAAACCTAAATCTTCACTTTCTAGATTAGCGATCGCTTGTTCTACTGTTAAAGATCCACCATCGGCATTGTCACCTGTCGCTGATAAATCTTCAAATTTCTGTGGACTGGAATTCATTAGGAAGAAGGATGATCGCTTTGTTCGCTATTTGTTGTCGCCTCGGAGTTTAATGGCTGAATACTGACTATTTTGCCACCTAAGCGAGTAATTCGCTGCATCTCTTGATTCATGCGGTTTTCAGGCACTGTGATAAACACACTGGCACTAGACCGAATGGGATAGTTGATTTTTTCGGTTTCTTCGCTTTGGCGCAAACCTACTACTTCATACCGGAAGGAACGACTACTAGTTCTACTAATTTGTCCAACCATAAATCACTTCCAAATTTCAAATTTCAAGTTTTCAATAGTCATTAATCAATGACTAATGACTATTGACAAATGACACTAAAGTGGTTTCACACTAGCTATTTTACCACCTTGTTTTACCACTCTTTGGAAGTAACTAGATAGTTCTTCATAAGGTATTACCACCGCTTGATTGACACGACGTGTGCTAGGATACCCGGCACCAAAAACACCTGCCACTTCAATCCGGTAGAGTCTGCCTTCTTTACCAAATGTTCCCGCACCACCAAAAGTACTGTTGGGGGTAACGCCTTTTTCGGAAGCAACGTATGAAAAACCTGAAGAAGCACCAGATGGAGGAACAACAACAGATGCACTATTGCGACCTAGTTCGGAAGCAAGGCGGGAGGATTTGCCTTTGAGTTGGGAAGTATCGCTACTGGCATAGCCGCGATAAAGTTGGAATATCCGGCTGAATCCCACAGTTTTTTGTCCTGTTTGGGTTTGAAAGCCGCGATAGTAAGGCACTATATTTTCACCAAAGTTAGATTGATACTCTGCCGAATCAATATAAGAATCGATGTCGGCTTCATATCCCTTGTTTTGGTACAAGTCCAAGTGATAGACCACATCAGACTCATCATAAGGGGCACGACCCAACAAATGTTTATAGTTTAGTTCGATAACGCGAGTTTGAAAATTGTCGTAGAAAAACTTGGATTTGTACAGTTCTGATTTAGCGACTTGACGCACAAACTCTTGCACTGTATTTTTTCCATCGCGCAGGATAGATTCAGCACTTGTAAGACGGTCAGATGCCAATATATAGTTGTTGCCCAAAACTTGACGATAAACGGCAGTAATTACTCTCTCTATATCTTCTTTACTTGCATTGGGACGCAATTCTACAGGAGATTGGTCGCTAAAAGGTTCCGTTCCTAGACGGGACGCTGCTGTTGTAATGGCCATTGGTAATTTTCCTTTTGTAATTAGTAGTTGGAAAAATTAGGAGTTAGGAGTTAAGAGTAGGGGTATAGTTAAGTTAGGAATTTCAAACTCATAACTTCTAAATCCTTACTCCTCACTCCCAACTCCTAACTCTTCACTTAATTGCCGATTCCCTATTTATACGGCAGTAATGCTAATAACTCTACTGCCCTTACGATTCAACTGCTGTAATTTACTAGATAGTTGCTCGTAGGGTACGATCAATTCCGCAGTCCCACGGCGCACTACAGTTGAGTTGGGGGAAGCTGCTTGTAGCACTCTGATGCGATATGTTTCCCCACGACCACCTGTAGAGAGGCCGGTCAAGGCTCCAGCGGAGACTGGATAAATGGGTGAAGCTAGATTTTTAGCAACTTCCCAGGTTAGCCGTCCTTGTTTTTGTCCTTGGGCGCGATCGCTATTCGCATAACCCCGATACAGTTGGAATAGTCGGCTATATCCAACGTTTTTCTGTCCTACTTGACTTTTAAAGCCTCGATAGTAGGGCACAACATTTTCGCCAAAACTTTCTTGATATTCTAATGAGTCGATGTAGGAGTTAATTTCAGCTTCGTAACCTTGTGAGTTGTAAAGCTCCACATGGTATGAAATTTCTGACTCATCTTCTGGGGCACGCCCCAATAAATGCTTATAATTTAACTCGATAAACCGAGTTTGCGAATTGGAATAAAAAAACTTATCCCGATAGAGTTCCGATTGCGCAATGGCTTGCACAAATCCCCGAACCGAGATTGAACCTTGCTGTAAAAGCGATTCTGCACTCTCCAGACGTTCTCCCTCTAGGAGGTATGCATTACCCAAAACCTGACGGTAAGCTGCCCGGATAACCACTGCCACATCTGCTTCAGTTCTATCAGGGCGTAGTTCTACCGGTGTTGAGTTTTCAAATGCTCCAATCCCCAATCTTGCTGCTTGTCCCAAAGCTGCCATCTTTAAACCTCCTCAGTTTTTACTGCAAAACTGAAAACTTTTTAGAAAATTTTTTTCTAGTTTTTTAACAGTCTTTTGAAAATAAAACTGCCCGGAGAGGTAAGCAACTCATAGAACTCACTTGTCATAAGAGCTGATTTCCTCTCCGGGCTAAAGAAACACTCTAGCTTAGAGTATTGATTACATAGTCGATGTAGGAATTTGCTTCAACAGCTGGGTCGCCGCTTAGACCGTGGTTAGCTTTGATGTACTTGAGAGCTTCAATGTACCAGCTAGGAGACAGGTCAAAAGTCCGGTTGATTTCAGCCAAGCCAGAAATCAAGAAATCGTCCAAGGGGCCTGTACCACCAACGACTAAAGCGTATGTGATAATCCGCAAGTAGTAGCCAACATCACGAACACACTTGCCTTTACCGCGTGCATCAGACGCGAAGTTAGGGCCTTGTTGTTGAGTGGTGTAAGGGAACTTGTTATATACTGCTTGAGCAGCACCTTCGGTCAAGCGTTGAGCATTAGCGCTCAATGCTTTTGCTGCTTGTAAGCTAGCTGGAGCTTGACGGAAGCGACCAAAAGCAACTTGAATTTCGGTGCTGCTGAGGTAACGACCTTGAGAGTCAGCCGATGCAATTGCTTCAGTTAGAGGTGTTTTTGTCATTTTTGGTATTTCCCTTTTACAAAAATTTGGTTGAAATTTTGTTTTGTCCTAATGGACAACCATCTCAGTCAATAGCAGCAATATTTGCCTTAAGCTACTGCTGAAGCAGCACGATCAAAATAGCTAGCAATTTCAGCTGATAAAGCGCTGCAATCGCCTCTGGTGATGTTGTTTGTATCGTTAACAATGGCCAAGGAAGCTGCTTTCAGCTTTTGAATACCAACAGCAACTGAAGCTCCTGGGGTTCCCAATGCCAAGTAGGTTTCACGCAAGCCGTTGAGGGCACGATCGTCTAACACGCTGGAATCGCCAGCAAAGATTGCGTATGTGATGTAACGAAGAATGATGTCCAAGTCTCTGATGCAAGCAGCAGCGCGACGGCTGGTGTAAGCATTACCACCGGGAGTGATCAATTGGGGTTGTTCTGCCCACAAATCACGAGCCGCAGCAGCAACTAGAGCGGAAGCATTGCTGGTAATGCGGTTAACAGCATCTGCACGCTTGTTACCATCTTTGACTAGTTCGCTCAATGCATCCAATTGTGCATCGGAGAGGTATTCCCCACGTGTATCAGCTTGGGAAACTACTTTTGCAAATGCATCTAAAACCATTGCGTTAAATCTCCTACTTTGCTTGGTTAAGAATAATTGGACTCAAAACTGAATTGATTCAGCTTTTTTTGATGTCAGCACTGCCTGACGAGTTACGAAAGGTTTAAAACAGACATCCACGAAATAAGTTTACGATCTCCAGGCTTTCAGATTAAAACTTTTGTTAAAAAACTTCAAACTTCTATGAACGACTGGAAAACCTGATTAAGATGTTGTTTTTTACTTCCAAGTTCTCTTTATACAATGCTGCCGCGTCATTATTTATTACAAATTATTGTTATGTTTGTTAATTTCGTTTACATAACTTTACATTTAGTCCAACTTCTGGGCACTCTAAAAATACTGGAAATTTCTTTCAGGGAAATCCCTTAAATAATGCGTAGGCGTAGTCCGCCGCAGGTATCGCATCTTTACAACCTGTAGTATTTACTACTTGGCATCTTCTGCCAGAGGCATCTAGCATATTTACGGCTGCATTGTATCGATACAAGGTAATAAGTGCAATTTCTTCGCGTCTCTGCTCTCAACTTTATATAAAGAAAAATGACTTGATTTTGGAGAATTTTTCATGATACTCTGTGTTAAATAGAAACTACGGTTTTTGGATAGAATTATCGTAGTTTTGAGTTACACAGTATGTCTGTAATTTTGCAAACTTGTGATTAATGGCAACGGAAATTACTTCTTATGGTAAAAGACTGGTTTGAATGGCACGACCTCTACAAGAACGAACCAAAATTGCAACAACGCTTGCAAATTGTGCAGGACTACATTTCCCATAGCTTGAATTTGTCCGAACCAGGGTTAATCCGTGTAGTTAGTATTTGCGCGGGCGATGGACGAGATTTGTTAGGAACGCTATCAAATCACCCACGAGCAAAAGATGTTTATGCCCGACTCGTAGAGCTAAATCCACACCTAGTTGAACGTGGACAACAAACAATAGAATCCTTGGGTTTGACAAAACAAATTGAGTTTATCAATGGTGATGCAACTCTTTCCTCTAACTATGTAGGAGCAGTGCCAGCAGACATTGTGATTGTCTGTGGTGTCTTCGGCAATCTTGCAGATGAAGCTGAACTAAATCGCTTGCTAGCGAACCTGAGTTTTCTGAGCAAACAAGGTGCTTTTGTAATTTGGACTCGTGGACACTCTAACGGTATTCCCCACTCTGAGACTGTGCGTAAATTTTTCCGTGAATATGGATTTGAAGAAGTGAACTTCAAACTCACCGCAACCGGAGACATGGGAGTAGGTATTCATCGTTACCTTGGTGAAAGTTTAGCTGCACCCAAACAACAACAGTTTTTCGCCTTTACTGGTGTTCCAAGTAAAGCCAGGTAAATTAAGTGGATAGTGATTAAAAAGATTAATAAAATCCAGCGCTAGGCTGTTTTTAAATATTTGTTATTAAACCTCATCTATGTTGAAATCTAGAGTTTTTTAAAAGATATATTTATGTAGGTTGGGTGCAGCGATCGCGTAACCCAACATAAATAAGGTGGTAATGTTGGGTTGCGTTTCACTCCACCCAACCTACAAAACTACTAAACCATATTAGAGTGAAGTATAAGAAAAAACGAACCGCAAAGGGCGCAAAGTACACAAAGAAAGAGAGAGAGAAAGAAAATTTGGCGCAGCCTCACAAAGGAATGGCATAACATACAAACTCTAGTATGACTTCCGCAATAGTAAATGCAGTAGGGGCAATTCATGAATTACCCCTACTAGAAAATCAGGGTTTTGTATTGTTTTTGTAAGTCCTATCTCAGAATCTACGTCATTAAAAGGACTTAAGCTATTAGCCTTGGAATAAATTCCAAGGCGGGTTGATAAGGAAGCAAGAAATTAAAAAGATAGGGGTGAAAACAAGCTTTTTAAATATAGGGTTCCTTTCTTCCTTTTCCCCTGATTATCAATTCCTGCCAAACACGCTGCCTAGGGCACGCGCCATATTTTGCGGTTGCATTGCATCCATTGCGGCGGTGGGTTCGTAGCCGCAGTGAACCATACAATCGGCACACTTGGGATTACCACTCTTCTGACCGTATTGGCTCCAATCAGTTTGTGCTAGCAGTTCCTTGAAGGTAGAGTAATAACCTTCGTTCAGCAGATAACAAGGTTTTTGCCAACCGAGAACACTATAACTAGGGCTACCCCAAGGCGTGCATTCGTAGTCCTTTTCACCAGTAAGAAAATCTAAGAACAGTGGATTGTGATTAAAGTTCCAGTTTTTTTCACCAGCTTTGTAGGGAGCCAGAATTTGCCGGAAGAGGGTGCGGGTTTGTTCGCGGTGGAGAAAATGATCTTGATCTGGTGCCCACTCGTAACTGTAGCCGGGAGAAATCATCATCCCGTCAGTATTTAGTGTTTCCAGAAAGTCGAAGAACTCTTGCATGTCTTGGGGTTTAGTACCCTCAAAGATAGTCGTGTTAGTGGTGACACGAAAGCCTTTAGCTTTAGCAGCGCGAATGGCTTTGACGGCAATATCAAAAACACCTTGGCGGTCTACACAATGATCGTGTAACTCGCGCATTCCATCTAAATGCACGCTAAAAGTCAGGTAAGGTGAAGGTTGAAACTTATCCAGGCTCTTTTCTAACAACAAACCATTGGTACACAAGTAAATATATTTCTTGCGCTCAATTAATCCTTGAACAATTTCATCAATCTGGGGGTGTAGTAGAGGTTCTCCTCCAGGAATTGAGACAACTGGTGCGCCGCACTCTTCCACTGCGGTAAAGCACTGTTCTGGGGTGAGATTTTGCTTTAATATTTCCTTGGGATGTTGGATTTTACCACAACCAGTACAGGCTAGATTACAACGAAAAAGAGGTTCCAACATCAATACTAAGGGGAAGCGTTTACGTCCTTTCAAACGCTGAGTAACCAGATACTTCCCGATATCCATAGCTTGTTGTAGATTAACTGCCATTTTATTACTCCTCTGTTGATCAAAACACCACGTTTCCAACCCCAAGATTTATCTGTGGGGTCTTTAATTTTGAATTTTCAATTTTTAATTTTGAATTCCCCAGAGGGGTTGACATAGCCCTGAGCAACAAACCAATCCACAGCATCTTTGAGTGCTGCTTTCAGCGAAGATTGAGGTAGACCCAATTCTCGTACAGCCTTTGCAGCATTGTAATACATTGGTTGTTTTGCCATCCGAACGCCATCCAATGGCACTGAGGGCGATTTTCCCAAGGGTGCGAGAATATTTTCATCAACCCAGGCAGCAGTAAAGGGCAACCAAGCGGGTACTGTTCGTTGAGGTGCTATCAAACCTGTGATATCGGCAAGTTGTTCAAGTAGTTCTTTGAGACTTAGATTTTGATGACCTAAGATATAGCGATCGCCTGGCTTACCCCGTTGCAAGGCCAGTAAATGCCCCCACGCCACATCTCGCACATCGATAAAATTAAGACCAGTATCCAAGTAAAAGGGCATTTGCCGTCGTAAAAACCGTAAGATTATATCACCTGTCGGAGTAGGTTTGATATCTAACGATCCAATAGGGCTGCTGGGATTGACTATAACTACCTCTTGACCTGTAGCAACAGCTTGTATGGCTTCTTGTTCAGCCAGAAACTTAGACTTTTTGTAGTTACCCACCAACTTTTCTAGGGGACTTTGATGTGTTTCATCGACCACTTGACCAGATGATCCTACCCCAATTGCCGCTACTGAACTGGTATAAACGGTACGTTCAATGCCAGCTTTATTAGCTGCTACCAAGACATTGCGCGTACCCAGAACATTATTATGATGAAGTAAATCTCGGTCTGTTTGCCACAGAGAATAATGGGCTGCGACATGAAATAGATATTGACAACCTCTCATTTGTTGCCAGAGATTTGGATCGTTCAAATCGCCTTTGACAATTTCTACCTCCAAACCGCGTAGATTATCCAAATTGCTACTTGAGCGTACCAGCGCTTTGACTGTGTAACCCTCTTTCAGTAACAACCGTACCAAGTGGGCACCAATAAAACCCGTACCCCCCGTGACAAAAACTTGCATCAACTTCTCTCTCTCGTCTGAAAGCGGGGAAACCAATCATCTAAAATAGTGTAGACTACCGGCACGACAATCAAGCTGAGGATAGTTGAAGTTACGAGTCCACCAGCGATCGCTACAGCCATAGGCGATCGCAATTCGGAACCAGCACCAAAACCTAATGCGATCGGTAGCATTCCCAAAATGGTGGAGGCAGTGGTCATCATAATTGGTCTGAGGCGCACTAATCCAGTGTTGAGGATTGCCTCGGTGCGTTCTGTGCCAGCATTGCGTAACTGGTTGATGTAATCCACAAGCAAGATGGCATTTTTATTGGCCAGCCCCAGCAAAAAGACAAAACCAATCAGTGAGATCATACCAAAGTCGCTCTTGGTGATCAGTAGTGCCAACATTGCCCCCACCAGTGCTAAAGGCAAAGATACACCAATCACCAGAGGGTCTACCCAGCTTTTGAACAGCAAAATTAGTACCACAACAATACACAGGGCAGATAAAGCCAAAGTACTGCCAAAACTGCTAAAAACCTCACCTTGGCTAGCCGAGTCTCCTCCTAAATTTAACGAAACATTAGAAGGTAACACCGCCTTAGCTTCAGCTACCACTTTATCAGTAGCATCACCCAAAGATAGATTCTTGCCAAGATTAGCGCTGACATAAGCTACTCGCTGATTATTCAGACGCTCGATTTGAAAAATCTCACCTTGGGGATTTGTTTCACCTGTAACTGTGACATCAGCAAATCCCGGTAATCTCTGAATTCTCTCTTTAATTGCCTTGACTGCTTTACTTAAGGCTTGGAGATCGTCACCGCGCAAAGCTATTTGGAGAGGTTTTTGACCGCCAGAATCAACAAACTGAATATCTTCCACACTGGTAGTTACCCCAGAAAGGACAGGTAAAGTGGAGCGGAATTGGTCTTGTAGTTCTCCAGTTGTGATTGTGCGGTCTTCCTTTAACTTTATATATAGTGTGCCTTTATTCGGCTCGCCCTCACGAGAACCAACAGTAGTAAATACCGTTTCAACTGCTGGTGATTTTCTGACTACATCTTCTAGTTTTTTAGCAACTTGAAGAGAATCGTTTAAGGGATTGGGAATTGGGAATTGGGAATTGGGGATATTGCTCACTTGTCCCCCTTGTCC
>NZ_JADEXU010000049.1 GCF_015206895.1 Nostoc sp. LEGE 12450 | reverse complement strand
GTGGCAGCAGAACATAATTTGGTTTAGTCTGGTCATCCACTTGATAAATTATCGTAGTTTGTGACCCGCCAACGTCCACGCTGAGGTAAATGTCAGTCATGCAAAAAGCTGGTTAAAACGCTGATCTGATCTTAGTGCAGATTTAGAGCAGATTGGCACTATCTAAGTGCAGATTTTGCACCAATTTAGCACAATCTGGCACTCGTGATTCACCTCGGTTCATGACCTAAATGCTGATTTTGGCTGACCAAATTGTGCCAAGTTGCTCAATATTTGTGCTGAGTTGCTCCAGATTTGTGCCAAGAGGTCGCTTTGTAGCGGGAGGGGGTGCTGTTGCCGCAGAATTTCGCTTGGGTGTACCATGTTGGTGGTGTACTCACTACACTTTTGCGCCCTGCGGGTGGGCTGCGCCCATCTTTCGCTTCGCTCAAGACGCAGAAGTTACGTTCGCCCCTGCGGGGGTTTTGCACCCCATTGGCACATTTGGAAAATCCGAGAAGAAAGAATGGTGGCTTTAGCGATTCTGCGCGTTGAAAAACTCAAGTCTTTCGGCAACATTGGCGGCAGCGAGAAGCATACCGCACGTTTACAAGATACCCCAAATGCCGACACCACTAAAAAAAATATCCGGTTGATTGGCATGGAGGATGATTCACCGCTTGAAGTTTTGGTGAAAAACAAGATAGCCAACACAACTTTACACAAACCGCGCAAGGATGCCGTGCTGTGTAGCGATATTTTTCTCTCGGCATCCCCAGAATATTTTCGCCCTGATGATCCATCAAAGCCAGGTGAGTGGGATAATCCCCGAATGTTGGACTTTGTTAAGGCTTCTCGCAGTTGGCTAGTCAACAACTATGGTGATAAGTGCGTCAGGGCAGAATTGCATTTGGATGAAGCGACTCCCCATATTCATGCCTATGTTGTACCCATCAACGAGAAAACTAAGCAGTTAAGCCACAAAGAAATGTTTGGGGGTAATGGTCGCGCTGCCAGCATTAAGTTATCAAAACTCCAAGACAGTTATGCTGCTGCACTTGCTCCTTTGGGCATTGAACGAGGGGTTAAGGGCAGTAAGGCAACCCACACCAAAGTCAAAGAATATTACCAAGCCGTTAACAGTGAACCACTCACTGCCGTCTGGTCGAATAAAAAACTTGAACCCGAACCTTTTGAATCAGCTACAAATTACGTTGCCCGGATTCAGAATGATCACCAATTCCATGTCCTCAACCACCAACTGGCTGACCGCGCTTTCATGCAGGAGCGATTGGAGAGGGCGGAACAACGGGCTAGGGCCAGCGAGAAGGAGCGACAACGGCTAGAAGAAATTGTACGATCGCTGGAATTGAAAACCCAACAACTGCGCGACTTGGCCTTAGAGGATGTCGCCTGGGAGTTGGGGCTACACCACGAGGAAGGAAAATGGAGGGGTCACGGACACATCATTAATATAGATGGGCCCAAATTCTACGATTTCGCCCCCGATCAACAAAAGGGATCAGGCGGTGCGATTGATTTGGTGATGCATGTTAACCAGTGCAATCTGCGGCAGGCGGTCGTCTGGTTGCACGAGCGCTTTGGTGAGTCGGGGGCAGAACGAGCAGCGATCGCAAAAACTCGTGAAGTGGCTGCTGAGATTATCCAGTTAGAACCACGAACCCCGTTTCAGCTACCTGTTGAGGAAAAAAGCAAGTGGACAGCAGTTCACAACTACCTAACCCAGAAACGGGGAATACCTGAAAATTTTGTGGAACTTCTGCATAAGAGGGGGCTAGTTTACGCTGATGACCAGCAAAACGCTGTGTTCGTCATGCGGAATCTTAGCGAAGAACCCCAGGCATTAGGAGCATTTCTGCGGGGGACACGGGGCGAGAACAACACTTTCAAAGGTTATGAGAAAGGGACTAAGCGACGTGAGGGCTGGTTTCACTTTCGCTTAGGCGGACAGCCAACAGATCCTGTAGAGAAAGTGGTGCTTTTGAAATCGCCCATTGATGCCGTGTCTTTTGCCATGCTGGAATATCAGCGCTTAGGCGACGTGCCACCCAATAGAACTTTGTACATGGCGGTAGATAATCCCAAAAGCTTACCAGTAGAGCAATTGCAGAATATTCCTAATGTGCAAGTGGCGTTTGACTCGGATGATTCTGGTAATGCAGCTGCACGAGTTGTTAAGGAACTACTGGCACAGTCCAAGCGGCTCAAGTGCAAAGCTAGCGATTGGAATCAGCAGCTACTCGATTATGGGCAGCAGTTAAGGCAACAGCATCAGCAACAGCAGGAGCAGGAGCAGGATGATGAATTGAGTCTTTAAAAGTCAACGTTCTAGTAGTGAACTGTACAGTCCCCTTTTGTAGTATTAATGTAGCTGTTTGGTACTTCTTTTTGATTCAAGTGATTTGAAATTTACTTAAATCGCCACTTTTCGCTCAAAAAAACTTTCCGCCAAAGATGGCGTACTGTGCGTCAGAATTCAATATTATTCTCCCGTGAAAGCATAATGTCACTGTGATATCTAAAAATGCGGAATTTAGGTGATTGGACTTTGGTATACCATAGCCCTGCCATTGGCGTGCCATAATTGAGCCAGTTTTAACCCTAATTATCAATAGTGATAATTAGTTGAGAATTGATGTTTCAAAATTCCATTGAGATGCTATTGGCGTGCCATAAATCAGCAATAATGGGAGCCAATTTTTGATTTTCCATAGATTTGCCAAAATTGAGCCATTGAGGTAAATTTTTAGTTCGTATACGAAGTTTTTTCAGACGAACTCTCTAGCGTTTACCAATTTGTGGCAGTCAAGAAGAATGGCGATATGTGGCAGTCAAGAAAAAAATGAAATTGATAATGAGCTAGGGGTGAGCTATGTCTACCCCAAAATCGGACATAGGGGTGAAATGAGCAACCGTGCAGAAAGTTACGCTAAGGAATTGATGAGCCGTTTTCAATATCCTGATCGCCACGGTTAAAGCTGTACCAATTGATCTGTCTGAAATTTAAAAGCCTCAAACCCTTGCTGTGCCGTACAAAAAAGCTGTACCAAATAATCTATAGGTTAATTGGTACTTTAAGAATTGCCAAAAATATTGATGGTCAAAATGCTTACACAGCAAGGGTTGCAGCCTTAGCGTAAGTTTCTGTACGGATGCTCATTTGACCCCACATACTAGAAGATTCAAACGTGCCACTCTGGAGAAGCAGGGTAGAGAACTGGTATTTACCCATGATGAACGAGGTGAGATTTTTCGAGTGGCAGTCAACCGAAAACAGTCAGGTGAGCTTGAGTATTCACCGATTAATATCGGGACAGTAGAAAGAGAAGACCTGATGCTTTGGCAAAAAGCAGACCGTATATTGCAACAGATAATAGAAGAACAGCAACAACAATCAATCAGACAAAATAAAGGATTTTCCCTCTAGGTGATGGAGCAACTGGCTCATCGAGTTACTCTTGAATCTCAAAACTCTACCCAAGTTGTTAGCTGCGGTTAAATCTCATATCAATCTCTGTAAATTGGAATATGTTTTACGCTTGCACCCAAACAGATACTGAACCGCCTAAACAACGAAATTCACCCCAGCCCCATTCATTGGTATATACAGGTTCTTTAATATGTTCAGTTAAGTCAATAAACTTAGTATTGGGTTTACCCACTTCCATCCACTTAGAACCTTCTGAACCATCACTCATAATCACAGCCATCCCTTGAGGATGATCTGCATCACCTAAGCGTGTCCAACCAATAGTATTCCAATGGTCTAAATAGTTGTATTGTGGGCCGTAAGCATAATGTTTACGTGCATAAAGTAACTTATCAAGAATCCAACGGTGGGACGGCATAAAAATATTGTAACGATTGCCATCTTTACCCCAGTCTTCATACTCTGCACCGTAGTAGTCAGCATGAAAGACACAAGGATAGCCTTCTTGTCGTAACAAAATAATGGCGTAAGCTAAGGGTTTAAACCAGGGTTCAACGACAGATTCCAAAGCTTGTAATGGCTGAGAATCATGATTTTCAACAAATGTCACAGCATGGGTAGGACGTTGTTGCATCATTGTGCCATCCAAAATCCGGCGCATATCATAATTGCCTCCAGATTTGCTGGCTTGATGGAAGTTGTAATGTAGTGGTACGTCAAAAACTGACATCTTGCCACGAACAGCATCAACATACCAAAGCAGAGTATTAATATCGTTATACCAATACTCTCCTACCATAAATAAATCTTTACCAGCATGGTGTTCTAGTTCATCTATCCATTGCGGAAAGAACCAAGAGGAAATATGTTTAATAGCATCAATGCGGAAACCATCTACCTTTGTGGTATCAAGATACCACTTACCCCAGTAGGTAGTTTCACCGCGCACCCACTCATTTTGAAAATCCAGATCGCAACCCATCAAATAGGCAAAGTTGCCTTTTTCTAAGGCTACGTAGTCGTCAAATTTTTTACCATCTAATAAATAGAGTGTGCTGCGATCGCCACTGTTATATTCGTTATAATCAACAGCATCAAAATGCCACCAATGCCATTCAAAGTTAGAATATTTGCCTTGCCGTCCAGGGAAATTATAATGAGTGTATGTCTTAATATCTTGTAACCCACCTTTAGGATTCAGGCGATCGTCTTGAGGAAAAGGCGTTGCTTTTGGTGTT
Source organism: Nostoc sp. LEGE 12450 (assembly GCF_015206895.1). GTDB lineage: Bacteria > Cyanobacteriota > Cyanobacteriia > Cyanobacteriales > Nostocaceae > Nostoc. Next base: position 44,034 of record NZ_JADEXU010000049.1, on the reverse strand, counting down.
TCTACTGCATCACCGCCCATCTTATGATTTAGTACCGCATCTGCATAAACTTGCAGACCATGCGTTTGCAGAGATTTAACCGCATCAAGATACTGCTTACGTGTACCGTATTTCGTCCGAATCGAGCCTTTTTGCTCAAACTCACCTAAATCAAATAAGTCGTAAACACCATATCCCACATCATACGACCCAGCAAAGCCCTTGTAGGCTGGTGGTAGCCACATTGCTGTAAAACCTGCATCTGCTAATTCTGGTGCTGAAGCCTCAACTTTACTCCACAAGTTCCCATCGTTAGGGATGTACCAGTGGAAATATTGCATCATTGTGCCATTAATCTGTGCCATGTCTCTTTGTGTCTGTAAATATCACCTTTGACGAGAGATACAGTCTAGATTGGTGGCAATTCGGAATTTTTCATGCGATTTAGTTCCGAAACTCTGGAAGAAATACTTAAGAAAATGGGGAGCAGGGAACAAGGGACAAGAAATAAGTATATATTTTGACATTTATGCCCTTTTATACTGCTTTTAGGGTCTTTTCTGGGGGGTTATCTGACATACTCTCTCACACTCGTAGATTTTTAGACAGCATTCAACAACAAATTTCTACCTCTGCAATGAGATGTTTGTAGAGCTAGAAGCACTTTTGATTGCCGATTCCACTTTTTTCTAACAACGTAGAATCAATAGTTTTCGCTCTTAATTACACGAATTAGCCCATTCGTGTAACGCTTTCACCCATACTTACGCTCTTAATTCTGTGAACGGTTGAATTAACACTTGAGGTTCGATTGGTTTGGGGATATGTCGTTGAAACCCTGCCGCCATTGCCTGCGCTTCAATAGTTCAAGGTCAGGCTTCGTATTACTGAACTAATCGGTTTAGTTTAGCTGCTTGGGGAATTCACCAACGGTATCGGGATCTCGGCTCTATACCTTAATAGTTACAATTCAATTTTTTATAACCAGTGTATCTGCTTGATGAAATATATTATTAACTACAAAAATTTAGATAATATATAAATTTTTGTAGTTAATAATCTAGACATATATACGTTAATCTGCAAATATTCTAGTAATTGTTATTCCGTAAGACTTACTAGAGGTTTGTGTCGCAGGTGAAAAATTAATACAAATAAACAAATTAAGCCTTAATTTATAGGCATGGAATTTCTTAGTAACGGAACAAGTTTCGTTGCTCAGTCTGTAATGATTGCTGAGTATAGTTTTAGATAACTATCATTGAAAGAGAATTACAACTAGCTTTTCTGTCAAACCTAAATACTGTTATTTGAAAGCAATATCTATTAACAATATCTAGCGAAGAAAGCAGTATTTTAAATAACCAAGTTACTTATATACCGTAAAAATGAGCAAGAAAATTCTGCAAAAAATTACTTATATATTTGTTTTATCTACCCTTTTAAAGGTAGCCTTACCGCTAGCAGTTCAACCAGCCTTAGCTTTCAAGCCAAATGAAGGAGGACACCTAGGCATAACCTCTACAGCAGTTAATAGTACTCAGAGAGTGGTCAATGACGAGACACTTAAATTTTCTGAGAGAGCCTTAAAGCAGATCCGTGATGCTAATAAGGATACTGACAGCTTAAGCGGTCAAGCAGATGCTTCCCTGCATGTAGACGACGAAGCTTTCACAGCCACCACAAATCGTCTAGTGGGACTCAAGCAAAGCATAATTGCTAAAATTACTTCCTCTTCCCCCGATGGAGCTTCTGCACGCAAGGATTTGGGCGGTGCATTACATACACTCCAAGATTTTTACGCTCATACTAATTGGGTAGAATTGGGCAACACTGTTATTGATACTAGGCTCGGACGCTCGACATTCAGTGGACTGCCTATAACTACTGCGACTTCCCCAGCCAATAATCCGGGCACCCTCCTTCCTGGACTGAGAGAATTGACCTCCGGCTGGTTTAAGATACCACTGTGTATCCCTCCAACAGGAAAGACTCGTCATGGAATCTCTATTCCCTTTTCTCCAGACCCATGCCCTTCCGGTCTAAATAAGGATGAACCCGACCGACCAGGATATGCTGCCGCACGCAACCTGGCAATTGAAGCTAGCAAGGACTTCCTCAATCAGATTCTTGACGATTCGCGTGTAGCTGGGAACGCCAAAGCAATCAAAGCATTAATGGACATTAAGGGAACCCTTGGGGTGATTATTGATGACACTGGAAGCATGGGCGGTATTATTAATCAGGTAAAAACCCAAGTAGCACAGATTACTAACACTGTTCGTGGCACTGATAATGAGCCGTCACAGTACCTTTTAGTACGTTTCGGTGACCCAGATGTAGGCAATGCTTTTGTCACGGGGGATGCTGATGCCTTTGTTGGAGCGGTAAACGCCCTTTCTGCTGGTGGTGGGGGCGACTGTCCTGAACTATCCATGACAGGGTTGCTGCGGGCGGTGGCAGCCAGCCAATCGGATTCCAACCTTTATCTGTTTACCGATGCTAGCTCGAAGGACGCCTCTGTAGTCGGTAATGTGATTGCGATAGCTAAAGCTAAGCAGATAAAAATCAATCCCTTACTGTTCGGTTCCTGTTCGCCTATAGATCCTGCCTATGTTAAGGTTGCTGAAGAGACAGGCGGGCAGCTTTTTTTCCTGAGAACCTCCGAGGCAGGCTCGACATTCAACCTGATAAAACCGCAACTATCGGGTAATCTAGTACCGATTGTTTCAGTACGTAGTACGCTTAGCGGAGGATCGCGAACTTTGGATGTGCCAATCGACTCCAGCGTTGAGAGTGCAACCTTTTCCGTGTCTATTGATAGTAAAGGCCCGATCGCTTTATTTCGTCCATCTGGAGCAGAAGTGGTATCAGGAAATCCTGGTGTAACAATTACTGAACTCAGTTCAGGCCGTATCGTTACAGTCAATGCACCAGAAACTGGCACTTGGCGTTTGCAAATTCAAGGTTCGGGTGATTTCTCAGCTGAAGCGCAGGCTAATAGCTCAATACAGTTCAACAGCTTCCAATTTGTGAAACTGACTGGACGTCCAGACCATGAAGGACTATTTCCAATTGCTGGTCAGCCTACTACCACTACTGACAATACTGGTTTAGCCAGTGTATTTGGCCCATTTAATACTGTCAATTTCAAACTAGTATCTGAAAGTGGTGAAACCATTCAGTCAGTAAACTTGGTACGAGGTAATTCCCAAGCAGCAGCTGATGAGTTTGTTGGTAATTTCGGTTTGCCAGCTACGCCTTTCCGAGTTGCAGTAAGTGGGGTGGATAGTAAAGGTCTACCCTACCAACGGCTCTTTGCTACATCATTCCGCCGTCAAACAGTAGAAGTAACCGCCGATTCTCCCATTGCTAGCTTGCCTATTGGAGCTACTACTACTTTGCGCTTTATTGTTCGCAATACAGGCACAGCAGGCAATTTTCAGTTAGTTTTTGCTGATAACCTCCGTTTCATTACTCGCGTGCAGCCGACAGTTCTAAATCTAGCCTCAGGTGCTTCCGGCACAGTTGATGTAGATGTAACCGTACCCACTAGTACGCCTATTGGTACCAACATCTCACTCACAGCTACAGCTATTAGCACAACTGACTCAAGTATTAATAACAGCACCACGCTTAATTTGGCCGCAGCCGATCCGAACAAGCCACCTACTTGCCCCGCACCAGGCAGCATTCAGAAAGTTCTCTGGCCGCCTAATGGTAAATTTGTTGCTATTGATGTCATATCTGAAACTAAGGTTATAGATCCAGATGGCGACCCTGTAACAGTAGTAGTAAATGCTATTACTCAAGATGAGCCAGTAAATACATCTGGCGATGGTAATACTGTACCTGATGGTGCTGGTGTAGGCACTAACGTAGCGCAGGTAAGAGCCGAACGTAATGGTCAAGGTAACGGTCGAGTTTACCAGATCATATTTACGGCTACAGACAATAAAGGTGCTGAATGCCGAGGAAATTTCTCTGTTACAGTACCAAAGAGTCAGAATGGTAATCCATCTGTTGACGACGGACAGAATTTTGACTCAACAAAGAGCTAACTTTTCAGAGGATGTGTAAGTGCGGCTTGTTGAAACTGTCAATATCCTAGTCTTAAGTCTATAGTTACAAAAGAAATCTTTTGGGAGCCAATGCCGGGCAACAGCGATGCCCAGCATTGGCTCCCAAAAGGCTTTGAGAGTCCGGCTTTCATATCCAAAGTAAGAAATGGAAATACGAGTGTTACTTAACTAGGGGTAAAAGTGTGACACTGTTGGCGAAACATTGTTTAACAATTTTGGCAAGTAATATTCCACCTTTGAGCCATTACGTGTAATTCCTGCCTATATATATTGATCTGGCGCGATCCCTTTTTTGGCATTGAGCTAAAAATTGGGTAATTTCCATTTAGATGTTAGAGAGAAGAGCATATACTCTGTGGTTGATTTCGGCAGCCCCCATGAAGATCACATCTATGTAACGTTCAAATCCCAAAATTTTTGGGAATACTAAGTTTACGTTTTTACGAGACATAAATACATACTTTACAACCTTGGATAAATTGCAATCTCGATAGAGTTGGCATTTATCCAGGATTTTTTATATGCAATAGGGCATCACTGTGGTCGGGTAGCAGGACTATCACACCATCCATTCCACCCAATCGGGCGCATCTGCCACCAGTTGAGCAAACTTGTTCGGGTCAATATCCTCAAACTTGAAGATCACGCCCCACCGCTCATCAATCGTTAGTGTACTGAGTAATTCTTTAACTGGCTCCACCCCATATTCAACCCGCTCAATCGCCAACTGAGCATAATATTTGACCCGCTCCCACCAAGAATCACTGGATTCTGAATCTGTGTCCATACCCCCCCGATTATTACTTCCATCTTCATTAATGGGGGGTGTGGACGGCGGGTTAATCCCATACTGAGCCTGGATTCTAGCTGCGTAAGCCGCATCTCGCTCAAGTGACTCTAGTCGTTTGCGTTCCCTCTCTTCCCGTTGCCTTTGACGATACTCTAATACCTTCTGGACAAACTCTACATCCTCAGTATTCAGCCGATAATACCTAACGCGCTTACCATCTTCAAGCGGTCGCCGTGATTCGGTGGACAGTCCCAGTTGAGCGAGATACTGCCCCAAAATCCACATAGGAGATTCATCGAGGGGAATGGTCAGATTGAGGATACCTTTAACGTGAGATGCGTTGCGTTTGGAGAACTGGGCCAAAGTTTCAATCATCGCTTCGTCCCCTTTAATCTCAACCCCAGACATGAGATCCATCAACACTGCCCTCAATCCCAGCCGATGACGCATAAGCCAGGACGTAGAATGGTTACTCCAGTCGGTGCAGATGCTCAAGCGGTCGCGTTCCGACTTATCGCGTTCCACCACAACAGAGGGCGGTGTCACAAACTCTCGCCCCTGATCATCGGTAATCATTTCCCCAGGCGTTGCCAATATCGCTTCAAGTGCGACAATCTTTTTAATTAAACGTCCCCTGTCATCTTGCTCAACCAGTTCCGGGGTTACGCTCATCCCGTAAGTATCCTGTATGCGGAACTTCTCACACTCCAAAACGGATTCTGGCTTGAGATAATCCTGATGCTGCCTACTGGTGTATGTCCTTCTGTCAATATCTTTGGCGTTAGCAACTTTGCGGTAATACTCCTCATCGATGGCAATACCTGCTGCTTTCATCCACCGGGAAGCCCCCTCATCGGTTGCATCGCCCACAGGCGCAATCGTATTGCCCATTTCCTCTAAGAGCGATCGCAAATCAGCCCGTAAATTATTAATCGACCAATTCCGTTGCCCCTCAATCTGACAACTAGCATCCAATGCCCAATCCTTCTCAGCCCCACGTTTGCCCGTTTCTCGGTTAATGCGAATCAGAAACGCGGTCATCTCATTTGTTTGAAGAATCCTTTCCTTGATGCGTCGGGCATTGGTTTCGGCGTAACCAAAGGGAGGACGCGGAGCCACCCAAACGTACATGGGGACATTGGGACGATACCGCCATAATTGCTGGGCGCATTCTGTAGCCGACTGCGAGACAGCATGAAATACACCAAACACGGCATCAAAATGATAGCTGGAAATGTCAACCCCTGAACTGAGACTGGGAGTAATTAAAAAAGCGTCAAGATCCTTAATGGCAACGTTAATCTCTCTGATGAAAATCACATTCTCTTCAGAGCCGCTATTTTCCGAGTGAATAGCCCACACCCGTAGCTGTCGGTCTTCTGCTGATTCCGGTGTTTCGTCATCAGGCGTATCCATCGATGTCCCGTCATTGAGCGCTCGTTCTAACTTTTTGATGAACCGCTTGCTGTCACTGACCATCATCAGTTTTTTGCCCAACATCAGTTGAGCGTGAAACTCGGCAACGATTGCGCTGCTGTTTTTCCCCTCGTACCAATGAACTTGACGACCACCTGAGCGATACAGGTTTTTGATGATGTAGGGTTTTTCACCAGTCGGTCGCAAATTCATGAAAAACTCAATGGTCAGGTCATCGAGGTGAGCATCAGCTAAAACAACCAGCTTGGCGTTGTAAACTAGATATTCAAGCACTTCCAGAATAGCCCCCCGGTGTTCTTTGCAGGTTTTGGACTTCAGCAAGTGAGCGAGATACTGGCAGGCTTCATCAATAAATAGAATATCGTAAGCCTGTAAATCGTTCGCCATTTTATACAGAGAATCCACGGTAATGCTGAGAGCTTTTACCTGACCCCAATCCCCGCAAGAAATCGCGGAGTACATTGCTGTTTGCAAGCGATCGCTGAGATTCTTGAGCAAAGTAACCCGATGCCCATTGTTCAAAAAACTGAGTTGGGGGTTCTCTCTTCTGAGAACTGCCAAAATTTCAGTCTTTCCTGTTCCCATATCGGAAACCAAACCAACTAACCCCGATTGAGGTAGGGAGTGGATCGCAAGTGAGAGATAACGGGTATTAACTGTCACATCGGGCTTGTACTTGTAAAGTCCCCTGGCACGATTGATGAAAAATCTTTGCTTGTACTCGCTGATTCTTAAGGCATCAGCAATCATCGCGGTCACGGCTTTATCCGCCTTTTTACCCAAAACTACAACCCAATCGTCAATTCCTTTCTCTGGCCCTGGCAGCAGCGCTACTTCACACTGCAAGCATTGTTCTACAATTGCAGAAGCTGTCCGGCGTGTAGCTTGAAAAATCTGCTGTTTGGTTTTGGGTTTGCTTTCGTAGTCAAACAAAACAACGAATTTACGCCCCTTTTGAGTCATTGAGACTAAATCAGGGTGAAGTCTTTCTAAATCTTCCTTGCCCACGCGCCCATTCCAGATTCCAGGGAGTGCGATCGCCACAAAGCCCAAAGTTAGGAGACAACCACCCTTCTTCTCGCCCTCCGTAAGGATTACAGGGATTTCAGGATGTGCCATAACCCAAGCCCAGAACCCTAATGCTTCTCCCTCCGAGGTAATGACGATGTTTTCTGGCATCGGCACGTTATAGCGAAGTGATACCAACCGCCATAAATGTAGGGGCATTCTCAAGTAGGTAACTCGGTTGGGAGTTTTGGGTGGTGACTCGTACTTGACTGGCTTTTGAGTTTGCTGCTGTGTAGTCTTGTCCCATTCGAGGCGGGGGTAATCTGGTTTCATCCGTCCCCAGTCCATCGCCAACCAATCATTAAGCGGGTCAAGTCCACTAACCCACCATGCACCGGCTTCCGCGTGGGCATATCGTTTCAAGTAGCCATCACGCAGCCGCCCATCGTTACGTCTGGCAGTTTGAGGTAGGGCGCATAACAGATATTCATATATTGATGTCCCTGATAGAGAACGGACATTCAAAGCTGTTAACTTTGGGTCAACACCTGAACCAATAACCCATTCTTGCCAATGGCTTTGAGTTAGCTGGTCGTTTCCATTAGCTTCATTGATGCTAATTACATTGGTTTGCGCCATTTTGATAACCTCCGATAATGGTTGTATTCATCGGAGCTACCCACTGTTAATGGCTAAAGTAGCAGTGCTGATATCAAGTGTGCCAATGGCTAACCACTTTATCTCTACTCAGTAAAGAAAAAATTTCAGATTTACAAGAAACCAATCGTCTTGACTAAAAGGCCTGAAATTAAGAGCATGAAACTCTCATGATTAGTTTTATAGGGTTGATGTCACCTGATTAAAGCTGTGCTAACTTTACCTCAACTACGCAGACACTGTTAAACTGAGATTGTTATATAAACGGTTAGTAGCCTAATTGCTAGGCGTATGTCTTGCGTATGGGCAGCTAGCCGATTTCTTATTTTTTACTTGCTTCCAAAGCTGACCAAGCGGCTGGTGTAATGTTTGGAATTAGTTTATGAATAGTCAAAAATGCAGAAATCAGCCCTATGCTTTAGCTCAAGGCAAAATAAAACAGCTTTTAACTGAAAAAACAAAATATTCACGATGCTATCCTCATATACGAGGCATCTAGGCGTAAAATTCATCCCTAAATTATTTGCATCTAAGTAGCTCTTGCTGACATTCCGCTTCAAATCTAGAGTCGGGGAAAATTGTAGCGCCAGATGCCTTTTTTGCAATTTGTCCAAAAAAAGGCATAAAATATCCGACCCTGTATGCTAAGATTGCGAACAGGGGTCGAGTCGTGAGGCCTCGTTAGTTCTTCAAACAATTTGGTGTCTCTCTGACCCGCCAAAGTCTTGGACATCAATACTGTTATCTAACGACTCCCCTTACCATTTTGACTATCCGAATATACTGCTAGTGTCTTGCCCCCTCCTTTTTGTATTGATTGATTTCAGTCTGATTTGCAGACTTACTTTGGTAAGGTTAGCATGAAAAGCTGCTTGACAGTATCAAAACAGGCTAATCTGTTTTGTTTTGCAGGCTTGCAAATACTCAGGCATTTGCCTGAAAAACAAATCCACTCGCGCTATCCACCCTTTCAATAGACAGTTAACTCTTGAAGCAGTGTGCTTAAGCAGTTGAGTAAGCCATTTTATCAACGGTGCTAGTTCATCTAGCACCGTTTCAGTTTTTTCTAATCGAGAACATATATCTTGAACCATGTTTTCCTTTAATACTATTCGTGCGGTGTTTGGTGCTGTTCGGTTAACCATTGCAGTGCTAGCACTCTTAAAATGTGGCTCATATTCGTTTTCATGCTTGTGCAAGCCTGCTTGAGTTGCTCTCGTTCATCTTCCAGCATGAAAACCCTGACCTCTGCTGCACCTTCTTGGCGACTGGTAACTATTGGAATGCTCATAATAAGCTCTGTTTGGCTATCCGTGTTATACGAAGCTTGCTCATTAGTATAACATTCAGGCGAATCACTGTGTGATACAGATGAAGAGATTTCTTCTGTTAATTTTTGTGGTGACTCTGGCTCAATAACTTTTTTGGAGGTTCTAGATACCCCTTTTGTACTAAGACTTCTTTTATAAGTTCGTCCAATAAGCTGCTAACAGTTTTATCCTCATCCTCTGCCCATCGCTCTAGCGCTTGTTTTACATGATCGCTCGTGACAAACATTACTCGTGGTCTTTTACCTGCTGGCATTTTTTAACTTTAAATTGTGTACCTCAGTCAAGACAGTAGCTAATTCTCAGATACTTAGCTACAGTCTGTCTGATTTTTTTTTTGAGAAAAGTAAATTAATTCTTCTATTTGTGCTGATAATTCTCTGAGAAAATGCTACTTTAAAGTTGTCAGCCAAAAACAGCCACAAAACAAAGGCAACAGAAGCCAGAAAGTGATGCTTTGGCTTGCCCCTAACTGGATATGTGGATTTAAAGCGATTTAGCCTCTAAATTCTGCAAAGCCAGACAAATCAAGACTTTAACAATCATCTGAACCATGACAGCTATATATTCCAATGCCAAAAACTGGCTAGTTCAAGCAGACTTGTTAGCCAAATCTGGGCTAACTGACCTTATCGCCGGAAAAGACGCAGGAGCAGGGTATGGGAAGGCAATCATCGGTGATTTTTCGATCATGATGCCAGCCGCATACTCACTTGTTCGCAACCGAAACATCATGCACCACGAAACCATCTCAAAAGATGGGGCATGGCTGCGATATGTAGAAGGTTCACGCCTGGACTTAAAAGACGTTCAATTCTTTTGGGGCAGTGCGGCTCTAGCGCAAAGTGACCACACCTTGCTGCACGAGGACAAAGCCAAGAAAGCAGAACTGGCACTAGAAAGCATCCTTGCAGACTTAGCAGTTCTGAATATTCCCGATGGGGTCAAACTTTCGATTAGTTTGAGCAATCACAACCCAGAACGCTGGGCAAATGAGATTAAACGCAGGGTTGAAGGGACTCACACCTTTGAACATTTGCATCCTGTGACCCGTTCCATTGTCACCAAGACAGTTGAGATTGTTGTTACAGGCATTTACCCCGAAGGTTTTGGAAGCATTGCCCATTGCTTATTCGGTGAAGCATCCCTAGTACTTGACCCCTCAGAATTAGCGATCGCACTCGATATCGGTTCATCAACTTGGTTGGTAACTGTCTTTAATGGCAGTGGTGCAGTGATTGACCGTCACCTGATTGAAGGTGGAGTCGGTGAACTGCACAGCATGATTGCAGAAACCCTCGACAAGCGAAATGACCGAGTGAGTCTGCTGTCTAAGGATGTGAAACACTCGCCCAGCTTGGTGAACCAGGGCATTCTAGAAGGGACTTTCACTTATGGCGGCAACCACCTCACGGGTAAGAAGTTCGAGGCAGAGTACAGCCAAAGTCTAGACGAATGGTGGAGTAACAGGATTGAGAAATTCGCCAACTTTGTGACTGCTGGCAATTATCTAGACCGCGCTAAATACCTTGTCGCCTGGGGTGGAGGTGTTTCGCTGCCAGTGGTGGATCAAAACCTAGCCGGTTTAGGTTTTGTGGTCTTGAATAATCCCCAATTCATCAATGCTTTGGGGTTGAAGCTATTAACTCAAATTGCAAAGGGAGCCTAATCAATGAATTACGAATCTCGGCGTATAACCATCTCCTACTTAGCAGTAATTGAATTGTGTAAGATTTTTGATTTACCCCAAGATGCACCGACACAGGCATTATCAGCAGGTGTAGAGAAACTGATTTTTCAACATGGCAATGTGCAAGCATCACCAAAACCAGAAACTTCACTTTCTACACAGCCCAATAAATCAGCATTGACAGCGATGGTCACTAATTTCAAGGGGGCAGCATGAGCAAATCCAGATTCAGAAACACGGTTTTAGGCATTGGAGCAACAGCAGCAGCGTTAGCCCTTGGCTACTTTGGAGTGCAGTACTTTGGCAGAAACAATATGTTCACCATTGCCGCAGCTGTCGGGGGTGGAGGTGCAATCAGCTATGTACTACAAAAACCGAGCCAGCCAGAAGCGCCAACTGCACCGATAAAAGCTCAAAGAAAAGGAAAGAAGTCATGAGCAACCAAGACACCCAAAAGACACAACCATCACTAACAACAACCGAAATAATGACCATTCTCTTGGGTTGCGAACAGACTCTTAGGTTTGTGCAAGCATCGCCAAATTATCAACAAATCGAAGCCTCCGAAAAGTTCAGTACATCGAATGACTTAAAAATAGGTGATGCTGTTCAAGCTTTGATGGAGATTCACGAAGCGATTCTAAATATCGAGTTCTATTCCCAAGTCGAGGGACAAACTTATGCTTTCAATGACAGCCTTGCAACGTAACCACCTCTATGAATTCCGTGGTCAACAACTCCGCTACAGCCATCGGTCTAATTGTCGAGTTAATGCGCCTTTCATATTCAATGACTCCAAGGGCAAGCGAAAAGAATTAAGCCAAAACCAAGTGCAGAGGGAGGTTTTTGAACTTGTTGAATTTCGTGAGAACTAATGATGAAGCGATCGCATCTGCCGGCAAGCTTGGCGATCGCCCATCTGTGCATCAAGTACATCAGACACATTTTGGATCTTAACAGCATGACACTTGATTACAAAAATCCCAACGATTGGGGACGTTCACCTCTGACTGACCGCGCTTTGAGATTAGAGCAATTCAAAGCAGAAAATCCAGAACAGTGGTCAGCAATGATCTCAGCAGATATTGAGGCACTTTCCACACCAATATTCGAGAGTGAAAATTACCCACCCTTTACAGGAACGGAATTTCTAGCAACTCATTCAACCATCGATGACCATCCATACTCTGCTGCATTTGGTCAATTCTTGGGTAATGGGATTGATGCGGACATTGCAAATACTTTGGCATTTGGTGAGAACAGATTTGATTTAATTTCTGATGATTTTGACGACCCCGTAAGGCAATTAGCAACGAGAATTTATAGCCGATTTGAAGATATGGGTTACTGGGATGAATTACCCCAAGAGTCGAGCGATATCGACTACGACAACATACCTTATTAGGAGGTTCAGTAATGGATTTTGCAATACGTAATCCGGTCGTTGGTCATGCAAGCCACATTGATGAGAAAGCGCAAGCATGGGGAGGATTTGAGTCTGATATTCTGGGCTATCTCTCCGATATAAATAAGCTCGAACAGTTTGCCGATTATGCGAATAATGCCCAAGAATTATCTGACCGATTAGAGCCATTTCTAGACAACGCCAAGGTCGTCTTTGAGGCGATGGAGAAGTTGACCAAAGGGCAGGTATCTTGGACTGAACTTCGTAAACAATATGGCTCTCACGTTGCGGGTGCTATCGCCAAAATTCGCAAACTCAATTCGGAATTTGATTCGGAGATGAGTAAAATAGATGCCCAAGATAGAGCGGATCTACTGCGAATTGACCAAAAACGGAAGCACGCGCTGACCGAAGTAGCCGCCCAACTTCACCACGATTTACAAGCTGAATTGTGGAGGCATGAAAACAAGATTAGCGGCATCGAAAATAGGCAAGTTGTGCAAGCAGAACGGCAAGCAATTACTACGGGATTAAGAGAGAAACGCCAACAACTTTTAGCCCGTGCAAGGTATGGCTCACGAGCATTAGAGCCTAATCTTGCTCCCCAAGAAGTGATACCAATTCAATCCCAAAATCATGCACCATCTTCTAGTGTTTCTGCAACAGGAACAGTTCGCGGTTGGGGCGCAATGTTGGGTAACTTGTGGCAGAAGTTAGGCGATAGATAATCAATTAATTAGGTAAGGCTGATGCTAGTAAGGAAACGAAATGAAGATCCTCATAGCGTCAGCCCTTTTTTGCATGAAGGGCTGGCACAAACACCACAACAACAAAAACAAGAGCAACCATCACAACCGCAACCATTACAACCGCAACCATTACCAGAAAATAACAGAGGTAGGACATTTAGACGTGCTGGTAATGCTTGTGAGATTGTCGCTGGCAGTTGCTTGAATAGTGCAGTAATTTTCACTTTTCATCTGCTACAAGTTCACCCAGTTGGAATGTTCTTAGCTGTGGGAACTGCACACTTGTACTTTACTGCCACTGCAACAGGTGAAGGATTTAACAATTTTGTCACTAATTTAATGACTGGTTGCAGTGCATCATTAGCGTTGTTATGTGCGCTCTCTGACCCGATTAGTGAATGGAATGAAGCGAGAACTTCTACTAGTACAGTTAAGACTTCTATTGAGTCGGTTTATAAGCCAAAAACTGCTGAATCTTCAAGTTGGATGGATGGTGCAGGAGTGGGCATATTTCTAGCGATATTAATGATTTTTTTATTTGGTGGTAGGAGAGGTAAATGAATTATTTAACCGACAAACATAAACAGTTATCCGAGTCGCAACAATCGGGTTTAATGTTGTGGTTTGGTCGTCTGCCAATGGACAAGAAAGCTGTTGCAATTGGGCTGAGTCTGACTGTTGGTATTGGATCAGCTGCGATGGCTTGGAAAGGAACGAGTAGCGACAGAATTTATTTCTGTGTCAAAACTCCTTCAAAAACATTGGTGTGTCAAGACAAAGATAACCGGCCCTTTCGCATGACCCCCCATTACTGGGAGCAATGGAAACAAGAAGGAATGCCGCGCCAAGTAGTACGTGACCCAGCAACCGGAGTTAACGGCTTAGTCAAAGCGACTAACCCATATAAGCCGTTTTGGGCGTTTGGTGGATTCCTGGGGTTTGCGCTTGCGGGGTGGATGCTGCGCCACTGCCAGGATGAAGAGAAGCAGAGAGCAGTTTTTGAAGACATCGCCCAAAAACGGGATGCAGCGAAAGCAGAAATGGCGGCACGTTCCGAGTTAATAGAGAGCTACCGAGATGTTGCGATCGCAGAAGTTCAACTACAAGCCGACTTGGATCTAGTGGCCAATGATCGCACTGTTGACATCCAAAAAGCCGAGATTTATGCCCACACGGAAATTGAAGTTACCCAGATGGAGGCAACTGACGCAATCTTTGAGGCGCAAACGGCGGGGATGACCGAGCAACAGAAGGCAGATTACATTAAGCAGCTACGGTCGATGAAAACGCCCTATCTACAAGGTAGTCAGACTTTAGCGGGGACGATTGACCCGAACGACAAGGTTACTGGATCTGAGCCAGGAGCGATTGCACCACAGGACAATAAAACGGCATGGGTGCAAAACTTAGTCAAACAAACTGCTCTTATCTGGGGTAATCAAGGCGGTGGTAAATCATGGCTTGCCCGTTATGTAATCCAACTCAAAAAACAAGCCGGCTACCGTGTGATTGTCCTTGACCCCGACTCGAACCGTAGTGAATGGCGAGGAGTTGAAAGTTACCACTCCTGGGATGAGATAGAGCAGCAGATCCGCAATTACTTAAAAGAACTGGAATCGAGGTTAAAAACTTTCAATGATTCCTCAATGAGTGAGTCGCAATGGCGACAAAAACTTTGGGCAGAAGGTAAAGCAACCGCACTAATTTGTGAGGAGTCCACCACATACGGCGATTTCATTAAAGATGCAGAACTGTTAGACAAATTCGGCAAGCTGGCACTGACCAAAAGCCGTAAACAAGAGATGCCCATTACTGTCGTAGCTCATAACAACACCCAGACGTGTTTATTCGGCATTAAGGGATTACATAATCTTGTTTCTAAGATGCTCCAAGTTGAATGTTTGGCAGAAGTAGATCCAGTTACACTACAGCCCTCATCGACGGGGAAAGCTAAGGTAAAACTCGACAGTTCCAACGAATGGCTTGATGTTAATCTGCCCAAAATGACAGTGAAAATATCTGACTTTAGCGACGCTCTCCCAGCAGAATCTAACCCCAATCCCCCCATTGACAAAGCCACTTTAGAGCGCATTTATGAACTGGAATTCAATCTTGGTAACAAAGCAGGTGACACCCAAGATGAACCTAATAAACTATCACCCCAGGCGCAAAAACTGTATGAATATCTCACCAGAACTGAACGAATAGAAGCTGATGTAAGAGAGTTTAAGGGCAACTTTAAAGTGAATGGTGAGAGATTTAGTGTTGAGCAAATCAAGGGCTGGATGTATGAAATTGTGGGGGCAGGTTTGGCAGACTGGATAGCCGAGGGTGTTATCAAGCTTAATCAAATTTGACTGCGATTGGTGTCTGGTGTCTAGCCCCAAAAACGCCCATTTTTCGCGGACACTGGACACCGGACACCACAGACACCAAAGCTGAAAACCCTTGTATAGCACAGACACCAGCAGACACCAGCCTAGACACCGCCCAGACACCAAGTGTCTAATACGTGTCCGCTAGACACCAATAAGAAATTACCCAATAAACAGCCATTTATTATTAGAGGATTATCAACATCATGCTGAAAATAGTAATTGTTGAACCAGAAACATTCACTCTCTTAGGCATCAAAGGCGCTATTTCACAATCTCCAGATATAGAAGTAACTGGTGATGCCACCAGTGGAAAGCTAGGGTTTCAGTTAATTGAACAAGTCAATCCTGATGTTGTGTTAGTTGATTTACTATTACCCGATATGAGTGGTTTAGAACTGACTCGTTCAATTAAAACAAAGACTAAGAGTAAAGTGGTGATTTTTACTAATCAGACTCATTCCGACTTTATCAAGTCAGCTTTTCGTCATGGGGCTGATTCTTATATGCTCAAGAGTGCTGATATAGAATTGATTGAACTAGCCATCAAGAGAGCTTACTTTAATGAATGTCTACTTGACCCGAAGCTGGCTAAAAAACTGTTAGAAAGCCTTGATAAAAATAGATATATTGACCCTAGTTTTGCTGACAGAAATTTGTTTGAACCTCCCACCGAGCGCCAAATACAAGTCCTGCGTTTACTGGCTCAGGGTTTGATTTTTGAACAGATTGCCAAAGAAATGTTTCTCTCTGTTAGTACAGTCAAAAATTATGCCAGTGATTTGTACAGTAAATGGCACGTCAAGAACCGTTATGAGGCGATAAAAAGAGGCGCGATGCTCGGTTATATTGACTATAACTCTGTTGTTAATGAAGCATTTCAATTTGAAGAGATAGAGAAGATTAAGTCTGGTATTGCTGGTATTTAGCTGTTCTCTATTTGCTTGTAAAAGCATAAAAACTGACGCTACAGAAAGAAATGCGCTTGAAAGCGTTGTAAAAGCGGGATTTTTCGTGGTATATCTGTATTCAAAATAAATACAAATTTAGATGCTACACCCAAGCATGAGTCAGGACAACTCCTGTCAAAATCTTCGTGAGCGCTCCTTCAAAGGGCAAAATCTTGAGGAAGCAAACTTTAGTGGCGCAGATGTTCGCAGTGTAAATTTTTACTGGGGCTAACCTAACAGGTGCAAACTTAAGTCATGCTCAAGCATGACTTAAAAGCGTTAGGCTATTTTTTTAGTCTATGTTTCGTGTTTGCTATTTGTCATTTCAGGATTTGTCTTAGCCTTCGCTGGAGCGTTAATAACTGATATATTTGTAAGTCCAAAGTGCGTATCATGAAAAAACAAAAAAAACTCCGAAATACAGTATAAACACGCGCCAAATAAGAATTGGAGGCATTATTTCCCCTGGATAAGGAACTCTACATGACAAAAGCAGACAACCAAATTCGCATTCTCCATCTATCTGACATTCATTTGGAAACTAGCGCCCAAGCACAAAGGTATTTTGCCCCATTGGTAAATGACCTTAATACAAACCTGAAAGTTGAGCATCTCAACTATTTGGTAATTTCTGGAGATATCACTTATCAATCCACCAAGGATGAGTGTGAAGCTGCTTTTGAACTAGTAGATAAATTGGTAAAACGCTACGAACTTAACCCCGGTCGTATCATTATCGTTCCTGGAAACCATGACCTAAATTGGGAATTATCAGAAACTGCTTATACATTAGTTCCTAAGCGTAAACTCCCCAATCCTTTACCCGAAGGGAGATACATCGACATTGGTGGCAGTAGGGGAGCGCTAATTTGTAACGAAGATGAGTATCAAAAACGTTTTAATAATTTTAGTAATTTCTTTTACAAAAGAATATTTGGTGAGTCCTATCCTTTAGAGTACGATCAGCAAGCCATTCTACATCCTTGTCCAGAAGATAAAATCCTTTTCCTAGCATTAAATTCTTGTTGGGAAATAGATCACGAATATCGCGATCGCTCCAGCATACATCCAAATGCGATCGCCAATGCTCTCGACAAAATTTTAACTGAAAACTACAACGACTGGCTGAAGATAGCTGTTTGGCATCATCCAGTTAATGCTTCCCAGTCAATGAAAAACACAGATTTTCTGGAACTTTTGGCGGTTAATGGTTTTCAGCTTGGCATTCACGGACATATTCACGAAGCCAAAGATGAAAATTTCCAGTACGATACTGGGCGTGGTCTGCGGATTATTGCTGCTGGAACTTTTGGCGCACCTGCAAAAGAACAGGTAACGGGTATACCACTTCAGTACAACCTTCTCACACTCGATCCAGAAAGTGGGATGCTGACGGTAGAGACACGCAAGAAGGAAAAAACCGATGGTGCTTGGTCTGCGGATGCTCGTTGGGGTGATAAAAATAATCCAGTGCCAAACTATACGATTGAATTACAGTATAGTATTAGGAGCAAAACTGATAACAATTACAGTCAATCACCAGAACTATCGCCAAATAATCCTTCAAAACTGCAAAGCAGTTTTAACAATGTTGAAGCTGGCGGTTACAAAACTGATGACGATATTACAGAAATTTCTGGTTCTACAATTCCCCCGTCCTCGCTAATTCATAATACTTCATCAAATACATATCTAATAGAAGAAATAGTAGAAGCTCCTCCTCCTTGTGGAGAGGGAGAGTTTTTCGGACGCACACAAGAGCTAGAAGATTTAGAAAAATATATTATTCAAGATGATTGTCGCTTAGTTAGTTTAGTGGGGATGACAGGAGTTGGTAAAACTACTCTAGCTCTAGAGCTAAAAAAGAGAATCAAGAATAATTTTCAGTATATTATTTGGAAAAACTTGCGGATAGCTTACTCTTTTCATACTTTGATAGATGACATAATTAAATTTTTTTCTCCTCATTCACAACCCATTTCCGAAAACATCGATCAGAGAAGTCAATATTTACTTAATTACTTACGAGAAAACAAATGTTTGTTAATCTTGGATGACGTTACAGAAATTATCAACGAACAAGATGGAGAAAATATTTACAGAAAAGACTGGGAAGAATTTGGCAAATTTATTGAAAGAGTAATTCTAAATCCGCATGATAGTTGTTTACTTTTAACCAGTCATAAAGATATCAGAGAATTAAACAACCATCAATTACCTCCATGCTACTATAAAAGTTTTCCAGTTAATGGTTTGAAAGTCCAAGATGTCAAATCAGGATTTTCCCCAGAAATTTATTGTGAATCTGAAGACGAAGAATTTTATTGGGAAGATTTAACTGAATATTGTGGAGGCAATCCAGTTGCACTCAATATTGTCAAAAAAATAATTTTTGACACTTATAATGGGAAAATTGCCAGTTTTTTTGAAAAATATATTGACTATAGAGAAAGGCATAGCACTACTTCAAATTATCCTATATACATAGAAGATGATTTTCATTTTCAAGACTTGCCACCGAGAATTTCTCAACTTTTAGAGTATGAATTTAATCAATTAAATTTATCTGATAAGGGATTAGTATATCAACTTGCTATCCAAAACGAACCAATCAGCAAGAAACAAATTAAAATTCGATCGAATCTAGAAAATTTAACATTAATTAATCATGAAGGTTCAAATTGGTCTCTTGTACCAATGGTAAGAGATTATATTTTAAATCGTTTAATCAATACTATTATTGATGAAATTTGCAATCTCGATAGTAAACCAGCATTAATTAATGAATATCCTATATTTTACCAATCGGGTGCTAAAGAATATATTAAAGAAGTACAAAATCTTCGCATATTTGAGCCGATAAAAAAAGGAATACTTAAAAACCTTGGTGGAACAATACCAGTCAAAGAACGTTTCAAAGCCATGCTATCAAAGTGGTCTGAGCAAAGACCACAAACAGGTTATATGGGGGGCAATATTCTGAATTTATTGTTACTATTAGAAACAGATTTAACAGGTGAAGATTTCTCTAATATACCAGTTTGGAACGCAGATTTAAAAAATGCAGAGTTACATGAAGTAAATTTTACTAATTCAGATTTATTGAACTCAACTTTTGCAGAAACCTTGAGTTCCATTCACTCTATTAGTTACAGCCCCAATGGCGAGTATTTTACAGCAGGGGATGCTAACGGTAATATTCGACTGTGGGAGACTAAAAATTATCAGCTTGAATTATTTAGCGATGATGAAAGTCACAGCCATCAAGTTTGGTCAGTAGTTTTTAGTCCAGATGGAAAAAATCTAGCTAGTGCAGGAGAAGATAATACTATAAGAATCTGGAATGTTGAATCAAGAAAGAAAATCAAGGAGATAAAAGATAATCAATGCATTTACTCTGTTATATTTTTAGATGCAAATATTTTAGTAAGTGCAGGAGAAAAACGTATAGCTCTATGGAATTTAGCTACAGGTAATTGCTATCAAGAAATACCAATTGATCATGTATACTCTGTAGTCTTTATTAATCGTCATACTTTAGTTAGTGGTAGTCAAGATGGAAGTGTATGCTTATGGGATATTAGTGATATTAATCATCCTCAGCGTTTGCATATTTGGCAAGAACATAAAAAAGCAGTGCGTTGTGTTGCGTTTAGTCCCAATAGTCAGATGATTGCTAGTGGTAGTGAAGATGGAACCATCCGATTATGGAAGACGAATCTCGATCAATCCTACAAAACTTTAAGCATTGGCGAAATAAAGCAAGTATGGACTATTTCTTTTAGTCTAAATGGTAAAACTCTTGCTAGTGGTAGTAGCGATAAAAATCCTAGTGGAATTGATGAACATCATAATATTAGATTGTGGAATATTGAGAGTGGATTACTCTTAAAAATACTAGGGACATATAAGAACGGGCATAAAAATCAGTTACGTTCTGTAGCTTTCTGTACTCATCCTGAACATTTACTGATTAGTGGTGCTGATGACCATGCTATTAAAGTATGGGATGTAAACACTGGTAAATGTCAAAAAACTATACAAGGCTACACTAATAGAATTTGGTCAGTCGCATTTAGTCCTGATGCCAAACTACTTGTTAGTGGAAGTGAAGATAATAAGATTCGCTTTTGGAATATTCAAGAAGGAAAATGGGATAAAAAATTTCCGATAACACATTCCAAACATACAGATTGGGTTTGGTCAGTAGTTTTTAGTCCCAAAGGAAATATAGTTGCTAGTGCCAGTGAAGACAATACAATCCGTCTATGGCGATTACAAGATGGTAAATGGCAAGAAGAGGCTAACCTGAAGGAACAGCATACCGATCGAGTTAGAACATTAGCTTTTAGTCCAGATGGCAAAAAGTTAGTTAGTGGTGGTAACGATCGCCGGATAATTTTATGGGATGTCGAAAAACGTAAATTTATCAAGAATTTAGATGAATTCAGTAAGGGTCATACTAACCGTGTACTATCACTGGCCTTTAGTCCTAATGAGACATTAATTGCTAGTAGCAGTCGTGACAAAACTATTCGATTGTGGAATTATGAAACTTATGAAGTGAATATTTTGGGAGAGCATGATAATCAGGTGCATTCGATTGCTTTTAGTCCCAATGGTAATTATCTAATTAGCGGAGGTTTCGATCATAAATTGAAATTATGGGATGTCCGAACAAAAGAATGCATTCATACTTTTGATGGATATGACGGACATAAAGATAGGATACTTACTGTTGCTTTTCATCCAGATGGTTTAATTTTTGCCAGTAGCGGGCATGATAAAACTATCAGTTTATGGACTATTGAAACAAAACAGCGTATTCGGGTTTTAAAAGACAGAGACCATGAAACTGCTCATGAAGCTGCTGTAGAATCTTTGATGTTTAGTCCGAAAGGAGGAATTTTAGTTAGTAGTAGTCAAGACCAAACTATCAAAACTTGGGATATTTTCACAGGTAAGCTTCTTGATAAGATAGAACCACCCGATAGTAAGCCTTATCAAGGCATGAAAATTGCTCAGAGTAAGAATTTAAATGAAGCTCAGAAAGCTACACTTATAGCTCTAGGAGCAGTGGATTAAATAAGTTGGAAGTCGGAAGTATGGTTTTGTGGTGGGGATTTAAACCCCAATAAAAAACAAACAACTTGTAGTCTATGAGGACTCAAACTTCATTCTTATGTTGAAGAAATTGGGGTGGATCTAGCGAAGCTGTTATGAGGGGCAAGATAGCTGGAAACTATTGCTATATCTACGCCATAACATTTTTGACATCGAACTAGAATTTCTGCATGAATACACTGCTACTTTTCACCCCATAATTGCTTTTTGCCTAGCACACAGAATTAATAATACTGTTTGGTTAGAGTCTCTGGATTGGGCTACAAAGCTTAATATCAAAGAGTTTCAGTCAATTCACCCAAAAAAATGATCATTGCCCTAGCTGTAAAAGGCATCACCGTGCCAAAACGGGAAAATTGTACGCTAAGGCTGAAAAGCTTGCCTAGCAAGCATCTTAGCCACTGATTTTTTAACCTTCACCCGAAGAGCGGCTGATTACCCTTATTTTGTTGGTGCAGAGTATTGGTAGTACTCTGCACCATCAAAAAGACTAATTCGAGTCAAAAGTGATAAATGCAGGTATGCCATTTGCTCAAAACAACTAATTTTTATAGCGTTGAGGTTAGCATCAGTTCCTTAGAGTACAATTTTCCCGTTTTGGCACAGTGATGCCTAAAACCTGTAAATAAAGTTAATAAATACTCCGGTTTTTGTAGCTATAGATACCTAAGTTTTGTCCCCTGGTGTCATTTTTACTCAAACATCGCTGAAACCTATATATAGCAAGAGTTTTCAGTTCATCTTGCCCTTCATGACAGCTTCGCTATATCTACCCCAAATTACAAATCTAGACTTTCTAAATAAATTTAAAGTGTTGCAAACCTTCTAAAATGCCAGCAGCATAATAGCTTTTCGCTAGATAACGATAATCTTTTAAGTTGGAATTATACCATTCAAGTAATTCCGGACGAGCATTACCGACAATGATTCCTCGCTCTTCTCCTATTTTAAATAAAGCTATATCGTTTCCTGAATCTCCACATACAACAGTTGTATGTGGGTCAATGTTCCACTTCTGCTGTAAAAATTTGACGGCTAAACCTTTATCACCATAAAGAGGCAAAATATCAAGGTCTTTGCTACCACTATAGATTAAATTGAATTTTAAATTATGGTTCTTTAGGGCAGATTGTAGCTGAGGTAAAACTTCTTCAGCAGCTTTCTCTGTGAGATTATAGCTGACCTTAAAAGGACGTTGTTCTGACTGTTGTTGCAGAACTAGTTCCTCAAATTTTTCGGAAATTTCAGAAATTAAGTCACGATTCCAGCCATCAGATAACTTTTCTGACCACTTTTGGTCGGGAGTTTCATAATTAGAATCAAAGTAGATTTCAGTCCCGACTGAGGTGACAAGTGCGTCTGGTTCAAGAAGCGATTGTTCTTTTGCTAATTCCTTATATAATTTTAGCGATCGCCCAGTTGCATAGACTATCTTTGTGCCATACTTTTGGCGATGCTTGTCTAGTTCGTAATTCAATTCCTTTAAAGCTTTTTCATCACCGACCAGTGTGTAGTCTAAATCAGTCACAAACAAAAATGGACTCATATATATTCAAAATACTAATATCTAATGGAACTTGAGAAGAATTTAGTTGATGTTTTTATTGTGTAAAAAACACGCAACCAACATAACTTTAAATTATGAAAAAGACATTACAGGTCGATGATAGCAGAATTAAGTAAAATTTGTTTAATATTATATACCTTTTTGCTATAAAAGCAATTACTTAAACCGTTATCAAATTTTAGATTTTGGATTGATTCCATAGATAAATCTACTTGCTCTGTAGCATCGGTCATATTTCAACAATCTATGCTAACAATATATGTGCAAAACACAAGTATTTTAATGAGATCGGATTGAAGACTGGCATTTTTGCTGGCGTTGCTTCCTGTGCATCCTCTGGAACTAGGCTTTGATGATACCATTCTCAAATACTTTGATAAAGAACTATACATGAGCAATGCAGACAACCAAATCCGTATTCTCCACCTATCTGACATTCACTTGGAAACCAGCGCGCAAGCACAACGATATTTTACTCAACTTGCTAGTGACCTCACCCAAAATCTTCACCTCAAGCAGCTTAACTACTTGGTAATTTCTGGGGATATTACAAACCACTCAACTCAGGAAGAGTACGAAGCTGCCTTTAAACTAGTTGATAAACTGGTAAAACGTTACGGACTCGCCCCCAATCGGATTATTATTGTTCCTGGAAATCACGACCTTAATTGGGAATTATCAGAAACTGCTTATACATTTGTTCCCAAAGGCAAACTTCCCAACCCATTACCAGAAGGAAGATATATTGATGCTGGCAGTACGGGTGCATTAATACGCAATGAAGATGAGTATAAAAAACGATTTGAATATTTCAGCGATTGCTTTTATAAAAAAATTTACAATCAACCTTATCCCCAAGAGTATGACCAGCAAGCCATTCTACACCCTTGCCTAGAAGATAAAATTCTCTTTCTGGCTTGTAATTCTTGTTGGGAAATCGATCATGAATATCGCAATCGCTCCAGCATACATCCAAATGCGATCGCCAATGCCCTTCTTACAGAAAACTACGATGACTGGCTGAAAATTGCGGTTTGGCATCATCCAGTCAATAGTTCCGAGTCCATGAAAAATGTTGAGTTTTTAGAGCAATTAGCAGTTAACGGTTTTCAGCTTGGCATTCACGGACATATTCACCAAGCCAGAGATGAAAATTTTAAATATGATACTGAGCGTGGTTTGCGGATTATTGCTGCTGGAACTTTTGGCGCACTTGCAACAAAACAGGTAACGGGTATACCACTTCAATACAATCTCCTCACACTCGACCCAGAAAGTGGGATGCTGACGGTAGAGACACGCAAGAAGGAAAAAACCGATGGTGCTTGGTCTGCGGATGCCCGTTGGGGTGATAAAAATAATCCAGTGCCAAGGTATACTATCGAGTTACGATATGGAAGTAAAACTGGTAATTATTCCAGTCAAATAAGAGCTTCAACGCCAGATAATCGTCCCAATCCTCAACAAAGTATTTTTCGCAATACACAAGTTGGTGGAAACATAACTGTTGGTAATATTACGCAAATATACACTTTAAGTCAAGCTACAAACTCATCTGAAAACCTACCCCCAAGGCGCACTATTTTAATCCTGGCATCCAGCCCTGAAAATACAGCAAGATTGCGTTTGGATCGAGAAGTTCGGGAAATTGATGAGGGTTTGCGAAGGGCACAGCAGCGAGAACAGTTTATTTTGCAACAAAAATGGGCTGTTCGTCCTGATGATTTGCGTCGCGCCCTTCTAGATTTTAATCCCCAAATCGCTCACTTTTGCGGACATGGTGTTGGTCAGAAGGGGTTGGTGTTAGACAACAATGCGGGAGGGATGCAGCTCGTTCCGACTAACGCATTAGTAAGCCTGTTTAAATTATTTGCTAATCGAGGCTTAGAATGCATTGTGCTAAACGCCTGCTATGCCGAAGTACAAGCAGAGGCAATTTCTCAGCATATTAATTATGTAGTGGGGATGAGTGATGAGATTGAAGATAATGCAGCTATTAAATTTGCAGTCGGCTTTTACGATGCGCTTGGGGCTGGATGGTCGTATGAAGATGCTTATGAAATGGGTTGTAGTGCGATCGCTTTGGAAGGAATTTCACAAGAACTGATTCCTGTTTTAAAAAAAAGACCAATTAACAACAGCTAACTCTGCACTTTGAGTAAGAACTACTATGAGTAATAACGAAAATTATAAAACTAAATATGATTTCACCAAAGCTGATGTAGGTAACGTTGTTGATACGACTCAATCTGGTAGTCAGCAGAACTGTATACAAACTTGTTTATGAGTAGTTGGCATCTTGTCTACATTTTGTATACAGATGTGGACAAACAGATTATTAAATTTTATTTGCCCGAATCCTTCAACATTCCCGTCAACAATTCCGACATCTCCCACAGGTCTTTATTCCGGTTGTCGTCATAAATCATGAGCGTTCGCGGGTCAGCATGACGGCTCAACTTCTGCACTTTTCTAATATTTCCATCAGTGGCATCAAGTGCCGCCGTAATTGCCGAATGTCTGACCCTATGCGGTGACATGGGTTTCTTCACCCCCGCCTTCTTAAAAGCAGTAGCCACTATTTTATAGATAGCATCCGTAGTCAATCTATGCCCGGAATTATGAAAATCTAACGCCGTAAAAATTGGTAAACTAACATTCAAATCCCCCCTAGCAATTAACCAATCTGCAAGAGCATGAGCCACATCCTTGGACATATCTAAATATTCTTCATTCGTTCCCTTACCCTTCCCCAAAACTCTCAACTTGCGACCATAAAAATCAAAGTCCCCTACATCTAACTGACATATCTCTTGGCGACGCAACGCTAAACCCCACAGCACCAGAAAAATCGCATAGTTGCGTTTACCAATCAAAGTTTCTCTATCAAACTGCTGAATCACAACAGATATCGCTTTGCTATCAATACCCCGCGTATCCCGATAAGCCTTGACCTTCTCCCCTGAAACATCTTCTAGGGAATAGTTGCACACTCCCAACTTCCGCCCCATCTTCGCCAACGACTTAATCGCCGCCAACCGCCGATTGATTGTCGCCTCCCGCAGCCCAGATTTAATCAACATCGCTTTGTACTTCAACACCACCATCACTGCTTGCTCTCGCTGCAAGTGCAGAAACTCCAGCACACTATCCCCAGTTGGCGGTAAGCCCGTCATCTTCAGAAAGAAATCCCTCAAATCTTTCTCGTAAGCACGTCGAGTATTGGGGTTGCGCTTATCTGCCAACAGCTGCGCCAACACATCTGGATCTTTGTCAAGTTGCGCGTCAAAATATCTGGCGATCGGCGCATCTAAACACGCCTCTAATTCTACCTTGACAATCTCACCCCACCTTGGCTCGTTAAGCATAAGTGCTTACTGTCTCGTTATTGATAATACAGTTTTCCAATAACGACCATCATACCTGGGTAGGGGGGTGCATCAATCAAAACATGGAGTAGAGAGCAAAATACTTCTTGCGGAAGTTGGTAGGTGTCGATTAGTAATGCTAGTTCTGTAATTTCCGGCTTTGATATCAAAATTGATAGCAGAGGATGTAGTCAATGTGTCCAATCCTCCAGCACCAAATTGGGAATTTGAGAGAAATCCTTTTGGTTACGAGTAACCATCACCGCATTTGTTGAAAGAGCAATCGCAGCTATTCGCAAATCTTTCTGTAGCCTTTTTTTATTTAGTTGCTGGTTTTCTCTGAGTAAACCTTGGTGACAAGTGTAGGCAGCAGTATCAAAGTTGAGTATTCTCACTCCTTTGAAATACTCTTGAGTAGTCCACAGTTTAGTGTAAAGGTTTACTAAGTGTAGCGACCTGCAATACTAATCGCTCAAACCTGCAATCAAGACATTTACAAACCAGGATTATCTGCAACTATAATTGTGCTTCAGCCAGGATTATCTGCAACTGAGCCAGGATTAAATGCAACTGACCTGCAATCATCGGTTTGAGCCAGGATTATTTGCAACTATAAAAGTAAAAAAAACGAACGTTTTCTTAACTGCCACATTGGTAAGGCTTTCGGAACGTTAAACTGTTGGTTTTCCAGTAAAAAAACTCGGTAAATAATTCAAAGTTAATTTATCAAATTCTGACATGAGTTTTTTGACAAACCCCTGTCAAGGAAAGAAAACTCAGTCCTAGTAAAGTGTTGAGCTTATTTGCAATTAATCCTGGTCGAAACGGATGATTGCAGGCTGGTTGCATTTAATCCTGGCTCAGTTGCAATTAATCCTGGCTCAACTGAAATTATAGTTGCAAATAATCCTGGCTGAGAACAACGATGATTGCAGGTCGGGTCATTTATAATTGCAGGTCGCTACAACTAAGTTGGCAGATTCAGTCCGGTCATTAATTTTGACTACCCACCCGTTAAAAATTTCTTGAACTGTGACAATGGTGATAGCCAGATTGGGATAAACTTGAGCAACTTTAGATATAACAGCTTGGTTTCCTTGAAGTAAAAGCGAAACATGGTCTGTGTCGAGTATATAAAGACTCATCCTGCATTTCTCAATCTAGATCGAAACCTCAGCCTTTTAATCTTCATCTACTGCGTTACGTTCTGCTCTGAGATTATTAGCAATTTCAGCAAAATCTGCATCGTCTTGAAACACACCCGCAAATTTCATCCAAGGATTCTCTGCTTCGCTTTGAGACAATTGAATTTCTAATGGAATAATTTCTATCTTCTCAAGACGAGTTGACAAAAGTTTTTTCAATTCTTGCACAGCTTGTTCAGTAGTAGGTGCTTCAACCTGAGTGTTGGGAAATTCTAGGACAGAAGCTATTACATTTCCTTCATGATTACGTTCCAGTAGGATATGTAACTTCAAGTTTTCAGATTGAGGTAGTGTTACGGAGGAGAAATTGATAACCATATTTTAATTATTACCAAGCCTTGAACAATAATGTACTGCTATATAAATACTAGACGAGTCTAGACAAGCAAACTGCTAAACCCCCATGAAACAGAAAAGCCATCAGTCAGCATACGCTACCAAAATAAAAAAATTGGTTGAAACAGCTAAACAACTTCGTACTGAAAATTTTAGGTTGGCGTTACCTATCACGCGCTTGACTAGCATCAAAAGTCTTTGTCAAGATGAAGTTGCCGCAGAGCAATTTGCTCTTTATATGTCAAAACTGGTTCAGCAGCAAATAAACGATGCTGACTGTGCCAGTCATAAGAGTCCTGAAGAATGGGAGCAGAACAAAACTCTGATTGCTGATGCTATTACTCAGATGGAGCGTTACCTGGAAACCCCTACTCCTGATGGGAAACAATCCCTATGTCAGATGTTGAGACAAATTGATGAGTTGCAAGGAGACGATTACCGAAATGTCTCTTGGACTACTGTACGTTTTGTCAAGAGTGGTGAACTGCTCAAACTAGAGTATGCTATACGCTGTTTTGTTGAGCAGGATTTTCCCTACTATGCTTATAGATTAGCTAGAGAATTCATAGAAGGCTATAAGCCTCAATATGGAACAGGTTTGATTCCCGAATCCGTGACTATGCTGCTGGAAGTTGCTGAGTTTTGGTGTCAGTACTATTTTGGACAAAATTTGTCACAGAAGTTTCCCAATTTGATTTATTCAACCTAAACTATGCTGTAAAACAGAATAACAAGCTTACCTGACACCCGTGACTAAAGTCATCGCAGTATTCAACCAAGCCGGTGGAGTCATGAAAACGAGCCTCACCATGAACCTCGGCTACCAACTACACCTGAAGAAACATAAAACGCTTCTCATCGACATGGACCCACAGGGAAGTCTCACAACTTTTATGGGTCTAGAACCGCACGAACTTGAACAAATTGTTGGTGATGTCATTCTCAATGAAGAAACGCCATTACCAATTCAACGCGATTTGCATGGCATGGATTTATTACCAGCCAATATTTCACTAAGTGCAGTGGAACTACAACTAGCTAGCGTCATGGCGAGGGAAATTCGTCTAAAGCAAGCTTTAGAACCTATACGCAATGAATATGATTTTATCCTCATCGACTGTCCGCCATCCTTGGGAGTGTTGAGCATTTTAGCTTTGACAGCAGGAACCCATGTTTTAATTCCCATCCAAACTCACTTCAAAGCTTTCAAGGGCACGGAATTGCTACTCGATACAATTAAACAGGTGCGAAAACATGTTAATCCTAAGCTGGCGATCGCAGGCATAGTTCCTACACTTTACAGCAATGCCAATCAAGATAAACTAATCCTGGAAGCTTTAGAACAACAGTTATCATCCCTTGCTAAGGTATATCCGGCGATTCCTCGCGCCACTGCATTTGCTGATGCTGCAATGAGTCGTCAACCTCTAGCAGTTTATGCTCCAAAACATCCAGCAATTACAGTTTTAAAAAAGATTGCCCAAGGCATGGAGAAGCTGTAATGACAAAAAAACGCCTGGAAGTCCCTAAGATGCGTGGCGTTGAAGATTTATTAACTATGGATGTGGAGGCATCTGCTGCTACTACTGTTTCCATCCACAAAATTCGAGTTGCCAAAAAACAACCACGCCGTTGGTTTGACCCCGAAAAAATGTCACAGCTTGTGCAGTCGGTACGCGAACACGGGATTTTAGAACCCTTGTTAGTCCGTCCGCTCGGTGATGGAGAATATGAATTAATTGCTGGAGAAAGGCGACTGAGGGCAGGAAAGGAGGCTGGATTAGCTGAAGTCCCAATTGTCAGTAAAGAACTGACTGATAAACAAGCTCTGCAAATCGCGTTACTCGAAAACTTACAACGCGAAGACCTCAACCCAGTAGAAGAAGTGGAAGCGATACTAGAACTGCTGGCGATAAATCTGGATGTCAGCACTGAGGATGTCAAATCGATTCTAAACGTTGCTGCCAATGCTAAAAAACGTGATTTGGAATTGACGGGAAACGTTTCCCGTCAACTTGAAGAAATTGAACTTATCTTGGCAGGCATTGGTAGATTTAATGCGGAAAGCTTTCGTACAAGCCGCTTGCCGTTGCTCTCTTTGCCGTCAGACGTACTAGAAGTATTGCGCCAGGGTCAGCTTGAATTTACAAAGGCACGAACAATAGCACGAGTCAAAGACAAGCAAAAGCGTGCTGATATTCTCTCCTCAGCAATTGCTCAAAATCTCTCGTTAACTCAAATCAAGGAATTAATCAAGCAACTGCAATCAGCAGACACAACGCCAGAAGCAACACCTTCCAAAAACTTGAGCAACCGCTATGCAGAAATAGGTAAGCGTTTACAACAAGCGCAGTTGTGGAAAGACGATAAAAAACGCAAGAAGTTGGAGAGGCTATTGAGTGACTTAGAAACGTTGCTCAACGAATCCGAGCAGAAGTAAACCTAGAAGTTGGCTGTCGGATTTAGTGACATAAAGGGTTTATTTTTGTCTAATAAAAAGTCCCGAAAAAATTTTCAATGATTTTACTGACTCCTAGAATGATATTATGCTATCAAACTATTCAGTAGTTAAGCCTAAATCAAGTCATAAATTGAATTGCATCTCAACCAAAGGCTATATGGGCAAAGGTTTGATGCGTTTAATCCTTTTGTTGTAAGCCTTTTAAGCATTTTGGTTAATTCTTGATTTCCAGAATCGATTACACGAACGATGAAAGTAAATTACAAAATGACTAAAATTACAATATCTGACTTGAATCCTGGCAAATTAATATTGTTAATAACATTAAATATTATTTATTCTTTATCAAAAAATCAGCCTGATTTACTGCAAAAGATGCGAGCATTAATGTTGCATTTCTGTCTAAAATTAAGAGACAAATAATCAATTAAAGGCTTATGACATTTTTATTGAATTCTCATAATGTTTTCGATTATTTAGTTGTACATGGTTTATGTAATCAGTCCGACCAACCACCCAATCAGATAGAACCAGTTGCAGCTAAAAACTTTAATTTATTACTGAGTTGGTCAAGCGATCGCAAGCTGCTTGTGAAGCAAGAACGATACGATCAGGAAGGGAAAGCGGCTGGTGAGTTTTTGAGAGAGTGGCGAATTCAAGAGTTTTTACAGCAATTTCCAGAACTTGATAAATATCGCCTATTTTTGCCAGAGGTGCTGCATTTTGATGCTGAAAATTCCATTATTGTCTCCAGCTATCTAGATAATTATCGGGATTTAATGGATTTCTACACAAATGAAAATAGCTTTCCTACAGAAATCGTTAGGGAAATTGGCACTCTCCTAGCAACCATCCATCGTGATACTTTCAACAACCAAGAATATGAAGATTTCTTCTCTGCAAACCCGAATAATCTAATGGACGATCAGGTATCATATTTGATTCGAGCATTGGAACGGATTGGTCCAGAAATTTTTGGTTTAGTGCCTGATGATGGGTTAAGATTCTTTGCCCTTTATCAGCGATTTGATAGTTTAGGAAAGGCGATCGGTGAATTGGGTAATGCAGTAATTTCCTCTTGTCTGACCCACAATGACCTAAAGCTGAATAATATCCTCTTGCAAAAAGATTGGCAAGATTCAAGTAATAGTATTGTACGGCTGATTGATTGGGAACGCTCTACTTGGGGAGATCCAGCTTTTGATTTAGGAACACTCATCAGTAGCTATGTGCAAATTTGGTTAAGTAGCTTGGTTATCAGTAATTCTTTGAGTATTGAAGAATCTCTCCGTTTAGCGATAACACCTTTGGAACTGCTTCAGCCTTCAATTGCTACATTAACCCAAGCTTATTTAAATACTTTTCCACAAATTATTGAACACCGCCCAGATTTTTTACTACGGGTTGTGCAATTTGCAGGTTTTGCTTTGATTCAACAAATTCAAGCTGTGATTCAGTATCAAAAGTCTTTTGGAAACACAGAAATTGCCATACTTCAGGTTGCTAAAGCGTTATTATGCCGTCCTGAACAATCAATGCAAACTATTTTTGGTACTGCTGCTGTTGAATTAACTCGCCTTAGTGCTTCTGTAGCTTAAAAGATTTTATTGCCACTAAATTATGATACCGTTGTTAAATTATACTCAACCACAGCCCTTAACTGAGTTAACTGGGCGATTGCTAGAAGTTTTTGAAAATATTGTTTGCAAAATTGAAATTAAGTCTGATTTCTCGATTCGCCATCCAGATTATAAACCCTTGGAATTACCATCTGAGGTAGTTACTCGTTTTCAGAAAATGCCTAGCCAAATTCAGCAGAAATATTTGAGTCTGCAACTGCGTAGTTTTCTTTATGGGATTTATTACAACGGTTCTATGCAAGCTGCACTAGCACTAGATGGCGAAGTAAATAATTTACCTCTTGATTTAGAAAATAATACTATTCTAGGAGTAGATTTGAGTTTTTATGAGCGATTACATCAAAGTAATTCTGGGAAAGGCTATTTTGACCCTGGTTGGTCTGTTTTAAGAGAAGAAACTAATGGTAATTTAGTAGTAAATAAGGGCGGATTGAGATTACATATTGAGCGAGATAAGCATCTTCAAACTGGCGAACAAGCGGCTGTAGTAGGTGATTCTGTAGCTATCAAGCTACCAAAAAATCGGGTACAAAATGGCTTTTACATGGCAGTTAGCAATGTGGGCTTCAATCGTATTGAAAATGCAGAGAATCAGGCTGTAACTGTGCGAATTTATTTCAATGTAACTCCTGAAGGTGCCGTTGTGGTTATGGATCATCTGACACAACAGTTGAACGACTTAGTAATTCCTTTCAGTTTTAAGATGTTGTATAATCCCAAAGAATATCAACGATATGATTCAGGAGTTCTTTACTTTCATCAGAGAGACTATGAAGTAGTCAGGAAAGTTTTAAAAACTATTTATCAAGAAAATCAATCACATTTTAAACCGGAGATTCCTTTATTCACCAAGCAGTTAGCACCGGGGGTAGGGTTAGCAGAAGAACCAGACCAAAAATTTGCTGTTCAAGAAAGTTTTGGGATGAACCGCTGTCAAATTGTGGCGAATGGATTGCTGACAGCTTGGTATCAAGAGGATAACTCAATAGAGGGGCGGATGAAGGCTATTCTTGAGCAGTTTTCTTCTTTAGGAATCGAATTACAGAGTTCATATCTTAATGTCAACTCTAAAGATATTTATACAGTTTTAGAATTGTAAAATTTTCGTTCCAAAGGAGACTAAAAAAATGCTGAAAAAGTTGTTGATAGCTGCTACAGGAGCAGTATTTATTGCTCTGGGAGTTGGAGAAGCTGCAAATGCAGCGAGCTTAAGTGTCATAGCCAGTGGCCTTGATGGCCCACGGGGGCTGACCTTTGGCCCTGACGGATCTCTTTACGTTACAGAGGCGGGTACAGGAGGTACAGGGTCCTGCATTCCAGCACCTGGAGGAATCGATGTCATGTGTTATGGCGCGACCGGTGCTGTGACACGCATTCAGAATGGCACACAAGAGCGGGTAGTTACAGGACTTCCATCACTAGCATTATTTAATCCACAAATACCTGTGAGTTTTGTTGCTACTGGTCCTCATGACATACAATTTGATTCGATAGGTAAAGCTTATGTAGTTCTTGGTTTAGGTTCATCTCCAGACCAACGCGATGATGTACTGCAAATTCCTGACTTTGGTCAACTCATTGCAATTGATCAGCTCAACGCTGGGTCGTCATGGACAAGACTGGCCGATTTAGCAGCTTATGAAGCTTTATACAACCCTGATGATACAGGTTCGAGCATCTATAATCCTTATCAGAATGGCATTGATAGCAACCCTTATGCTTTCCTAATTCAGGAAGATACTGCTTATATAGTTGATGCAGCTGCAAACGATCTTTTCAAAGTAAAAACAGATGGGAGTGATTTGGAGGCGATATCCATATTTCCTCAGCAGCCTGTAACTGACCCAGCAACAGGTGAAACTATTGGAATGCAATCAGTACCCACTGCGATCGCAACTGGCACTGATGGTGAATTATATGTAGGTGAATTTACCGGATATCCTTATCCAGATAATGCCGCGCGGATCTTTAAAATTGGACCTGATAATCAGCCTGTGGTTTATGCTGATGGGTTCACACAAATAATAGACATTGCTTTCGATAATAAGGGTGGTTTATACGTCCTAGAATTAGCTTCTAGTTCCTTACTGTCTCCTGACATTTTTCCTACTGGTGCTTTGATATATGTAAATCCTGATGGCGATCGTAAAACTATTGCCAGTGAAGGATTATTTTTCCCTACTGCTTTAGCCCTTGGTTCTGACGGTGATATATATATTTCAAACCAAGGTTATTTTTCAGGACAAGGACAAGTTGTTCGTATTTCTGTCCCTGAACCTAGCTATGCATTAAGTCTGTTAGCTTTTGGTATTTTCTTCATTACAAGTTCGCGGTTGTTACTCAAACACAAATCAAGCAGTTCTGTCAAAAGCTGTGTTGAGTAATTATTGAAAGTAACCTTTGAGAAAAAAGTTGAGTTAATCTGGCATCAGTGCCAGATTTTTTATTTGTTGGTAGTCTCAGCTTGTAATAATATAAAACCTTTGAAGTTTTCCAAAGAGTTTTTGCGATTTTTTAACAAGCTAATATTGAAGCAATTGTGTCACCACAAAACTATTGTATTAGTTATTGATAGAGCTTTATTAAGTGCCAACGTGTAACTAAGAGGTTGGGAAATGCATCAACTAATCCTTACCTGAACAAATTAATCAAAAATATCTAAGTCAATACTGAAATAATTATGTCCTGATGAAATAATTGGATCTATTTGCTCTAGCAACTTTGTAATGAAAATATGTAAATGAGGGGTTAGCAAACACGTAAACTAATCCTTGAAAAACAATTTAAATGAGATAGGCTAATGGCTACAATCAAAGTTGATAACTTATCTGTAACCGGAAGCAAATTATTTGATGATTCTGAAAGCTACTTGGATCAGTTAACACAATTATCAGATAGTGATGCTCTTAACATCTAAGGAGGAACGGGTTATCCATTCTCATTACCGTTCCCATTTCCAAGACCAATACCTACACCACCTGTACTGGTAGAATACTAAGCTTAATTGTGCATTTCGTCTGTACTTGAGAATAACAGTAAACCCTCAATAGATTTGAGGCTTTTTTTGTCATTTTTAAGTATGTCAATACTGAAACATTTATGTCCTCAAAAATCATTGATTTTAGTTGCTCTGGTAATTATTAAATGAAAATATGTACTTCAGGGGATTGGAAAATATGTAACTAATCCTTATTTGAAAAAAGTCACAGGAAACTTCAAAGGAAAAAAACAATGGCTACAATCAAAATTGATAACTTATCGGCGATCGGAAGCGAATTTTTTTCTGATTCTGAAAGCTATTTGGATCAGTTAACAGAATTGTCAGAAAGCGATGCTCTCAGCATCAAGGGTGGAACAAGCATCAGAATTTATATATCCTTACGATAATCTCAAGGCTTGATAATTCTAGCTTTTAACTGTAGTTTACATTACCACAAAACCCCTCAACTAAGTTGACGGGTTTTGTGGGATTTTCTACTATGTCAATACTGAAACATTTATGTCCTCAAAAAATAATTTATCTAGTTGCTAGGGTAATTATTAAATGGAAAGATGTACTTAAGGAGATTAGGAAACATATAACTAATCCTTAGTTGAAAAAAATCACAAGAAACTTCAAAAGAGATAAAACAATGGCTACAATCAAAATTGATAACTTATCTGCAATCGGAAGCGAATTTTTTTCTGATTCCGAAAGCTATTTGGATCAGTTAACAGAAGTGTCAGAAAGCGATGCTCTCAGGATCAAGGGAGGAACTACCTGGACTATTGTTACTGTAACACTATTATTAAGAAGTGATTCACGATAACAATAATAAAACTGTAATTTAGACTAATATAGGACTTAAGCAAAATATCTCTCAAACTCTGATTTCTCTGTGTCCTCTGCGGTTCGCTATTCCGTAACTTATGCATTAAGTCCTATAATAATAAAACCCTCAATTCTGCTGAGGGTTTTTAAATTGTAAATCAAACTCCCTAACTATCTAAGTCAAAATTTTTCACGAATTTAACTGGCTCAATTTGTTGCTTAATCCACTTATCAAACAAATCAGTGAGAATTTGATTCCGCAGTTTGTTATCTAATTGTGGTTTGATAATCTCCTCTACAAAAATTAGATGTAATCCCTTAGAAGTCACTATTGGTTTAAGAATTTGAGGTGGTGTAGCAGCAAAAATAGCAGCAGAAATCTCCGGCTTGAAATCCTGGCGACGTACTATCCCCAGATATCCCCCTTTTCGGCGTAACTCTTTATCCTCAATGTATTTGTGAGCGACATCATAGAAACTCGTTTCACCTTCTTTAATCGCATAGAAAAGTTCTAGCGCCAAGTCCTCATCATCCAATACAACCTCATACATAACCACACCAGCATAGTCTAGTTGATGTTCAAAGAAATAAGGCTCTATTTTATCTGTAAACAGTTGTTGGCTTAACTTGCTAACAAGTACACCATTGTTGACCATTTCTTCAAAATCATCTAAGGACAAACTATATTTTTCTAACCATGCCCAAGTCTCTTCAGCATTAGTAAGTTTGTTCATTAATCGAAATAAATCCGCTGCTTTTTGTAATTCTTCTGTTTCGACTTTTATTCCAGATTCTTTAGCAACTGATGTAATTACTTTGCGGGTAATAATTTGCTCAATAAACTCAGGTATTTTGCAGGATAGCTTGACTTCTTGAAAAATATCTTCGTTTGTAACGGTGATAGGCTGTAACATGATGTTGTTCCTATTAATAGTGAAATAAAATGCAAAACTTTTCTTTTGTAGGATGTGTTATACCATTTCTCTTAAAGCTTGATACAGATGATTTTTATTAGTCCGCTTTTTAAAGGGGTTACGGGTATCTAATGTGTTTCAAATTTAAAGGAAATTGGTATTAGGGGTAAAAGTAGCAGCAGCGGAACGCACCAAAAGTATTTTCAAAGGTGCATTAGGAACGTAACGCACTCTACGAAAGTTATACTTTATTAAATCCGTGTTCCTTAGCTCCCAAGCTTATGTGAAATTACTACAATTTCATCCCTCCCTGCTGCAACTGCTTAAACGGATCAAATAGAAAGTCAATAATTCGTCGCTGGCGCACAATTACCTCAGCTGTTGCGGTATCCCCTGGACGCAAGGGAATACACTTATTAGCAGATTGAACACAATTCTGTTTTAAGGCAATATCTAAGTTATAAGTTGCTACTTTTCCACTAGGGGTATCTATTTCTGTAGTAGTAGGAGAAATTTTAATTAATTCACCTGACACAACCCCATAATCTTGAAAAGGATAAGCATCAAATTTTATCTTTACTGGCAATCCTGTCCGTAAAGAACCACTTTCAGTAGTTGCCATTTGTGCGCGAATTATTAAAGGCGAATTTAGGGGTGCAATCTCCGCAACCATCGTCCCTGGCTGCACCACAGCGCCAGCCTTTTCAATCGGTAACTG
Source organism: Nostoc sp. LEGE 12450 (assembly GCF_015206895.1). Lineage (GTDB taxonomy): Bacteria > Cyanobacteriota > Cyanobacteriia > Cyanobacteriales > Nostocaceae > Nostoc. The sequence continues at coordinate 6,440 of NZ_JADEXU010000049.1, read as the reverse complement.
AAACAGTGTACCACTGACAGTGGCTTTTATCTCTCGTTGTCTCAACTGGAATTTTAACGATTCAATCTGTCTTTTACTTTGAGCAATCTCTGCCTTCAGTGAACTAATTTCTGTTTCTAGACTTTTCTGTTGTTCTTCGATTTTCAGCACAGCTAGCTGACCGGAACGAGTCAAGGTTTGATAACCTTTTTCTTGTTCTTTAAGTCGCAACTCTGCCTGTTTAATATCTGCTTTAGCTTGACGAATACTTTGCTCATAACTACTCTTTTGTTCAGACAGACGCAACTTAGATTGCTGAATATCTGACTTTGTTTGTTCATATAATTTTAGCCTTTCTTGCACCGCATCTTCTTTGTCTACAACATTTATTTCTGCTGCAATACCTTCTTTAAAAGCTTTTTGGTAACGTTGAAGTTCTCGTTGAGAAATAGCCAAGCTTACCTCATTTAAATTTTTAGATTTTTGACTTTGCTCAAGAGTTTGTTTAGCCTGATTAACCTGAGATATTTTTTCTTCTTTATGTAAGCTATAAGCATTCGCTATCACCTTCAGATTCTGGCTTACTTGGTCAATTTGTGCCTGCTTCTCTAACTGTTGAAATTGATTTTGCTGTTCCTGAGTTGCCAATAAAACTAATAATTGATTTTTAGATGAACTTAACTGAGTAATTCGATTTAATTGTCCTTCTAATTTATCCTGTGTCTGCTGCAATTCTGCTTTTACTAATTCCGATTCTAACAACAATAAAGTCTGTCCAATTTTAACTGATTCACCTTCCTTTACCCGAATTTCGGTAACAATTCCTGCCACAGGAGCATCGAGTTTAATTGTCTTTTCTTTAGGTTCAGTTCGTCCTCTAGATGTGCCAGTTTCATCCACTTTAGATAGGATTGCCCAAGGCAAAACTATAGACATGAATATAACTAATAAATATAGTAATCCTCTTGTCCAAACCTGGGGTAAACTATCAAGTGATTCTTTAGTAATATCAGACCAATCATCAGTTGATATAACTGGCATTTGCGAAGCTGAAATTTCTTGAGTAGATGTGTTTTCTAGTGCGTTGGTAACGCGTTCATTCAAGAATATAGTCTTTGGCATAATCTTTCCTGATACCAATTTTTAGCTTTGGATTAGTAATGGATACTTGTTATCCATTAGCGATTAATGATTACCCAGTCTTAGTTATTCACGTAGCTCCATACAACTGTTGTTGATTGAGATAAAAATAATGTGCCCGCTTCGCCATCAATTCTTCATGAGTTCCACTCTCAATCAACATACCTCGATCTAGTACCAAAATCAAATCGGCATTTCGTATAGTGGAAAGACGGTGGGCAATCACCAAAGTAGTTCTACCTTTAAGAATTGTGTTGAAATTATGCTGTATAATCCTCTCTGATTCGGTATCTAGATGGGAAGTAGCCTCGTCTAAAACTAATAACTGAGGATTACCTAATAAAGCCCTGGCAATAGCTAGCCTCTGTTTTTGTCCACCAGATAATAATCCCCCACCTTCACCAATTTGGGTTTCATATCCCATCGGCAATTTCTTAATAAACTCATCCGCACCTGCTAATTCTGCCGCCTCGATAACTTCTGCCAAACTTGCCCCAGGATGTCCTAAGCTAATATTTTCTCGAATTGTTCCGCCAAACAAAAATGTATCTTGGTCAACTACCCCAACTTGCTGACGTAGGGAACTTAAGGAAATACTGGTAATATCTTGTCCATCAATCAAAATTTTGCCATCTGTAGGAGGGTATAACCCTAAAACCAACTTAGAAATGGTAGTTTTTCCGGAACCACTACGCCCTACTAGTGCCACCATTTGCCCTGGACTAACTTCAAAACTGAGATTCTCCAGGATATTAATATCGCTTTCTGGGTGATATCGAAATGTCACGTTATCAAAGCGAATTTGACCATAAATCTGTGGTAAATTTTGCCGTGCCTGATGCTGTAAATCCTCTTCTGGCTCTGCATCTAACACATCATTAATGCGTTCTATAGCAATCACAACTTCTTGTAATTGATTCCACAATACGGTTAAACGTTTAAAAGGCGTAATAATATTTCCTAGCAGCATATTAAATGCCACTAATTGCCCAATAGTTAACTGGTTGTGAATCACTTGGTACGCTCCAAACCATAGCAACGCAGTAGTGATCAGCGCTTCAATGGTATTACTAAATATTTGTAGACGATTACTAATAACTTGACCGAAAAAGTTAGTTTTTATCTCTTTATTTAATAACTCTTCCCAATGCCAACGCACTGTTTGTTCCATCGCCGTAGCTTTGACTGTTCGCACACCAGTTAAAGTTTCAATTAAATAACTACTTTCCTTGGCAACAGCGTTAAAGATTTCTCTGGAAATTCTTTGTAAAAAAGGTGTGGCAATCAATGCCAGCAAGGCGAAAGGTGGAACAATTAACAACGCTAGCAACGCCATTTGCCAACTGTACCAAAACATTAATCCCACATAGATAAAAACGGTGAGTAAATCTAGGAGGATAGATAATGCTTCACCAGAGAGGAAGCGTTGAATTTTGCGGTTTTCCTGTACGCGAGAGATGATATCCCCCACGTAACGGGACTCGAAGAAACTTAGAGGTAGCCGCAGGGTATGGCGAATAAACCCTACAATTAGTGCCAAGTCTACCCGATTGGCTGTGTGGTCTAAGAGATATTGCCGCAACCCTGTCATCGCCACTCGGAAGAGGTTAAACATCAGCAACCCTAATCCCACTGCTGTTAAGGTGATCTCCGATCGCTGCACCACCACCCGGTCTAAAATTAACTGAGTGAATAAGGGAGTAACAAGTCCAAATATTTGAATAAATAGCGAAGCAATAAACACCTCCAGCATTACCAAAGAGTGAGGCTTCATCAACTCAAAAAATTGCCAAAAGGGGGTAGAAGTCTCTTTGGTATCCTTGAGCATGGCTGTCGGTTGCAGTAGCAGTGTGTAACCAGTCCAGTTGGCTTTAAATTCAGCGTGGCTGAGGCTAAGTTGTCCAATAGCGGGGTCGCCGACAATGACGTGTTTGGCAGTAATTTCGTAGACAACAATGTAATGCCTGCCTTCCCAGTGAACGATCGCAGGCAATTTTTGCTTCGCCAACTGCTGAAGACCAGCTTTTACTGGTCGCGTGCTAAAGCCAATACTTTCTGCCGCCATCAATAAACCCCGCAAGGATGCGCCATTGCGATCAACGTTGGCGATATCCCGCAAGCGATTGACGCTAAAGCGTTTCCCCCAATAGCGAGACACCATCACCAAACAAGCAGCACCACAATCAGCGCCACTTTGTTGGGCAAAAAACGGATAGCGCCGAGTCACCCGTTGCCATAAATGTCCAACTTGTTTAGTAGGATTGGGAAAATAGGCTTTGCTAATTTTTTTCTCTGCTCGCAGATCCGCAAGCTGTGACAAAATATCTGTTTCATGCTGCGTATTTGACTCAACTGCCCTCATAGAAGTATTATCCGAGTCTACTTGTTGGGGATTACGGGATAGCGCTCTAGCCCACAAATGCTCCCGAATTTGCGGATATTTAGGCATCAGTGACCACAATACCTCCCCAGGAATGAAGCATAATTGCAAATTTACTGAAGCCCTAGCAGCATAAGGTCTAAAGTCACCCTCCTTAAACAAGGTAAATTCCCCAAATGAGTCTCCCGCCTCCAAAGTGGCGATTAACTCATCGGCGCTATCCAGCAACCTTACTTTGCCAGCGATCGCAATATAGATTCCTGGTTGAGTATCAGTTCCTTGCCAGAATTTGCCGACTTTCGGGTTGATAAATTTAACTTGTTGAAGACAGTGATGATATTCCTCTGTCGAAAGAGAATAACCCAGAGTATTGTTGAACTGGTGCAGAGAAAGCAACTGAGCAGATATATCTTGCGCCATGAATGTCTACATCTTTTCCTAATTTTGCAAAGTTAATAGGTAAAAATTCGGAATTATCTGGAATAGCTGCGGATTTGAGATCACCAATCAAAATTTTGGAACCCTGAGTCTGTTCACTGCTGTTTGCCTCAACATTGCTGGGTTTTGATAGTGTGGATAATCCCATCTGTTTGAGTAGTCGCTTGATATGGCGATCGCTCACCTCAATCCCAAATTCTTTCGCTAGATGTTTCCCTAGCCAGTTTGCTGTCCAACGGCGAAAAGAATAACCATAATCACGGGGGCTACTCCTAATCAATTCTTTTAAACGTTCTAAATACTCGTCATTTACTGCTTTCGGGCGACCAATGGGGCAATCTTGCCATTGGTGCGCCATCCCCGTCCGGGCTATGTGCATCCAATGTCGTGCTGTTGCTGCACAACAACCCAATATCTGACAAATTTCAGTTTGAGTTTTTCCTTCATCTACCAACAACATGATTTCAATCCGTTGATGGTACGATTCCGATAAATCCTCTTGTAAACTTTTTTGCAGCATTTTGCGCTGAAACGTTGTTAGAAACTTACCTTCTGAATCGCTTGGCTCTTTACTCTCAGGTTTTGATTGATAGTGGGACATACTGAAAAAATGTATAATTTTTCCTTACTTAAGCATTTAAGCAATTCAAAGTTGATATGTCTAAACTCTAGTAAAATCCTCTTAAACTAATATTATTAGATTCATTCCAACTGGGAACTTTTACGGAATTTCATAATTTTTGATCACATATTTTGTACTTCATTTTATAGTACATAGTTTAGGTATTGAATTTACGCTCACAGCCCTTAACAGATACTACTTAAAACCTACATAAGCACTACAAAATCCGCCTAACAGTTAACAGCTACAACTGCGGCGGCTATTGTTCAAATATTGTTCGCTCAATCTCCTCCAAAAATCGCATCCAATTCTTGCGAAGAAGCCTGACCTTGAACTATTGAAGCGGGTCTGATTGAATCAGCCGCTTCCCCCTCAAGCTCAGGCGACTCTAAAACATTACTCTTGTAGCTTGGGGCATTGACCGCTACAACTGGTGCAGTCAACGCTGGCTGTGATGCCACAAACTGCGGCTGTTCCACCGACAGTGCCAAACGCATATAACTACCGTGTTTATTCAATGAGTCCTGCGCTTCCCAACAAGCAAAACGGATCTGCTCTCTTGTAAAATTACCGCTCGAATACCGCGCCACTGGCAAGAAAGCAGCCACCAAGATATCAGCCACCTTACGCTGTGCCTCATCCTTGGGCAACGAGTTCAAGTAATCAACCACCTCCGCTAAAACATCCCCCTCATACGGTTGAAGCCGCAAACTCAGAGACTTGCGTTTCTTTTTGCTTTGGTTCATTGACTTGTCTCCATCCCCAACAAATAATCAAACATCCCAAAGCAGTCCACCAAACGCGCTGACGTACTATATCTATACGTTTGCTCTGAATCTAAATTAAAAGTTTCTTGCACCTGAGTTATAAAACCGCTACCCCAAACCATTGGTATCATTGGCAATTTGTCGTCTTTGGGGATGTATTGACCAGTTCTCTCGTAAACACTGCTATACGTATCTATTTTCTTGAGTTGCCATGCACAATTAAAATACTTCTCCAACTCAACTTCTACATGGTAAGCAGCGCCCCCACCGATGATTACCTCGTTCAACGGTCTGGGTAATATTTTGTCCATCCACCGCAATAGATTATCCCAATATTGGGCTGTTGCCACTCTAATTGCATCAGCAATATGAGAAATTTCTTTTTGTCTTAAAGTGGGGTCTTTCGCACTTGCTAGGGCTTGTATTCGGTCAAAAGTTATCCAATCAGGGCGTGCCGAGCAATTACGGTCTTTGCTGTAGACCTTATCAATAATCGTGTAGCGTGCATCAAATATTGCCGAAGATAAACGCTCTCGGTCTAAACCACTGGTCATATCCAGCACGATATCCAGCATATTCGCAAAGCCCAGCAGTGGACTATCCCCCAGCTTCAGTTGCCCCCGGTCAAAATAAAGTGCTGTCGTGTTCCTGTGACCGAACATTAATACAGCTAGTTGTTGATTGCGTAACCAGTCTACCCCCTGCTGTTTGATTCGCAGTGCTGCTAATCCCCCACCTTCAGGACGGCACAAGAAACGCTCTAGGTTCACCTTTAAATATTGTTTGCGTACCGTAAAATTAGCCAGCATCACCCGTAACTGTTCTTCAAAGCGACGGCGATCGCTGTACTCATTCCACGGCAGAAGTAACGCCAACTCCAAGTGAATTTGTTTTTTCGCCGTCACCTTTACGTTGCTTAGTTCAACAATTAAGCCAACAGCCCCCAGTACCTTCCACAAGGCATTCTCATATTTGAGTTCCTTAATGCGGTCAAGCGGATCAAAGTTAGCCGCGAACTCACCCAACACCACCACTCTGTTATTCCACTCAACCCACAGTTGTTGGTCTGGTGAGGGGCTACCAATCCAGCCCAAGCGTTCCATGAAAAAATTGA
>NZ_JADEXU010000340.1 GCF_015206895.1 Nostoc sp. LEGE 12450 | reverse complement strand
CACCGCAGTCCCGTTAATTTTTGCGTTAACGTTCTTTGCGGATTAATCGCTTATTGTCATCAACCTAAGAAACCTAGCCTTCAACTGGAGTGGCTTTTACCTCCTTATCTTTAACCCGAACTCAGGTTACCTACCAAGCAATGCATACCAAGCTAAACCGCCGAGTCGTCATCAAAACCCCCAACATCAGCGTCCAACGAGATCCAGATTATCCCAAGTATGTTGAACGCTTCAAAAAAGAAGCACAGATGCTAGCAATGTGTTGTACAGACTCACATCCTCATATTGTGCAAGTATTCGACTTTTTTGTTGAAGAAGATGGTCGCTACTGTTTAGAAATGCAATATATAGCAGGTGAGAGTTTATGGGAATACGTGCAACGCCAAGGGAAATTACCCGAAACTGAAGCTGTAAAATACATCCGCCAAATGGGTTTAGCTTTGGTAGAGGTGCATAAAAAAGGAGTCTTACATCTCGATGTTACTCCTCCTAATATTATGCTCAACTTTGATCCAGCAATTACTAACTCAGGTAAAGCTGTGTTGATAGACTTTGGTATTGCCGCCGATATGTCCCCACCGAGTACGCTTTCCAGGTCTTTTGGTAACAAAGCATTTGCACCTTATGAGTTAACACGTAAAGGGGTTCGTCACCCAACAGTTGATGTCTATTGCTTGGCTGGATCTTTGTACTATGCCATAACTGGACAACGCCCCACCAATTCCTTTGACCGCAAGTATGAACAAGAGAAATTAGTACCACCAAAGCAACTTGTCTCCAGTCTTAGCTATGCGGTAAATCAAGCAATTCTGAAAGGAATGGCATTAGAGGCAAAAGACCGACCCCAGACAATGGAAGAATGGTTGAATTTACTCTCTTCCTCGCAAGTTAATCTAACAGAATTGATATTAGCTTCTGATGTGGGAGTAGATTACCAATATCTAGAGAATTTACTCAAAGCAGAAAAATGGAAAGCAGCAGATGAGGAAACCACCAGAGTCATGCTGAAAGTAGCCAAAAGAGAACAAGGAGGCTGGCTTGATTATGAATCCATTGAAAATTTTCCCTGCACGGATTTATGCATAATTGACCAATTGTGGGTAAAACACAGCAATTGTCATTTTGGCTTTAGCGTACAAAAACGCATTTGGCTAGAATGCGGTGGCAAAGTAGATTATGAAACGGAGTGTCTTTTGGGCGATCGCGTTGGCTGGCGCAAACAAAATACGTGGCTGTCATTTAATGAATACAACTTTTCCCTTAATGCCCTTGGGGGGCATCTCCCTGGCAATGTACATCAGTTCATTGAAAGCGCGATTTTGGGTGGGGTGTTTTTGGAGTTCTTCTCTCGCTTCCAGACTTGTAAATTGTAATCTATAAAGGTTTTCGATATTTGTACAACTTTGTGAACAAGATATATTCCTCGAAGGCTTGCGGGTTCTAGCTTTTCATTACCTGGCACTGTTTAAATAGGCGATGCACTAGGGCGTATACTTGCTAAACACAAAAACCGCAATCGACATTAGATAATATATAAATCAATACCCAGTTTTTCAACTTTGTAAACACAGGGGCAATAATGACTATTAAAGAACAAATTAACCAAGAATTAGAAAAATTACCTGAACCCTTATTACAGGAAATTTTAGACTTTGTGCAGTTTTTGCAAGTCAAACATCAAACACACAGCATATCTTCAGATAGCCAATCTGCTCAAATGCTTACAACAGAGCATACCTTAACAGGTTCTACTGCTAAAGATTTATTAGAATTTGTCGGCAGTTGGGAAGGTTCAGATATTAGAGAATGCCTGCAACTAGTTCATGACAGTCGGATACCTCTAGAATTGTAATTATGCATCTCTTGGATACTAATCACTGTTTCTTCTTGATGGAAGGTGTGCCTAGCGTTGTAAATCACTTGCGATTAATTCAAAAACTTCTCCACGCATCTAACAAATATTTCCACACCCATTCCTAAAGCCGTCTCGTCAAAATCAAACCGGGGATGATGATGAGGATACGCCAAGTCTTTCTCTGGATTTGCAGAACCTAAAAAGAAATAGCAACCAGGAACCTCTTGCAAGAAAAATGACATATCTTCAGCAGCCATAGTTTGGCATTCTGGCACAATACCCAACGGGGTTTCTATCACTTCTTCTGCTACAGTTCGCACCAATTCCGCCATCTTAATATCATTAATTACTGGTGGATAAAGTGACCAGTATTCTAAGTCATAACTCGCACCATGACTTTGACAGATTCCAGCAATAATCTGCTCAACACGCTGGTTGAAAAAGCCTTTCAAACTAGGATTAAAATACCTGACAGTAGCACTCATTCTCGCTGTATCAGCAATCACATTCCGTTTGGTTCCAGCATGAAGTTCGCCCACTGTCACTACAGCTGAATCAATGGGATTCACATTCCGGGCGACAATGGTTTGCAAGGCATTTACAATTTGGGCAGCAACTACTACAGAGTCAACAGTTTGATGGGGTAGTGCGCCGTGTCCACCTTTGCCCAAAATTGTGCAGTTAAAGCACTCCACAGCAGCCATCAACGCCCCAGCCCGCACGCCCACTGTTCCCAAGGGTAAATTATTCCACAAGTGCAAACCAATAATCGCGTCAACATCAGGATTTTTCAGTACTCCAGCTTCAATCATCGGCTTTGCGCCTCCTGGTGATTCTTCGGCTGGTTGAAAGATAATTTTCACTGTACCGGAGAAGTCTTGACGATGCTGTTGGAGATAGTAAGCTGTACCTAATGCGATCGCAGTATGTCCATCATGTCCACAAGCGTGCATCACTCCATCATGCTGCGATTTGTACGGCACTTCGTTGAGTTCTTGGATTGGCAAAGCATCCATATCCGCCCGAATCGCTAAAACTTTCTCTGCACCTAGTTTATTACCTTTAATGATGGCAACAATACCAGTGTGAGCAATGCCAGTTTGATGCTCAATTCCCCACTCTTGCAGCTTTTGTGATACGAATTCAGCCGTCAGCTTTTCTTGAAAACCCAACTCTGGTTGTTGATGTAATCGCCGCCGCCACTCTACCAATTGCGGTTGCAATGAACGAATTGCCAGGCGGATGCGAGATAGATCAATAGAAGAGGGATTGGGAAATGTAGAAACCATTATGAAGACAAGCTAGTTTAAGTACAGCTAACTTAGTCTATCGTAATAAATGGGGCATGGGGCAGGGGGCAGAGG
>NZ_JADEXU010000339.1 GCF_015206895.1 Nostoc sp. LEGE 12450 | reverse complement strand
CCCTACCTCCTTCAACTTGTTGCCTGACTTTGGCTTTCGTATTAAAATTTTGGAGTAATGCTTCATGGTTAATGCAGTCAAACATTCAATTCGGATATTCTAAAGATGTGCCCCTGTATGTCTGATTTCCTTTATCACCCTACAGAATTTATCTTCTTCCATTTCCAACCCTTTTTTGTGTTGGGCTGTACTTAGGGTAGCTGGGGCAGGCGATCGCATTTACGCGATCGTATCACTGGTTAACTATCTACTGGATGCAGAGAGATGGCTCGTATGTCATCCTAGATTTAGGAGAGTTAATTCAGTGACGTCTTTGATTTTAGTATTGAAAGGCTTTTCCTTTTAGTATTTACAGACTTCTCAGAGAAATTAAAATCTCTACACAGTGATGATTTTGGAGCGAATCGATGTCAATTTACGTAGGTAACCTCTCTTATGACGTTACACAAGAAGATTTAAGTGGTATTTTTGCAGAATATGGTACTGTAAAGCGAGTACAAGTACCTACTGACCGTGAAACAGGTCGTCCGCGAGGCTTTGCTTTTGTGGAAATGGGAACTGAAGCGGAAGAAACAGCTGCCATTGAAGCTCTTGACGGTGCTGAGTGGATGGGTCGCGACCTGAAAGTAAATAAGGCTAAACCCAAGGAAGATAGAGGTGATAGAGGTTCCTTTGGTGGAAACCGAGGAGGAGGATACGGCGGTGGCGGCGGACGCGGCGGACGCTACTAATTTTGGAAACAAAAAAAATTTACCAATAGTCTTAAGGTCAGACAAACAACAGTCTGTCTTTTTTTTGTAATGTTCCCGTCTGATTAAGTCAACTTAGTAGGAGAAGTAATGACCCAAGTAATTGTCGGTGACAATGAACACATTGAATCAGCCTTACGACGATTTAAGCGAGAAGTTTCCAAGGCTGGAATTTTTCCAGACATGAGAAAGCATCGTCATTTTGAAACACCCTTAGAAAAACGCAAGCGCAAAGAAGTCGCCAAGCACAGACAGAGTAAGAGAAGTTTTCGTAATTAAGGGCTGACATAGCTATAAAAGAAAACCTTCATAGATTCTATGAGGGTTTTCCTTTTGCCTATTTAAAAATCAGGAAACCTCAAGAAACGCTAAAATCAAGTCAGCCTTTGTATTGTAGCGGTTGTGTCCCACATCACTCAGAGTGCGGTTCACTGCATAAATCCTGATTGTCAACGTCCTTATCCCCAACCTTGGGGAAACAAATTCTGCAACAGCTGTGGCACACCGCTAGAGTTGTTAGACCGCTATGTTCCACTTCAGCCATTAGGTTCGGGAGGATTTGCTCAGATTTACACGGTTTGGGATGAAAAAACTCAAACAGAGAAAGTACTGAAAGTGTTGGTAGAAGATTCACCAAAGGCACTGGAATTATTTACCCAAGAGGCGGCAGTTTTATCTAGTTTGCAGCATCCAGGTGTCCCCGCAGTCGATGCTGAAGGGTATTTTCAGGTACAACTGTTTAACCCCAAGCCGCACCAACTACCTTGTCTAGTAATGGAAAAAATCAATGGACGGACTTTAGAGGAGATATTAAAAAAGTTTCCCCAAGGGTGTCCAGAGAAGTTGGTTGTCAATTGGTTTGCCCAAACTGTAGAAATTTTACAAGAATTACACAAACGTCAGATTATTCATCGAGATATTAAACCTTCTAATTTAATGCTGGGCACATCTTCGCCCACTGTCAGCCTACCTCAAGGGCAAATAGAAGGCGATCGCTTGGTACTAATTGATTTTGGTGGGGCAAAGCAATTTAGCCCCTCTAAGCTGCGTTCTCAGTCTAGTTCCACCCGATTATTTTCTTCTGGTTACAGTCCACCAGAACAAGTGAGTGGAAGTATTGTCGGGCCAAGTGCCGATTTTTATGCCCTTGGTCGAACGGTGATTGAACTGCTAACAGGCAAATACCCGCTAGAGTTGGAAGATCAACAAACTGGGAAATTGCGCTGGCGCACTGCGGTGAATGTCAACCCGCAACTAGCAGATTTACTAGATGAGATGGTGCAAGAGGATGTGCGATCGCGTCCAGCAAATGCAGCTATGATTCAAAAACGGTTGGCGAAGATTTCTCAACCATTACCGCCGCCAGGATTATTTGCCCAAGTGCGAGATCGGGTTAAGCAAGCTTCAACGCAAGTTTCCCAGAGATTTACACTGCTAATCCAAGCTATTGAACAAGTTTTAGCGAACTTTAGCCAAGCAGTCACTAAAACCGTAATTTTTATCGCTCAGACAATCATCAAAATTTTTCAAGCTTGTTTAGCAACGATTTGGGCGATGATTTTAGCTTATGTTGGCGCTTGTTTTGGTGCGATCGCTGGTTTTATTTTGGCATATCACACCAACTTGGGGAGTTGGGTTGTGGAATTTATTTCGAGCCAGCTAAACCAATTAGTCCCAAATACTCAAACCGTCTTTGGGGCAGATATTTTGGTATTCATCGCCGCAGGCTGGGGAACCGCTTGGGGACTGACAGCATCAGGGTGTTTTGGTCAACGGCGGCGCTTTTTAGTAGCATCGCTGATGGGCATGATTAGCTATGGCTTCGGCTGGTTCATTCTGCAATTAATCACACCAAAAGACAGTGGTGAAGGCTTAGTGGCAGTGATTTTAGTAGCAGCTTGCCTACTCACATTGAGCTTAGGTCTTCGCAGCCATCACATAGTGTACGCCGTGTTAGCTGCCTTTGGTAGTGCGATCGCCTACGCATTTTTGATTGTTTTGAGGTTGGCACCACCGATCTTCCAATTTACTAGTCAACCAGCCTGGTCAGAGTTACAGTTACCTCTGATTTTTTTTGGTTCTGTAGGCTTCTTTATCAGCTTCTGGTTAGGAGTGAGTTACTACCTAATTGTCCCTGGATTGCGCTTTTTAGGGTGGCGGTGAAGGAGGAAAGAGGGATTTCTATATTTAGGACTTGCCTAAGTGTCATATTTTTTTGTAGAGGTTATCAAGAGTCAAAAAATCAAAATCTTGACCCTTGACCCCGATAACATGAAGATATACGTGCCAGTTACGTAAATCCTGCTATTTTAGCTGTTAGATACAAATAATTGGGGATTATTAACTATCAATACCTCTGCCAATTTACGAGGGTTCAACACCTGTAGAAACGGGATGAATACGTCCTAAAGCAGTAAGCTTGGCAAAAATCTGGGTTAATAAAATAGGCTCAGGGATTTCGGGAAGCATTTTTAA
>NZ_JADEXU010000338.1 GCF_015206895.1 Nostoc sp. LEGE 12450 | reverse complement strand
AGATAAATTACTAGAATCTTTTAGCAAATTTCATACTTTTCTAATTTTAGCTAGCACTTCTAGTTTAGGCTTGGGTTTGGGATGGTTAGGACATAGGATTTTTAATACAGGTACATAGCTTACTCAAGCTCTAGAAGCTAACTGGCAAAAGATTTTGTAGCTGTTAAGCGATCGCCGAAAAGAGAGCCAATATAATATTTATCGATTGGTTCACCACCTAACCAAGAATCTCCCGATTTGAATTCGGGAGAGTGTCAAAAAACCCCAAATGTATTGTCTTTATCAAATAACAACCTCTTGCTTAGGCTTCCGCACTGGACGCTTGCGTTCGCTGCGACGAACGCCCCCTGCCATTTTATACTCATCGCTATTCTTGCCATACCTTGCAGCTACGCTGACTAAGACATGTTCTGTTAGTTCCATCAGCGACTTTTCGGCTAATTCTAAGGTTCCCTGAGTTAGATCCACGGTGGAGAGGCTGGAGTTATAAGCTTCCAACTTGTCCTGTGTTTTTTTGATGGCGGCGGCAAAGGTGTCAATAGTGACTCCATTACCTAAATCTAAGGTGGAACTAATCGATTTCAAAGCGGCAATCCGACGCTGTGCCCTATCAAGTACTTTAGACCCACGTTTTGGACGTGACATAAATAACTTTCCTTTTATTAATCATGCACTAGGATAAAAACTGGCTTATATCCTTGTCTTTACACCATTAGGATAAACAAAACCAGGGTGATTAGCACCCGCAATATTCAGTATTATTCAATACGATTAGCACAAAAAGTATTTTATTTATTGCGTGAATTTATTGAGGTTTATCCGAGTTCAATAAACGACTGCCCGAATTCAATAAACGACCGCCCGAATTTAATAAACAATCGCCCGAATTCAATAAACGACTGCCCGAATTCAATAAACGACTACCCGAATTCAAGAAACAACTGCCCAAATTCAAGAAACGATCGCCCGAATTCAAGAAACAACTGCCCAAATTCAAGAAACGATCGCCCGAATTCAAGAAACGATCGCCCGAATTCAATAAGCAATCGCCCAAATTCAATAAACGACTGTCCAAATTCAATAAACGATCGCCCAATACGCTTGGGTTAAGCATTTTTTCTCTTCTCTCTGTTTCCTCTGCGCCTCTGCGGTAGCCTGCGGCAAGCCGCTCCGCGTCTACGTTAAAAATTTGACTTTGATAAAGAATCTTAGCCTTACCTGAACTGTGTGAAAATTTATACAAATATTTTGGAAGTTGCAAAGATCGCTTTGGCAGCAGGCGATCGGTTGCAAAGTGAGAAATAAACTAGGTTTTGACTACCGCAGCCAATAAAAGGCGAAACTTAACATGCAAATTTGTCATCATGAGAGAAATTACCTATCGATTATTAACTCAGCACACAAGATGACTGAAGCAACAGCAACTCGTCCCAACGCATATATCCAGGAAACTGGCCCAACGATTCATTACTTAGTAGCAATGTCTCAACCAGAAACCCATCTGTTTGAGGTGACTTTACGCATTGTCGATTACACCTTACCGATTCTCGATTTAAAATTGCCGGTATGGACACCCGGTTCCTACTTAGTTCGGGAATATGCCAAGAATTTACAAGATTTTGTGGTTTTTGCAGAGGATAAGCCTTTACCTTGGCGGAAAATCAGCAAAAATCACTGGCAGATAGACAAAACAGGTGTTTCAGAATTAACTGTACGTTACCGCATTTTTGCCAATGAGCTATCGGTACGGACAAATCACTTGGATGCTACCCACGGTTATTTCAATGGTGCAGCACTATTTTTTAGACTACCAAGCTGGGATAAGCAACCCATTCGCGTTACCATCGTACCACCATACCCAGAATGGCACGTAACAACTGCTCTACCTCCCGTAGGTGAGGAAACAAATACTTTTTGGGCGAGCGATTTTGATACTTTGGTGGATACTCCCTTTGAGATTGGTAGCCATCAATTGTATAAATTTGAGGTCTTGGGAAAACCCCATGAACTGGCAATTTGGGGGAAAGGTAATTACCAAGTTCAGCAGTTGATTGCTGATATCCAAAAAATTATTCAGGTAGAAGCGCAGATGTTCGGCGGTTTACCTTATGAGAAATATGTGTTTCTGCTACATTTATTTAGCCAAGCTTTTGGCGGTTTAGAGCATAAAGACTCTTGCTCGTTAATTTACCAACGTTTTGGATTTCGCACTCAGGAAAAGTACGATCGCTTTCTGCAATTAGTTGCACACGAATTCTTTCACTTGTGGAATGTCAAACGAATTCGCCCAAAAGCATTAGAGGTTTTTGATTACGACCAAGAAAACTACACACCATCATTATGGTTTTGTGAAGGTACTACTAGTTACTATGACTTGTTAATTCCTTTGCGGGCAGAAATTTATGATGTTAAGTCGTATTTGAATAACTTGAGCAAAGAAATTACCAGATATGAAACGACACCGGGGCGCAAGGTACAACCCGTTTCCGAGTCGAGTTTTGATGCCTGGATAAAACTTTATCGCCCCGATGCCAATAGCGGTAATTCTCAAATTTCTTACTATTTAAAGGGAGAAATGGTGTCGTTGTTGCTGGATTTACTGATTCGTTCCACTCACGACAATCAGCGTTCCCTTGATGACGTGATGCTGAAAATGTGGCAGCAATTCGGGAAAGATGAAATTGGCTATACTCCAGAACAGTTGCAGGAAGTTATAGAATCTGTCGCCGGAATCGATTTGACTGATTTCTTTAAACGCTACATTGATAGTACTGATGATTTACCTTTCAATCAGTATCTAGAACCCTTTGGCTTGCAGTTGGTAGCTGAACAGCAGGAAGAACCTTACCTGGGCGTAAGAATAAATACAGAGAATGGGCGGGAGATGATTAAGTTTGTAGAAACTGATTCACCTGCACAAGTAGGGGGAATTGATGCAGGTGATGAGTTGTTAGCAATTGACGGGATTAAGGTAACAGCGAGTAGTTTAAGCGATCGCCTGAAAGATTACCAAGCAAACGATACCATCCAAGTCACAGTTTTCCATCAAGACGAACTGCGTACCTATTCCATTACCCTCGCGTCACCACATCCCACTCGATATCAGGTAAAACCTGTTGATCATCCTGACTCTACACAGCAGAAAAACTTTGCTGGATGGCTTGGGGTTGCGATCGCAACTGTTTGATAAAGGGATTGGGCATGGGGCACCGGGCATTGGGCATTGGTTATTAATTC
>NZ_JADEXU010000337.1 GCF_015206895.1 Nostoc sp. LEGE 12450 | reverse complement strand
AAAAGTTTAGTCAAAAATTTTGAACGTACACTCGATCGTGCTAATGCCAAGCTCAAGCTTTGTTTTATCAGATTGATGCTCAAAAGACTAGCCACTAACTAGAAAAAGATATCAAATGGGTTCTATAATTGGAGATTTAAATGACGGAGTAGTTACATATGCCCAAACCCACATTACTGAGGAGGGACTATTTAATAGTTCAGCACAACTTTTACCACCAAAAACATTGCTAGTTGCTATGTACGGTTCTATCGGTAAACTTGGCATTACTGGTATCACATGTGCAACAAATCAGGCAATCGCATTTTGCAGTAGATATCAGGAAGTTATAGAACTGCGCTACCTATTCCACGCACTCAAAAACTCTAAGGACACATTAGTTGCCAAAGGGAAAGGAGGAGCCCAACAGAACATAAACCAAACTATTCTAAAGGCTCATCAGATTCCGCTCGCCCCCCTCAACGAACAAAAACGCATCGCCGATAAGCTCGATGTCCTGCTGATGCGAGTAGATGCCTGTCAAGAGAGACTAGATCGTGTGCCGCGCATTCTCAAACGTTTTCGCCAAAACATTCTTGATTTAGCAGTATCGGGAAAGCTAACGGAAAGCTGGCGAGAAGACAACACTATCAGAATCAGTAACACAGTTGAATTAATACAGATCGAACCTATAGGTGATTTTCTTAGTGCAATCAATTCGCTTGATTATGTTATTCCTGATGGTTGGGTATGGCTCAATCCTGACTTAATTAAATTTTCTGAAAAGCACTCACTTTCAATTGGTCCATTCGGAAGCAACCTGACTGTTAAAGATTATAGAGATTCAGGTATTCCATTGGTATTTGTGCGAGATATACGCACGAAAAATTTTGGTAACGAAACAACAAAGTTTATAACTGAAGAAAAAGCTCAAGAACTATGGGCACATAGAGTCGAACCCGGTGATCTACTAATTACTAAAATGGGTGATCCACCCGGAGATGTCGCAGTCTTTCCTCTAGATAGACCTATTTCAGTGATTACAGCCGATTGTATACGGATAAAAGTTAATCCTGAAATAGTAAGTATAAAACTGTTGTCACTGTTTATCGAGAGTAGTTTGATTAGATCGCTAATAAAGGAGATAACTGCTGGCGTTGCCCAACAAAAAATAAGCTTGCAAAGATTCCGTTCTATGCCCCTACCTATTCCGCCACTTGATGAACAGCAAGAAATTGTTCGTCGTGTCGAATCGCTGTTCGCTTATGCTGATCGCCTCGAAGCCCACTATCAAGCCGCCTGTACTCAGATCAAGCGTTTAACACCAGTACTCTTGGCTAAAGCCTTTCGTGGCGAACTAGTACCCCAAGACCCCAATGATGAACCAGCATCGGTGCTGTTGGAGCGGATTCACGCTGAACGAGCAGCACAACCCGCCAAAGCTAAGAGAGACATGACTCCTAGAAAACCAGCCATGACCAAAATGACCAAAGAATCTGTGAAGGAAGTAATTCGACAATTACCCAAGGACAAATTTTCATTCGATGAACTGCGTGAAAACCTCACTGGTGATTATGACTCGCTAAAGGATATCCTGTTTACACTCCTCAGTGAAGCCGAGCCGGTTCTTACCCAGGTCTTCGATCAAGAGGAGCGAGCGATGTGTTTTTTTCGGGCAGGTAAATGAAGCTTTTAAGGGTTCGCATCATTTCTGCTAAAACTTGTGGGGGGCTACTTGATGGACTGAACTTACAGTTACGAAGTCCATTTAGTGGCTATTCTGGGTTTGATCCTTTATGTCTTATTGGGCCGAATGGCGCAGGGAAATCTCAATTCTTACAAGTGCTAACAGAAATTTTTCAGTCTGTTTTCCACACATGCATTCCCAATGAAGAACGTTCCGAAGGACCCGACTTGCATTTCGAGCTTGAGTACCTCATTCACCCAGAGGATGAGCAGCTACCTGTCCGTGTCCGCATTTCACGGAAAGCCAGTGGTAAAAATCGTCCAAGCCTTGTAATCGAGCGGAGAGATGAAGATGAATACGACTGGATAGAATGTCACCTCAAAGCTACTGAAACCCATAAACTTTTGCCTCAAAAGATTGTTGGCTATACATCAGGCGATAATGAAACGCTCAGTTTGCCGTTCCTCTTAAGTCGCAGCGGGTACGCGAAGGATGTGACCGAAAGTGCATTACACGAGCCAAAACGCGTTCCCGATACTCGGCTAATGCTGATTGACTATGGAACGCACCTTGAAGTTTTTGTAGCAAATCTTTTGTTGGGTGATGCTTCCCAGTGGGATTTTCTGCTACAAGATGCAAAACTGCAAAACCTGCACTCATTTCGTTGCATAGTCCAACTTGCACACAGTGCAGCCCCGAAGATTCCAAGTAGGAGAGGCTCACAAAGTACGCGAAAAGGAATACAACTTACCAAGGAACTGGAAGATTATCTTGATCGGCTCAAACGTTGTGCTACCTGCTACACCTATGACGATAAAACAGAGACGTATACCTTTGACTATTGGATAAATGACCAAACAAGAGAAGCGTTTCGCTCGTTTTGGAACAATACGCTTGATTTGTACTCGTCATTCCACAAGTTCGCAATGTTAAACGACTTGGTACTTCCCAAGAAAACCCGCGAGCGGTTTCGCAAAGACACCAAATCGAGAAGGTTTGCTTCACGTCTTCCAGAGCCTCAGGATGAAGATAAGGTTTTCCGATTTGAACGAGTGATGTTTACTGCTCAAAGGACTGGCAAAGAGGTAGACTACGTATCGCTTTCCGATGGTGAGCATCAGCTTGGGCAGATTCTTGGAACGTTTTGTATGTTGTCATTTCCTAACGTACTTTTCCTGCTTGATGAGCCTGAGTCGCATTTCAATCCGCTATGGCGGGTGAAGTTCATTTCACGCATATTGGATCTGCCTACTACACATGGCGATCGCAGAGAATCTGCTAAAGCTACTGAACAAGAGTGCTTACTAACAACACACTCGCCTTTCGTCCCCTCAGATATGCATAGAGATAAAGTTTTTATTTTTAGCAAAGACGAAGAAGGGAAGATTCAAGCCAAGAATCCCAATACTGAGACATTTGGCACTACATTCGACACAATCATTGAGGAATGCGTGCGCCGTGACAGTTAACGCGGTATACCCAATCAAATTGGGAGAGATTAAGAAGAACATCTCTAAGTCAACCAACTTACCTAGAGTCGAAAGACAAGAGGAACAACCGCATGTTGGTAAAG
>NZ_JADEXU010000048.1 GCF_015206895.1 Nostoc sp. LEGE 12450 | reverse complement strand
CCCGTGTTCTGCTAAGAATGCGGGTGTAATGCCATCTAAACTTGTTTCATCATGGGCTGTGGTGTTTGGGTTGCCAGAGTAAAGGAATTTTTCGACGTATTTGCCGAGAATATCCCCTTCTAAATTCACCAAACTCCCAGCAACCAAATAGCGAAGATTTGTCTCGCTGTATGTGAGGGGGATTACCGCCACCTTGAATTGGGAGAGTTCTGAGTCATAAGCGGCTACTGTGAGACTGATGCCGTTGACAGCTATGCTACCTTTGGGGACAATGTATCGTGCGATCGCTTCAGATGCAATAAAGGTCATTTCCCAAGAACTAGCCGTTTGTTCTGCCACTAGCAATCGACCGATGCCATCTACATGACCCATGACAAAATGACCGCCAACTTTGCTGCCCACCTTTAGCGACGCTTCTAAATTGACATATCTCTGTTGCGTTTGCTCACCTCCCAACGTTGTGCGGCGTAGCGTTTCCGGTGAAGCCGTGGCTATAAACCCGTCTTTTAAAACTTTTTCTACTGTCAGGCAAACACCATCTACTGCAACACTGTCACCATAAGCCAAATCTTGCATAATTACTTCACCAGAATGGCTTACACAAGTAATTTGCCAAGAATCGCCCCCCAAGGGTTCTATTGTTCCTAATGCTTGGATTAATCCTGTAAACACGGCTTTTTTGTCAAACTAACTCTATTTATTGCCTAAATTTGCCTGAAATGAATTGGTAATTGTCACAGAAATGTCGAACATCCAAGTATATTTTCTGACTTTTTTTCGTATAGGAATATTAACACATTAGCATCCTTCACAAGGCATACTTGGGTAAGAAGGTTATTGTCTAAGAAGACCAATTTGACTTACTCTGGTTTTCACCACAAGTTCGGAGTTTAATAGAAGCAATTATAGAGAACGAATGCTTATGTTTATTACTGTCACCAGACCGCCTAAAAAGGGGTACTATTTGTTACACAACATCCAAGGCTCTCAAAGCATTGTAGAGGCTTAGGCAATGATTGAAATGAAAGTTGCTGGCATAGCATTAGATGCCATAACCCGCAGCCCGATCGTCCTTTTGAAAGATTCTTCAGATCGGCGGGCTTTGCCAATTTATATTGGTCAGGAACAGGCTAGGGCAATTATGGGCGCACTGGAGAATCAAAAGCCTCCCAGACCCTTAACCCACGACCTGATTGTGAATCTTCTAGAGACTTGGAATATGACTCTAGAAAAGGTGATCATTCATTCCCTGCAAAAGGATACATTTTATGCGGCTTTAATTGTCCAGCAAGGTGAGGTCAAAAAAGAAATTGACGCACGTCCTAGCGATGCGATCGCCATTGCTCTCCGTACAAATACCCCTATCTGGGTAATGGAAGAAGTGATTGCCGATGCTTCTATCCCTGTTGACCGTGATGCAGATGAAGCCGAACAGCAAGCCTTCCGTGAATTTATTTCTAATCTCCGTCCTGAAGATTTGATCAAGCGCTTTGGTAATGGCGACAGCTAGAAAAGTGCTGAGTGCTGTTAGCGGATAGCTATGGTTTAGCCCGTGCTGAGTGCTGAGAAAGAATAGAGAATCTTAAAAATAAATTCTTTATTCTTTCTTTTTCACTTTTTCATTCTTGTACAGACAATATTAATCGTCTTTCTACTCAGCACTCACTACTCAGGACTCAATTTATGCAATACCGACGCTTTGGGAAAACGAATCTGCACCTCTCGGTTTTCTCTCTAGGAACAATGCGCTACCTGGCTTATTTTGAAAATGCTCACCAGATCATTGAACAAGCCTTAGCGCTAGGAATTAATCATCTAGAAACCGCCAGAGGTTACGGCAAAAGCGAGGAGTATCTTGGTAGGGCATTAAAAGCTGGGTTGTCAATACCCCGAACGAAGCTTTACATCACTACCAAAATCTCAGCCACAGCAGATGCTGACACCATGCGTCGGTACATCGACGAATCCCTAGAACGATTACAGCTAGATTATTTAGATTGCTTAGGCGTTCATGGCTTGAACACTTGGCAACACTTGGAGTGGGTGCAAGCCAAAAATGGCTGTATGAAAGCCGTAGAGGAAGCTGTTGCTGATGGTCGAGTGCGACACGTTGGTTTTTCCAGCCACGGGTCATTAGAGCTAATTGAGGCAGCTATCAAAACTAATTTTTTTGAGTTTGTCAATCTGCATTATTACTATTTTTTTCAACGGCACGCACCAGCAATTCAACTAGCTGCCGAAAAAGATATGGGCATTTTCATTATTTCCCCTGCTGACAAAGGGGGAAAGCTGTATACGCCACCCCAAACCCTAAAAGATTTGTGTCAGCCGTATTCCCCCTTAGAACTATGCTATCGTTTTTTACTTGGTGACAACCGTATTAATACTTTAAGTATAGGGCCAGCCAACCCAGATGAATTAATAGAACCTTTGCAAGTTGCTGACCATAATGGAGAGCTAAAATCAGCAGAAATTTCTGCTTTCCAGAGGTTAGAAAATCACCAAAAACTTGCTTTGGGAACTGATAAATGTAGCCAATGTTATGCTTGTTTGCCCTGTCCAGAAAATATCAATATTCCAGAGGTATTGCGGTTACGTAATCTCGCAGTGGCATACGACATGAAAGACTATGGACAATATCGTTACGGAATGTTTGAAAATGCTGGTCACTGGTTCCCTGGAATGAAAAGCGATCGCTGTACAGAATGTGGAGACTGTTTACCTCGGTGTCCAGAAAAGTTAGATATTCCAGCTTTATTGTCAGATACTCACCAAAAATTAAGTGGGAAAGCAGGTCGGAGGTTGTGGGGATAAAAATGTCAACAGGAGTCAGAATTCAGAATGAGCTAAACCTTAGCTATCCGCTAACAGGAGTCAGAATATCCGTTAATTTCAGCATCGTATTCACCACTCAGTCGCATACTCATCATTCTAGGTACTGAGTTCTGAGTTCTTTGTTGTTAAAATTATATAAAGATTAAAAGAGTTAGGAAGATACGCCAGCTTGGGCGGAGCTTGTCCAAAAAAGATGAAAATTAAAAAAAAAGAAATATCCTACGCCAATCGCTGACGGTTTTCCGCTACAGTGGACGGGCTGTGAACTTGGTATGGACTACCAGCCGATCGCTTACCATTCTGCTGGCGAGTTTAACTTTAGTGGCTGGTCTTTTGCCGGCGGCAATATCCTACACCAGTAAATTAATTGTTGATGCAGTGGTATTTGCCTCTCAAGTTAATTTACAAAACAATGGTTTTGTCAATATTTATCCTTCCCTATTTTATGTAGGATTAGAAGCGATCGCTGTAATTCTACTAGCAGGTAGTCAACGGGGAATCCTCATTTGCCAGTCATTATTACGGGCGCTAATGGGTCAGCGAGTGAATGTACTCATCTTAGAAAAGGCGCTGACACTGGATCTTAGGCAGTTTGAAGACTCAGAATTTTATGACAAATTGACTAATGCCCGACGAGAAGCATCAGTTCGTCCCCTTTCGTTAGTAAACCGCACCTTTGGATTGGTGCAAAATGCCCTTTCCCTGATTACCTACGGTATTTTGCTAGTAAATTTCTCAGCTTGGGCGGTGGTGGTGCTGATTTTAGCAGCGATGCCTGTATTTATTGCCGAAACTAAGTTTGCTGGAGAAGGCTTTCGCCTATTTAGTTGGCGGGCGGCAGAAACTCGTCAACAGCATTACTTAGAAAATCTGCTAGCAAGAGAAGATTTTGTCACAGAAGTCAAACTCTACCAGTTGGGAGAGATGCTGCTAGGGCGTTACCGCAACCTGTTTCATCAACTCTATGGCGAAGACCGCGATTTGACTCTGCGGCGAGGATTGTGGGGCTATCTCCTGGGTTTAGTGAGTACTGGTGCTTTTTACCTAGCTTATGCTTGGATTGTACTAGAAACAGTGCGAGGTAAGATTTCCTTGGGAGATATGACAATGTATCTCACCGTTTTTCGCCAAGGACAATCAACCTTCTCCAATGCCCTCACGTCTATTGGAGGGATGTATGAAGACAACCTATATTTATCAAATCTCTACGATTTTTTAGAAGAAGAAGTACCAAAATCTTGGGGTAAGGCAACTATTGGTTTAAATCCCCAAGATGGTATCCGTTTTGAGAACGTATCATTTACTTATCCGGGAAGTTCTAAACCAGCCTTGACAAACATTTCGCTACACTTGAAACCCAGAGAAAAACTGGCAATTGTGGGTGAAAACGGTTCCGGTAAGACTACTTTAATCAAACTACTTACCCGACTCTACACCCCAGATTCTGGGCGAATTTTTTTAGATGGCTTGGACTTGCAGGAATGGGATGTGGATGTGTTGCGTCGTCGTATTGGTGTGATTTTCCAGAACTTTGTCCGCTATCAGTTCACTGTGGGCGAGAATATCGGCGTGGGTGATGTAGAACATCTCGAAAATAAAAACCGTTGGCAAACTGCTGCTGAAAAAGGCATGGCCCAATCTTTTATTGACCAATTACCCCAAAGCTTCCAGACTCAACTTGGTCGTTGGTTTAAAGGAGGACAGGAACTTTCTGGGGGACAGTGGCAGAAAATTGCCTTGTCTCGTGCTTTTATGCGATCGCAAGCAGATATCTTAGTATTGGATGAACCAACATCAGCAATAGATGCCCAAGCTGAGTTTGAGATTTTCAATCATTTTCGCGCTATTACTCAAAATCAGATGGTACTTTTGATTTCCCATCGCTTCTCTACAGTCCGAATGGCTGACAAAATCGTAGTTATAGAAAACGGCGAAGTTATAGAACAGGGAACTCACGAAGAATTGCTACAGCTAAAAGGGCGTTATGCCAAGTTGTTCCTGTTACAAGCGGCTGGTTATCAGTAAATCGCTAAAACCACAGTATAGTAAGCATTTCAGATTTACGGATAATTCTAATAGCGATCGCACCACCAAAGCTATAGGTTGCGATCGCTTCTTCTAAGATGAGGTCTATTAAGCACTCTTCCCTAAGTAGTAAAAAAATTGTATTTTACTACTCTAAATGCTTAACAGGAATTGATACCAAGTTTCCCAAACAATCAGCAACTTCTTTTCGATGACAGCGATTCGGGTTCATTTCAGCACACAACAATAAAATATTACCTGTTTGAGCAATTTGTGCAATTTCATGTAGAGCTTTCTTTGCTTCTTCCTGATTTATAGGAATCCAATTTTCTTTTCCAGATGTGTTACCTAAAGCGGTTTTAGAAATATACTCAATATGATTTGATTCACAGAATATTTTAATTTTGTCGCCGTACCATTTACGGCTCCAAGCACGAGGAACCATCCTCACATCAACAACACATTCCACATCAAACTTTTGCAGGTATTCCAAGAAGGAATCGTAGTCTTTGCGATTGCCATATCCAAAAGTAAGTATACATCTTGTTTTAGCAATATCTTTCACTTTCATTTTTAATTCCTGGAACAATCAACTTTAAATATTATATTTTGATTAATGGTGGGTAAAATATCCCAATAATCATAAAGCTATTTTTGTGATTTTTTAGGTTTCCCATGATAAAGTATAAATCTTTTTTGCTTAAAAACTCGTCTTCTAATTTTTGGCGTACTTTTTCTAAAGCCTCCTTTTCTTTATTCTCCATACTTGTTTCCTTTGATCTATCTCTACAGCCTCTATAAAGTTGTTGAATTTCCCAATCATTTATTGTACAACGATGCCTTTTTCCATCTTTAGAAAAAAATTCGTAACCAAACTTATAAGGAATTTTATCTAACTGTACTGAAGGCTCAAACAAGTCCATCTGATCTAATATTGCTTGCTGTTTTGGTTTCCACTCCCGTTCTATTTCCTTCTTGCAAAAGTATTTTTTTATAGTTTGTGGTTTAATAATACCGAGAGACTTACCTTGCTCTTTAATATCGAGAATAGATTTGAATTCTAGTGGCAAAACCAAAGCTTTTCGCTCTTCCCAGTTTTTGCTAGTATCAATTTTTCGTATTACTTCTATTGAAGAATCATCTATACGAAAACTTTCTTCTCTGTAATCTTTATCATTTCTTTCTATTTTAGCACTTATAATTGACCATCTGGGATAACGCTGATCAAAATCTAATTGACGGAAACGAATGGGATAAATCCGAATCCACTGAACTGGTTTATCGTCATCATCTAATAAAACTCCTGCTGTACAGACTGTTTCTTGATATTTTGTGCTAATTGAAGGGTATGTTTTAGTTGCAATTAAAATTTTTCTTCTTTCCACAGAACGACCTCTATATGAACTAGCTCACTATGTATACTGACAATGTAAGTACATCAGTCGCTTCAGTATATATCAAAATTTTTCCATTACATACTGCCGAAACTCCCAAAATTTTGGAAAATAATAAAGTAAGTTGAGTATCACAAGACTCACTTGATGTCCTCATTTCTTCTAGGAAAATATGACTCATTCTTTCCTTGAACGCCTGCGTAGTCCAGATAGCCCAGTCCTCGTCTTCGACGGGGCGATGGGAACCAACCTGCAAACCCAAAACCTGACTGCTGAAGACTTCGGCGGCCCACAGTATGAAGGTTGTAACGAATACTTAGTTCACACCAAACCCGAAGCAGTCGCTAAGGTTCACCGCGACTTTCTTGCTGCTGGTGCGGATGTGATTGAAACCGATACCTTTGGTAGTACGTCCTTGGTGCTGGCAGAATATGACTTGGCAGACCAAGCGTATTACCTCAGCAAGACAGCCGCAGAATTGGCGAAGCGTGTGGCTGCGGAATTTTCTACGCCAGAAAAACCCCGGTTTGTGGCAGGTTCCATCGGCCCGACAACAAAACTCCCTACCTTGGGACATATTGACTTTGACACCATGAAAGCTACTTTTGCCGAACAAGCAGAGGCGCTGTGGGATGGTGGTGTTGATTTATTTCTGGTGGAAACTTGCCAAGATGTGCTGCAAATTAAGGCGGCGCTGAATGGAATTGAAGAAGTGTTTGCCAAAAAAGGCGATCGCCGCCCGTTGATGGTTTCTGTGACAATGGAAAGCATGGGCACAATGTTGGTAGGTTCAGAAATCAGCGCTGTGCTGACAATTTTGGAACCTTACCCAATTGATATTCTCGGTCTAAACTGCGCCACAGGCCCAGACTTGATGAAACCACACATCAAGTATCTGTCAGAACATTCACCTTTCATCGTTTCCTGTATTCCCAACGCGGGTTTACCCGAAAACGTCGGCGGTCAAGCGCACTACTGCCTGACACCGTTAGAATTACGGATGTCATTGATGCATTTTGTTGAAGATTTGGGTGTCCAAGTGATCGGGGGTTGCTGTGGGACGCGTCCAGAACACATTCAACAATTGGCCGAACTTGCTAAAGACCTGAAGCCAAAAGTTAGACAGCCAAGTTTAGAACCAGCAGCAGCATCAATTTACACCACTCAACCCTACGACCAAGATAATTCCTTCTTGATTGTTGGCGAACGCCTCAACGCCAGTGGTTCCAAGAAGTGCCGCGATTTGCTAAATGCCGAAGATTGGGATGGACTCGTTTCAATGGCGAGGGCGCAAGTCAAAGAAGGCGCACACATCCTCGATGTCAACGTCGATTATGTGGGACGCGACGGCGTGCGGGATATGCACGAATTAGTTTCGCGCATTGTTAATAATGTGACATTGCCTTTAATGCTTGATTCCACCGAATGGGAAAAGATGGAGGCGGGTTTAAAGGTTGCAGGTGGTAAGTGTTTGCTGAATTCCACCAACTACGAAGATGGAGAACCGCGCTTTTTAAAAGTGTTGGAGTTGGCGAAGAAATACGGTGCTGGTATAGTCATTGGTACTATCGATGAAGATGGGATGGCACGAACAGCAGACAAAAAGTTTGCGATCGCTCAACGCGCATACCGTCAAGCTGTAGAATTTGGCATACCACCCACAGAAATATTCTTTGATACCCTCGCGTTACCCATTTCCACCGGGATTGAAGAAGACCGAGAAAACGGTAAAGCTACCATTGAATCCATCCGACGCATTCGTGAAGGATTGCCTGGATGTCATGTGATTTTGGGTGTTTCCAATATTTCCTTTGGTTTGAATCCAGCGTCGCGGATGGTGTTGAACTCGGTGTTTTTGCACGAAGCGACGACGGCGGGAATGGATGCAGCTATTGTCAGTGCTAACAAAATTTTACCGTTATCGAAGATTGAGGAACGCCATCAAGAAATTTGTCGCCAATTGATTTATGATGAGCGGAAATTTGAGGGTAACGTCTGCGTTTACGATCCCTTGGGAGAGCTTACCACAGCGTTTGCCGGGGTGACAACTAAGCGCGATCGCTCCTTAGATGAAAGTCTCCCCATCCCCGAACGCCTCACACGCCACATCATCGACGGCGAACGCATTGGCTTAGAAGAACATCTGAAAAAAGCCTTAGAAGAACATCCCCCCTTGGAGATTATCAACACCTTCCTGTTAGATGGCATGAAAGTTGTCGGGGAATTGTTCGGTTCTGGACAAATGCAGTTACCCTTCGTTTTGCAATCTGCCGAAACCATGAAAGCGGCGGTGGCATTTCTAGAACCCTTCATGGAAAAATCAGAATCAGGCAACAATGCCAAGGGAACCTTTCTCATTGCCACAGTCAAAGGCGATGTCCACGACATTGGTAAAAATTTGGTGGATATCATCTTGTCCAATAACGGCTACAAGGTGATTAACCTGGGAATTAAACAACCAGTGGAAAACATCATCAACGCTTACGAACAGAACAAACCTGATTGTATAGCCATGAGTGGTTTGCTGGTAAAATCCACCGCCTTCATGAAAGAAAACTTGGAGGTATTTAACGAAAAGGGAATTAGTGTCCCCGTAATTTTAGGTGGTGCGGCGCTGACTCCCAAATTTGTGTATGAAGATTGCCAAAATACCTATAAAGGTAAAGTCGTTTATGGCAAAGATGCCTTTTCTGACTTGCACTTCATGGATAAATTAATGCCAGCAAAAGCTACTGGTAACTGGGAAGATTTGCAAGGATTTTTGAATGAAGTCGAAATTGCTGAAGTTTCGACAAATGGTCACAAAGAACCAAAAGCTAAGACTGCTGAAGAAACATCTGCTGAACCAAAAGTAGTAGATACGAGACGTTCTGATGCTGTGGCGATAGATATTGAACGTCCAACACCGCCTTTCTGGGGAACGCAGTTGTTGCAGCCTAGTGATATTCCCATCGAGGAAATATTCTGGCACTTAGATTTACAAGCTTTGGTTGCTGGACAGTGGCAATTCCGTAAACCAAAGGAACAATCTAAGGAAGAATATCAGGCTTTCTTAGCTGAGAAAGTCTACCCAATTTTAGAAACTTGGAAACAGCGAATTATTGAAGAGAATCTGTTGCATCCCCAGGTGATTTATGGGTATTTCCCTTGTCAAGCTGAGGGGAATTCTCTACATATATGGAACCAATCACAGCAGGTTACAACTTTTGAATTCCCCAGACAGAAGTCTTTAAGGCGGCTATGCATAGCAGATTTCTTTGCACCAAAGGAATCGGGAATTATTGATGTCTTCCCGATGCAGGCGGTGACTGTAGGGGAAATTGCCACAGAGTTCGCTCAAAAGCTGTTTGCGGCTAATCAATACACCGATTATCTGTATTTCCACGGTATGGCGGTGCAGGTTGCAGAGGCTGTAGCTGAGTGGACACATGCCAGAATCCGCCGAGAGTTAGGTTTTACTGCTGAAGAACCCGACAATATTCGGGACATATTAGCACAACGCTATCGTGGCTCACGGTATAGTTTTGGTTATCCAGCTTGCCCGAATATCCAAGACCAATACAAGCAACTGGAATTATTGCAGACTGACAGAATTAAATTGTATATGGATGAAAGTGAACAACTTTATCCAGAACAGTCTACCACTGCAATTATTACTTACCACCCAGTAGCAAAATACTTTAGCGCTTAATCCATATCTCCTTCCCCTCTCCTTAATAAGGCTACGGTGTACACACATCTCTCTACGAAACCAAAATGTTGTAGATCCTCCTAAATCCTCCGATAAATTGGAAGACTTTGAGAGCTTTTTGCCCCCCTTTCTTTTTAAGGGGGGTTGGTGGGATAAAAAGCCTGTGGCGCAACTCTAGAAGACTTGTGTGTAGACGGTAAGGAGAGGGATTAAGGTCAAGATAGGGTGAGCTTTTGACAGTATTGCACCAAAGTGAAAACCCCTATATTTAATTATTTTGCAACCAACTGATATCTTTCCTTTAACAGATGGGTATTATAAGCTTACTCTCTTAACAACATCTTCATAAATTTGCTTTTAGACAAGATACATTCCGCAAATTTACTGTGAAGTTATGCTCTTACTCTTTATCGAACTTAAATCAAGTAATTATCAAAATCTCAGTATTTACCGGATAAAAGAAATAAGCAATGAATGGTATAACTTTAATAAATTGTCTTTTGTAATAGCTAATTTATTTTAAAAATAGCCAAATAAAAGGCAGTAATTAAATAATAAATATAGCCTCATTTTATGCCTATAAAAATATTTTACAGGCATAGTTGAAGATGTAAAAAAAACTAGAAAACTCGCCATACATAAAGCATTTGAGAGGGAAGCATCTATGTCTCGAAAACCTCGGCTACTCAAGGCAATTCAAAAAAACTTCAGACAAATTAGCAAGAAGTTTTTATCTGCAATTAACAAGCAAATTATTTGGTTACTACGAACTATTTTTGGAACTCGAAGAAGACGCGACTCAGAGAATGCTGGGTTTTTATTGCCGACAGTGGCGATGGTGACTTTGGTCGTCGTACTGTTAACAACAGCAATTTTATTTCGCTCTTTTGAACGCTCTAAAAATGCTAGTAATGTTCGAGTAAATGAGGCTGCACTCAACGCTGCAACTCCAGCTATTGATCGAGCTAGAGCTAAAATAAATAAGCTGTTTCAAGACGGACGACTACCACGAGCCACACCAACAGATGATGCGTTGTATTCTACTTTGAGCGGCAATATCAATGAATATACATTTGGTGATGAAACTCAACTGCAACTAGCTCTAAATACCGATCAAAAAGCAAAAAGAACTGAAACTACTGAAAAGGATAAGACACTAAATACTGCATGGCTATACCCTTTAGATACTGACAACAATGGGAAATTTGATAGCTACACACTTTATGGCATTTACTTTAGAAATCCTCCCATAAACGCTGGTGTATATAAATATGCCAGAAATCCATTAGAAGCAAGAACTTTACCAATGACTGCTGGTAATGTCAGTGGAGATTGTGGAGATACGCTAGGCACAAGCGCTACCTTAGTAGGTAATACTGGCTGGTTTAAAGTAGGCAATAAGTTGAAAAAAGCCTTTTTTGTCTATACAGCAACCGTTCCTATTACTACTACGCCATCTAATACTAAATACGAACTTTACAAAGGTAATAAAAGCTTTTCTGCTTTAGAGTATCAACAAGAACGTATCCAACTTCCTGTAGTTAATAATGCTGTTCTTTATGAAGATGATATAGGACTTAGCCCAGGCCCCGCCTTCAGATTAAATGGACGAATTTTTACCAATAGTAATTTTCTCACTGGTTCGCCAGCAAATAGTGTCAAGCTATTTCAAGTTAGCAGTAAGGAATCCTGTTTCTACGATAACGATAATGCCAAAATAGTAATTGGTGGAAACTTGGGCGCTGGTGGCTTCACAGATACAAGTGACTTAGGCAATGTCACTAAAGTGCATTTATTTAGAAAAGGAGAAGCCACAGATCCTGTTGAAGTCGATTTTGCAAAATCAACTACTCCAGCATCAAACGAAGCGAATTTCATGGCTTATAACAGCCTTGCCTATACTCAGCGTATCACTCGCCTAGTTAACGCCCAAATAGCTACCACAAATGCCGATCCCGCAGAAGTTACCAAAGGTATTCAACAACAAAAGGATAAGCTTGCTTTAGCAAGTTACACCACAGCAGAAAACGACGCACTACGCAAACAACAGCTACAGCTTTACTTTCAAAAACGCACCCGCCGCGTACCTTACAGAGAAGTTGCTGCTGGAAGCACTGAATCAGTTGCATTAGGTACATACGCCACAACTACTCCGCTTCAAGGCAGTGGCGATACCCTACGCCCTGTAGATGCTTGGATGTATCCTACCGATCCCACGGATGGGAAAACGGGTACTGGTTACGCTAATTTAACACTAAATATCACCAGTGGTAAACTGATACCTGGTGCAACGGAACCCACAAAACTAGAAAAAGACTATGGCGAAAAAGAACAATCCTTGGGTGACAGGGTTGTAATTGGTAACAATCTGCCTCAAATCTGGTGGGACAGTAATCAAAGCCAATTCGTCGGCCCAAATTTCCAAGATACCCAAAATATTAGTGGTGTTAACTGGGATCTACCAACGACACCTGCTACACCTCGCACTCGCCGCTCTCGCGTACAAATATTAGCTGATTTAGGCTCTACAGACCGAGATAAAGATTGGGAACTAGCAGCAGCTCAAGTTCCGAGTACCATACAAGACCCTTTTGGTGGTTTACGAGTGGTAACTGGTGCTGGGATTTATTTGCCTGATAGTTACACAGCCGCAAGTACTACTTTCACTTCAGCTACCAAAGAAATTTGGTCTGATCTGATGCCAGTGCCCCAAGCTCCAGCACCCACGCAAAAGACTATTAAGCCATATTGGATGTATGATTACTCTGCTGTAGGCGCAAGTAATTACTCTTCAATACAGTATAAATGGCCCGAAATTGCCGATCCAACTAAGACACCATCTCTGCGGATGCGAGCTACAGCTGTTTATCACTACAAAGCTACTAGTTACGACCAGCAAAGTCCACAGCCTATAGCTTGTGTAAGCAGCTTTTACGTCCCTACTAATAGCACTACTGCTAAAAATCAAACAGGGCTTCCAGCTTGGGCTTCAAATGCTAATAGTTCAGCTACAGATGGTTTATCCAACAATGGCATAGTTTACGGGCCTCCAACGAAGGCAGTCAGTGATTATCAGGCCATACTGACTTATCAATCTCAATTAAAATATCCAAAAGGAGATATAAAAGGAGATCCAAAACGTCCAATAACTGATACAACTAATGCAGATTATTTAGCTGGACGTTCTATAGATGATGGACTGCTAGCAAAAGCTTTAGCAAAAACAGCAGCAAATCGTACTCTTTCGGAACAATCTACAATTCATGCTGCAATTTGCGCTCTACAAATTTTAGACGGCAGTATTTCTCCAGTAACCACTACACCTCCTATTCCTCACGGCGCAATTCAAGAAATTGCCTTTTTAGATCCAAGACAGGTTAAGGCAAATCAAACAAGCACTACAAGTACTGATTACGATCTTGCAACAAAAGACAGACAACCTTTAGAAATTCGCGCCACAGTATTAGATATCAACTCGCTTCGCACTACTACGTATGGTGCAGCAACTCCAGCACAAGAATACTTACTGCCAAATAGTGGCATTATCTATGCTACTCGCAATGATGCACTGCCAGATTTGAGTTCAACCAAGACAGATCCAGAGGCGCAAAAACTTGAAAGCCCAGTAGATTATACGCTTGACCCAACGCGCCGACCTAATGCCATTATGCTCATCAACGGCTCACAAATCGGTCGCGGTACAAGTAATAATTATCGAGACGTAGAGAAAGGGTTGATTTTAGCTACCAATTTGCCTGTTTACGTTAAGGGGAACTTTAATCTTCACACCCAAGAAGAGTTCACAACAGCATTGTCAGATGATTGGAGCAATTTCTATACTCGCGCCAAAGCACAGCGCAATCCGAATTTCGCTTGTCGTCCAAATGATACAAGGCTACCAAACTGTACAACTGGTGATTTATGGCGGCCTGCATCTGTATTGGCAGATTCTGTTACTTTACTTTCTAATAACTTTAGATTGGGCTACCGCGATGAGGGAGATTATGACTGGAGTAATAGCTATAATGCTCCATTCCCAACACTATCTGGTTTCTCACAATACAATAGCTTTGTTCCTGTAGCTCGATGGCGCGACACCACTACAGGCATACCCAAAGACCTTGACTCAACTACAACAGGGTTCCAAGGTAGTTCCTACCTCAACAACTTTGTGACACCGATTGCGCTACAAATACCACCAGGGACATATTTGACGGAAGTTTGCTCTGCAACTAACGTAGCAGATTGTAGTGATCCGACAAAAGCGACAACTGCATGGACTATCCAGACAGCCTGTGGAGGTGGAGGAGGTAATACGTTTTATAATGGTCAAATTGTTGGTAAAAATGGAAATCCAAACAATAGTCGAATAAAAACAGGATACATTTTTGATGATCCAGCGACGGATTATTCAGGAGGATGCTTTCCTGCAACTGCTCCTCGGAGAATTGCTTTTGTACGTGATGCAACAACTGGTCAGTTAGTTACTCCTCTTAGAGTCTTAGGAGTTGATAACACCAACCCTGGTAGGGTACAAGAATTTCCTCTAGGGTCAACAACATCAACTACAGGAGGAGGGCAAACACTATTACCGCCACCAAACGATGTGTTCATGCCCTGGCTGAAGCCTGTTATAACTGCTGGTGCTATCACTGGATTTGAACCAGTTCTACAAATTAACCAACCCTTTGCTACTCCTCAAGACCCAGACAACACTAATAATATTGTCTCTGGAACCCACAATAATTGGTTGCAAACAGCTACTGAAACTACCTTTAATTTAATTGCTGTGGCTGGAGATACCCCAGCACGTCCTACGGAAGATAACGGTGGTTTACACAACTTTGTGCGCTTCGTAGAAAATTGGAACCCAACAGGAGGAACAAGTGATGCCATTAAAGCTAGGATTAGTGGCTCTTTCGTCCAGACTAAACGAAGTGGCTATGCTACAGCACCATTCAACACATCTATATCAACTCAATCTGAGAATTTTAAGTATAAGATTCAAGGCAACAACAGCAGAACTCCTTTCTATCTGGCTCCTACACGGCAATGGGGTTATGATGTAGCGCTGCTATCTCAGTCGCCTGACTTATTAGCCCAAAAATTGGCAACCATACCAGACGATTTGCCAGATGAGTACTTCCGGGAAGTTGGTCGAGATGACGCATGGGTGCAAAGTTTGTTGTGTGCGAAAAAACCCGATACTAGCACTCCTCCTGTATATACTGCTGCAATCGATTCCGATCAACGTCCTAGTAACTGCCCATCTTAAAACTTCATACTACTCTCCTAAACTGTAACTTTAACTTTAGGGGAGTAAATTTCTCAATTACGTTTTTGAATGCAAATTGGTATCAGAAGCTGGTGATAAGTTAATGATTAAGCACAAACTACAGCAACAAATCATCCCTGCTGATGAGTCTGGTTTTACGATTATTGAGTCTTTGGTAGCAATAGTTATAGTTGCTATTTTAATGGCAGCGATCGCACCTGCGATCGTCATCTCAACAGCAACCCGCGTTCAGTCTCGACGAGTGGAACTGTCAACCCAAGCGACAAAAGCATTTATTGATGCCATTAGAACTGGAGCAATTACAGGGCCAAGTACAATCATTGCACGCGATCCTGCAAATGCAACTACAACCCGAAATGTTTCAAATTCAACTCAAGCAGCAGCCTATTTAATTAGCAGTACAGAAATGCCCGTTCCGCAAGCAAGTGATACAAATTTGTATTGCTTTAAGGTTACTGATGGCACTATTACTACTACTAGTACTACAGGTTGTAGGGATAAGCCCTTTGAGCAGTTTTACATTCAAGCTGCTCAAGTTAAAGTTACAGGTAGTTCGGTAAACGACGGTTATCGTCTAGCAATTAGGGTTTATCGAACAGATATTGACTTTAGTAAAACTATAACAGCCAATACAGGGAACTCAAATAGTGATAAGAAAACACAAAAAACTTTCACAGGCGGATTAGGCGATCGCCAAGCACCACTAATCGAAATGACAACCGATATTGGCAACAGTTACACTACATTTCAGGCTTTATGCCGACGACTGGGTACTGCAACAAATCAAGCTTGCCAGTAAAAAACTAGGCAGTTTCACATTATGCGATGCTCACTGTGCATTTATCACTAAAGAGAATTCCAGAATATGGTGAGTACACTAAAATTCTTAATCAAAAGCCAGCTAAAACGCTCTAGGCTAGTTCAGCAAGTTAACGGTTTTACTATGATTGAACTGTTGATTGCCATGATTCTGGCATTCCTCATCATCACGCCGTTGCTAGGATTCATGGTTAACATTATGGACACTGACCGGAAGGAGCAAGCAAAGGCAAATTCTGAGCAAGAAATTCAAGCTGCGTTAGATTATATTGCCCGTGATTTACAACAGGCAATTTATATTTATGATGCTGACGGAATTGAAGCTATCAAAAATCAATTACCTAATTCGAGCGCAACAGATAGAGTCCCTGTTGTTGTCTTTTGGAAGCGAGAATTAGTTAACCAAGCACTTACGATTACAGGAACCGAAAAAGATGACACGTTTGTGTACTCATTGGTTGCCTATTATTTGATTAAAGACGCTACTTCTAGTTCTACTTGGTCTAATGCAGCTCGGATTGCGAGATGGCAAATTAAGGATGGTGTACCAGCTAGTACTGGTGTTGATTGTACTGGCTATACTGGCAAATATATTAGTGGTAATTGTCCTAGTCCAGGTTTTACCTTATTTAAGCTGGATGGAGTAGGGACTATCAAAGACAAAATGAATGCTTGGGTAAAAGCCACAGCAACTTATACTGCCGATACCACAGTACTTGTTGACTTTATTGATCAAAGCAAAACTGATGATACAACACCAGCACCTGCGGCAACTTGTCCTACTGATAACAACACATGGCAAAAAGTATCGCCAAACACTGCTAGCTTTAATACACGTAATACTGGCAAAATGACTGGATTCTATGCGTGTATCGATAGAGTTAACACAACAGCACAGGTATCTTTACGAGGCAATGCACTCGCACGTTTACAAAGCAATAACCTTAATTACACAGATACCAACAAAACTTATTTTCCAAGTGCAAGTATACGCGTACAAGGGCGTGGATATTTATTTACTAAATAAGTGTTAAAAATTCAAGGATTAATTAATGGCAGCTAATTATGGGAAAGTTAAGTTTGAAGTTATTTAACCCAAACAGTAGAAATGAAACCAGTAAACAGCGATGTTTAATTCACAGACTACGCTATGCTTCTGGATACACCCAACACGATGCTGGCTTTAGCTTGCTGGAATTAATCGTAGTGATGGTGATGATTGGAATTTTATCAGCGATCGCAGCTCCTGGTTGGCTTGCCTTTGTGAATCGGCAGAAAGTGAATAAGGTTAACAACGCTGTTTTAGCCGCACTGCAAGAAGCACAGCGCGAAGCTAAAAACAAAAAACTTAGCTACAGTGTCAGTTTTCAGAAAAATAGCACAACCCAAAATGCAGAGGTTGCTGTTTATAATACCAATACTGGAAGCCCTACATGGAAACCTTTAGGAGCAGATGTAGGCATCAGCTCTGATAAATTTCTGCTAGGTGCAAATCTCACCAGTCAAAACACTGCTGGTTCATCTGTCTCTTACACTTTAAGTGCGTCAACAAAAATTACCTTTGACTATATGGGGACTTTACCCAATGCAAGCTTTGGAACACCTGTAGCCCCTTCGACAGAGCCACCTGGGTTAAAAATAGTGGTAGCTGTACCAAGCTCTGCAAACTCCACATCGGCTAGTAGCGTCAAGCGATGCGTCATTGTGAAAACTCTCTTAGGCTCAATGCTCACAGCACAAGATGATAAATGCAGTTAAGTAGCTTATGCAGGAATCTTCATTTCAAATTACGTAATAATACTGTACATAAAACTGCACATTGATAGCAAAATTAAAACATCAGGTGCAGTTTTAATGTTCGATAGATTTATTTAAGAACCAGTAATAAACTAGCTATTGGTCCAATTTATAAAATAAAAAGCGTCTTAATCAAAATATCAAAATGTAAATTTTGTCAAATGACTGAAAACCTTGATATTACTGTAGCTATCCCAACTTATAACGGTGAAAGTCGTTTGCCTGAACTACTAGAACGGCTACAAAACCAGCTTCACACCGAAAATTTATCTTGGGAAATTATAGTTGTAGACAACAACAGCACTGATAACACAGCTAAAGTTGTTCAAGCCTATCAACAGAATTGGCAATGTTCTTACCCTTTGAAGTATTGCTTTGAAGCACAACAGGGGGCAGCCTATGCCCGAAAAAGGGCAGTTGCAGAAGCTAAAGGTAGATTAATAGGTTTTCTAGATGATGACAACTATCCAGTATCAAATTGGGTATATGCAGCTTATGCTTTTGGTGAAAAATACCCCAAAGCGGGAGCTTATGGCAGCCAAATTCACCCTGACTGGGAAGTAGAACCACCAGAAAACTTTCAGAGAATTGCCCCATTTTTAGCAATTACAGAGCGAGGTAATTTACCGTTATTATATGAAGCATCTAAAAAATTGCTACCTCCCTCTGCCGGGCTTGTAGTGCGTAAACAAGCGTGGTTAGAAAGCGTGCCAGATAAGGCGATTTTAACTGGGAGAGTTAAGGGTAATATGCTTACCAGTGAAGACTTAGAAATGTTGTCTTATATCCAAAAATCAGGATGGGAAATTTGGTATAACCCAGAAATGGAAATTTTCCATAGAATACCTAGTTTCCGTTTACAAAAAGACTATTTAATTCCCTTTTTTAGAGGAATTGGACTTAGCCGTTATGTAACTAGAATGGTTAATATCAAACAGATATATAGGCCAATTGCTCTTATATCTTATATGATAAATGATTTACGTAAAATTGCTTTCCACTTACTTAAATACCGAACTAGACTCAAACACGATTTGGTAGTTGCTTGCGAAATGGAGCTTTTTTTTAGTAGCTTTATTAGCCCTTTTTATCTTTGGAAAAATGGATATTTTAAAAAATAAATTATCAAAGCATTAAATATTATGGTCAACTTATCAGTTGAAAGTTTAGATATTAGCATAGCTATCCCTGCCTATAACGGAGCAACCCGTTTACCAAAAGTTTTAGATAAGCTATTAAACCAGATAGGAGTAGAAAAACTTAACTGGGAAATTATTATTGTGGATAACAATAGTTCTGATAACACATCTGAAATAATCCAGAATTACCAAAAAATATATGATAAAAATTATCGGTTAAGATATTTTTTAGAACCCGAGCAGGGAGCCGCTTTTGCACGATTGCGGGCAGTACGTGAAGCAAGAGGTGAGCTAATAGCATTTTTAGATGATGATAATTTACCTACTCCTGATTGGTTAGCCCAAGCATATACCTTTGGATTAGAGCATCCTCAAGCAGGCGCTTGGAGCGGACAGATTCATGGAGATTTTGAAGTAAAACTGCCAGAAAATTTTGAAAGAATTCAAGCTTTTTTAGCAATCAGAGAACATGGTTCAAATCCGCATTTATTTGATGCAGAGAATTTAAGACTACCTCCTGCGGCGGCGCTTGTTATTAGGAAACAAGTATGGTGTGAAAATGTACCACAACGACCGACTTTAAGTGGTAAATTACCTGGTATTTTTGTGCAGGGTGATGACTATGAACCATTGCTTTATATACACAATGCAGGCTGGCAAATTTGGTATAACCCTAACATGCATACTTATCATCAAATACCGCATTGGCGGCTGGAAAGAGATTATTTACTGACTTTGGCACGTGGCTGTGGCTTGTGTATTTTTCAGCTACGTTTGATAAATGCTAAAAATTGGCAAAAACCAATAATTTTTGCGAAAACTATTTTAGGAAATTTACGTAGAGTATTACAGCACCTCATTCAGTATAGAGGGCAATTCAAAACTAATATAATTGCTCTTTTTGAGCTTAATTTTTACTTAGCTAGTATGGTGAGTCCCTTTTATTCTTTAAGATGCAAGTTAGACAAAATCTTGAAAACAAGAAGTATACAACATGATTAAATCAACTTTAAATAAAACATTAATTAGTGTAATTATCCCAGCTTATAATAGTGAAATAACTATTAAAGAAACTATTGAATCTGTTTTAAATCAAACTTTTCACAATCTAGAATTAATTGTAATAAATGATGGTTCCCAAGACTCAACCTTAGAAATTATTACAAAAATTCCAGACTCACGAATAAAAGTATTTTCCTATCCCAATGCCGGGGGAAACGTTAGTCGTAACCGAGGGCTACACCATGCTGTTGGAAAATTTGTTAGTTTCTTAGACGCAGATGATATTTGGACACCTGATAAACTTAAATCTCAATTAAAGGCTTTGCAAGAAAACGTTACCGCAAAAGTCGCTTACAGTTGGACTGATTATATTGACGAAAATGGTGAATTTATACTTTCAGGGAAGCGTGTTAAAGCTAATGGAAATGTTTATGAAAATT
Source organism: Nostoc sp. LEGE 12450 (assembly GCF_015206895.1). Taxonomy (GTDB): domain Bacteria; phylum Cyanobacteriota; class Cyanobacteriia; order Cyanobacteriales; family Nostocaceae; genus Nostoc. The sequence continues at coordinate 28,367 of NZ_JADEXU010000048.1, read as the reverse complement.
TGCTACTAAATAACTTTTTAGAGAATGGTTCCAATCCTTTAATTTGTAGGAAATCTTTAATTGCATTAGGTGGCTTTGACGAATCTCTAGGTGCGGCTCAGGATTGGGATATGTGGCTGCGATTAGCATCTAAGTTTAATTTTATATGTGTCCCATCTGTACAAATCTTATATCGCATAACTCCTAATTCAGTTTCTTGCAATCTTGTCAGACAGGAAAGATCCTGTTTGCAAGTGCTTGAGAGAGCCTACAAAAAAAGACCTTCTCTACGAGACGCTACGAGAACAACACTAAAGGATAGTTGGAATCTTTGTCTGGCGAATTTATACAAATACTTGGTCTGCAAAGCTCTACAAAAGCCATTTAACAGAAAAAAAGGTCTAGCAGCGGCTATATTTTTGTGTAAGTATTTTATTTATAACCCTTCAAGACTTCAGAACATAAATTTCACCTTAAAACTGTCACTGAAAATTGTCACAATCCTTATTCTGCCGACCTTACTAGACATTATTACTAACCAGCGTCAACTTAGAAGGCAAGAAACTGAAACATTGCTCAACGACTGGGTAGTTGAAAAGCGATCAGAAAACAAAAATGGATATCCAGGTGCATTTACCGTCTCTAGTTAATGCAAAGAAGCTTTTGAATAAGCACTCCAGTAGTGGTTTTACCCTGCTAGAGATATTAGTAGTTGTTGTCTTAATTGGTATATTAGCTACGCTGGGAATATCTAACTGGTTAGCTTTTGTAGAAACTCGCCGTCTCAACACTGCTCAAAACGAAGTTCACCTTGCTATTCATCAAGCCCGAAGCCAAGCCATTAAAGAAAAGTTGACTTGGCAAGCCAGCTTTCGTGAGCAAAACAGCATTATTCAATGGGCAGTTCATCCTGCTACAGTAAATCCATCCACTGCTAACTGGAATAACATAGATTCCAATGTACGCTTAGATTCTGAGACAACCTTGCAATTGTCAAATGGCATACGCAAAGTTCAATTTGACTACAGAGGTAATTCACAAAATTTAGGACGGATCACGCTATCCAGTAGTTCTGGTGGTAAAGTTAAGCGTTGTGTTATTGTTTCAACGATTTTAGGCACAATGCGAACTGCGAAAGAGCATACTACAGCCGATGACGGCAAGTATTGCTATTAAAATATTTTTAGTTTATTCAAATAAGGTATTGCGTGCTGAACTTACCAGCAAACCCAAAACAGCACCTGATTATTTTTACTCGCTATCCAGAACCAGGTAAGACAAAAACCCGATTGATACCTGCTTTAGGAAATCTTGGTGCTGCCAATCTTCAACGGGAAATGACTGAATATACAATATTTCAGGTTCAAGAATTGCAAAAAGCCATTGCCATATCTGTGGAAGTGCGATTTGCAGGTGGCAATTTGCAACTCATGCAAGACTGGCTGGGGTTAGATTTGGTTTACCAATCTCAAGGCGAAGGCGATCTAGGTTCACGGATGGCGCGATCGCTTTTCGATGCTTTTCAATGTGGTGCAGAAAAAGTAATTATCATCGGCACAGATTGTCCTGGAGTCAATGCCGAGATTCTAGCAACAGCTTTTGAAAAGTTACACACCTTTGACCTCGTACTTGGACCTGCGATCGACGGTGGATATTACTTAATTGGTTTGCGCCAAGCTATCCCGGATTTATTCGTTAACATCGAGTGGGGAACTGCTCAAGTATTTCAGAAAACCGTAGACATTGCCCAAAAACTTCATTTATCATATGTGAATTTGTCGCCTTTAGCTGATGTTGACCGACCCGAGGATCTGCCGATTTGGGAACAAACCCTTGTGCGTGAGATGGAAGGATGAGGGAGATAAAGGAAATATAGTAATTTTTATATGGATGCACAACCCACAAGGGGCGCACAGATATGCGCCCCTACAAAATGCCTATTTTGCAAGTGATTGAGAACTGAAAACAAGAAAAATCGGGTAATTAATGAGTCTTTTACTACGTTACGGTTTATACTTGAATTCTAAAATACCACGAATTTCCTGAAGACACTGTACATAACAAATGTTACTCTGGCCTAGTTGAAAACCAAGAGGTAGATAGCCTTTAGCAATATTGAATCTGCTTTGTATTTCTACACAACAGTCACGGTCATGGGCACAATATTCAAGTAACTTGAAATATGAAAATCACTCGTATTCACCGCCAGTTTGAAAAACTATGGTTAACCGTTTTACTTCCGTGAGTACTGCCCTCACCGTTAAGGTAGTTGGAATAATCTGCATTTTGTCCTTTTTTGTGGACTTTTTGATTCTATTGTTACCCTTTCAACCAACTGATCGGGTATGGCAAATCAACTTGGCAACAGCACTAGTCGATCGAGGAATTGTTCCTCTAGTGGGGCTGGGGCTGCTGTTTGCTGCCTATTGGATTGAAAACGCTGATGCAGGAAGCGATCGCCCCCAAGGGATCGATTTAAGATTTCCCGCCGTGATTCTCTCAAGTATTTTAGGGTTGATGTTCTTGCTGATTTTTCCCCTGCACCTCAATAACGTTAATCAAGCTAAGACTCAAACACTCAATCGAATCACCCAAGAAGCAGATCAGGCAGAAGCTCAACTCAACACTCGCTTATCGCAATTACAAGCACAACTGAATACTGAGCAAGGAAAAGCCCAATTAGATCAACTGCGAACCCAAACCAAAGCTCAGTTTAGTGAAATCCTCAAAGACGATCAAAAATATAAGCAAGCGCTTGAAAGCTCTCAAATTCCCCCAAATATCAAAGAGTTACTGAAGAAGGCTAAAACAGATCCCCAAGCACTTGACAAAGCTATCGAACAACAAACAGATATTCAGACACTGCGAACTCAACAACTGAGCCAAGTTCGCCAACGCAGAGAAGAAGCAGAACAACAAGCTAAAGATACTGCTTGGAAGTCTGGACTGCGGATTGGGATTAGCAGTTTGTTGTTATCCATTGGTTACATTATCATCGGCTGGACTGGCTTAAAAGGTATGGGTGCTGTACAAGGTGGTAAACCTAGAGCTACCGCCCGTTAATCCACTATTGGCATGGCAGTAAGACTTATACAAAAATTGTTCGGTTTATACTGCCATGCGCCTAATAGCTAATAAAAATAAAAAGGCAATTATCACTGAGTAAAATCGCTATAAAACTTGAGTAATGTTCTCAATTTACATACTGACATATAACGAAGAACTAGATATTGCTGCTTGTATCGAATCAGCGATGCTATCGGATGACATTATTGTTGTGGATTCATGCAGTAGCGATCGCACTGTGGAAATTGCCAGTAGCTATCCCATCCGTGTTGTCCAACACGCTTTTGAAAGCCACGGCCGCCAACGCACCTGGATGTTAGAGTCTATCCTCCCCAAGCACGAATGGGTTTATATTCTCGAAGCTGATGAGCGGATGACACCAGAACTGTTCGCGGAATGCGAAAAGGCAAGTCAAAATCTTGATTACATCGGTTACTACGTGGCTGAACGTGTCATGTTCATGAATCGTTGGATTCGCTACAGCACACAGTATCCCCGTTACCAAATGCGTCTCTTCCGCCACGGTAAAGTGTGGTTTACAGACTATGGTCATACTGAGCGGGAAGTTTGTGACGGTGCAACCAGCTTTTTAAAAGAAACATATCCCCACTACACTTGTAGCAAAGGTTTGAGCCGTTGGATTGATAAGCATAACCGCTATTCTACAGATGAAGCTCAAGAAACGCTGTATCAGCTAGAACAGGGAAAGGTCAACTGGCAAGATTTATTCTTTGGTAAATCGGAAGTCGAAAAACGCCGCGCCTTGAAAGATTTGTCTTTGCGTTTACCTGCTAGACCATTGCTACGCTTTCTATATATGTATTTTATGTTAGGCGGATGTTTAGACGGACACGCCGGACTTGCTTGGTGTACATTGCAGGCATTCTACGAATACTTAATTTTGCTCAAAGTTTGGGAAATGAAGTATCTACCAAAACCTAATTTAGACGTAACAGCAATTTTGGCAAAAGAGAGTCCACAACAGATACAGTGTGCAGATTCGGAAACTACACAGGCTGATGTGGTGTAAAGGGGACTGGAGATTAGAAGGATTCCCGATAAAATCAACATACAGCGATCACCTACCCGCCCGATCGCAAAATCAGAATTTTGATGAATAGGGTAGCACAGCTAGCTGTGCTACCCTACCGTGTTTTACATTTAAACAAAACCACCATAATAAATTAATATCTTTAACAGACCATTTTCATAAAAAGCGCTCCCGCTTAAAAGTGGCTGACCCTATAAAATAACTCCTCGGTTTACCATGTGGTACTTTCACAATCATGAGCAGCTTTTGATTGAGCGCGATAGATTAGTAATACCTCATGACTTGCAACAATCATTTACAAGTCTTACAAGGAAAAGTAACATCCTCTGAGAATAACCAGCCGCCATCGGATTGGTTTATATCTATGTCTATGCTTGTAGGAAAATAGCTGATTTACAGCAACAAGTACGTATTCTTGCTGTAGTAGCCAAGCTGCTAGCATTTTGGATAGTTACTTGCGGCAGAAGTTGCTTCAAGTAAAGCCTTTGCTATTTGACGAATTTGCTGGTATGGATACCAATAACAAAAGTTCCTCTAGCTTAAAACAGGAGAATCGGGGCTTGGTAATCGATCGCCTAAAACAGGACTTAAAAAACGACCTGATTGCTGGTTTGTTGGTAGTAATTCCCCTCGCAACCACTATCTGGCTGACAATTACCATTGCTAATTGGGTAATCAATTTCCTCACGCAAATTCCCAAACAACTGAATCCTTTTGATGGGTTAAATCCAATTGTAGTAAATTTACTGAATTTATTAGTAGGATTAGCTGTGCCACTACTATGTATCTTATTGATGGGTCTGATGGCTCGCAATATTGCAGGGCGGTGGCTGTTAGATTTTGGTGAGCGATTATTACAGGCAATTCCCTTAGCTGGGCAGGTATACAAAACCCTCAAACAGCTTTTAGAAACAATACTAAAAGATTCTAATGGCAAATTTCGCCGGGTAATTTTGGTAGAGTATCCCCGCCGAGGCATTTGGGCGATCGCCTTTGTCACTGGTGCAATCAGCAGTGATATCCAAGCCCAGATGTCCCGCCCCGTCCTAAGTGTTTTTATCCCCACCACCCCAAATCCAACTACCGGATGGTACGCAGTAGTTCCTGAAGACGAGGTGGTGAACCTCTCCATGTCCATTGAAGACGCTTTTAAAATAGTTGTATCAGGTGGCATTGTCGCCCCTAACACGCCTTTGGTTTTCCCCAAAGAGTCTAATCTGGAAGTGAAACACGACGAAGCCAATCGGCAGGTTATTTCCGTTGAAGAAACTTAAAATCAATGCGGCAAAGTCACAAGCAAATGCGTAATGTTGTTGTTTGACTGTGCCAAAATTGATAGACTTGTAAGTTTGCCCCGCCTAGTTAATCAGTTCTCGCACAATCACCCCTGACTTTTATGCAACCTCGTAAACCCCAGCAAATTGCTCGTGAATTGGCGCTTTTAAGCCTTAGCCAATTGCCAGTCAACCCAAAAAAATTAGATACACTACTAGACGATCAGCTAGTATCCAAATTGGTGCTAGGAGCAGTACGCACCCTGACCTCAGAAGTGCAAGATACCCTCAATAATGCCGCAGGTGAACTGCAACGCAGTAACGATCGCCTTTTGAGTAGCCAAACTCGCGCTTCCGACCTCAATTCTGCCAGAACAATGCTTCAAGAAGCGATCGCCTGTACCCAGACAGCAATCAATCAATTGGGTACGGCAGTTGATTTCCCCGAATTGATTCAACTAGCTAATCAGGATAAGGGAGTCCGTAATTACGCTAAAGAGCTTGTGATTACTGTCAACGAAAATCGACACATTATAGATGAACTCCTTTCTACTGCCTTAGTGGATTGGCAAGTAACTCGCCTCGCCCAACTTGACCGCGATATCCTGCAAATCGCTGTGGCAGAAATGAAATTCTTAGGAGTTCCAGATAGTATCGCCATCAACGAAGCTGTGGAGCTAGCCAAACGCTACAGTGGAGACGACGGTCATCGATTTATTAATGGTGTTTTGCGCCGAGTCACTGAGCAGAAAAAAACAGCATAGTAAGACTGCCTAATTCATATACTGCTATGGAGAAAAGCCTGTAGCCGCTTCTGCGGCTTCCTCCGAGCGAAACTTTTACCTTGGCGCTAGCTCTCTTTTGGAAGAAGGGGAGACGCTGCGCGAACCGAAGGAAACTGATTCTCCTTAAACTAGCTATCAAAGGTGAGGATAACCGGGAAGTTTTCACCCCAAGAAAAAGTGCAAAGTTAAATTAAACTCATAACTTATAACTTATAACTCATATAACTAGTACTGCTGCAATGGTTTTTAATTGGTTCCGCCGTCAATATAACGATTCCTCTGAGACTCCCTCTGATAAAAAACAGGAAGAAACTACTCCTGCACAAGAACCCCAACCAGAGCCAGCCGAAACCTCAACTGCTGAAACTGCACCAGACACAACGGCAGACTTGTTGGCGTTTGCTAAAGCTGCTTACAAAAATATTCAGCAAAAACAACAGGTTGAGGTAGTAGAAACCCAGCCTGATTCAGAAAATGCCTCAGCAGAACCTGAAACTGTAGAAACGGCAATTGCGGAAATCGCTGAATCAGAACTAACTGAGGAACCTGTTAGTACAACCCTAGAAACAGCACAGCCGGAAATTATCCAAACTGCTACTGAAGAAGAAAATACAGAAGATTCCTTAGTAGTTGCAATTGCTGAAGAGCCCGATGTCGAAAGCTCAGAAATAACCACAAACGAAATTGAACAAACCCCCACGCCAGAGGCAACGCAGCCAACAGCACCAGCTAATTTATCTTTCTTAGAACGGGCGGCAGCAGAACGGCAAGCAAAACTGGATCAACTAATAGCTACCGCCATTGAAGTTCCAGAACCGGAGGTATTACAGCCAGTAGCTGCAACCTCAGAGATAGGAGAGGAAATTCCCGGACTGGTATTTGATGATGGGTTTGTCTGGTCAGCGAAAGTTTTAGCAGCTCAAGGTAGAAATCCAGAAGACGTTTCTATTGAAGAAATAACCTGGCTGAAAAAGCTCCGGCAAGGGTTAGACAAAACTCGCCGGAGTATTCTCAACCAACTGAAGGCGATCGTTGGTCAAGGGCCGCTTAACCAAGCTGCTGTGACGGAAATTGAAGCATTACTCCTGCAAGCCGATGTGGGTGTAGAGGCGACAGACTTTATTATCAATGCGCTACAGACAAAACTTCGAGAAGAAGTTACTGCACCGGAAGAAGCGATCGCTTATCTGAAAAAAATTCTTCGGGATATGCTGGATGCACCAAGCAAAGCATCGCACAAAACTAGCTTTACCCCAGAAAAAGAAACTTTGAATATTTGGTTAATCACTGGGGTGAATGGTGCCGGAAAAACCACCACCATTGGCAAAATTGCCCATTTAGGACAAAAATCTGGCTATAAATGCTTGATTGGGGCAGCAGACACCTTCCGCGCCGCCGCCGTGGAACAGGTAAAGGTTTGGGGTAGTAGAAGTGGTGTAGAAGTAATTGCCAATCCTGGAAAAAATACAGATCCAGCAGCAGTTGTATTTGATGCGATCGCAGCTGCCCAATCGCGGCAAACAGAATTACTTCTGGTAGACACTGCTGGGCGACTACAAAACAAGAAAAACTTAATGGACGAACTCGGTAAAATCCGGCGAATTATCGACAAAAAAGCTCCAAATGCCAAAGTAGAATCGCTGTTAGTTCTAGATGCAACTTTAGGTCAAAATGGACTACGACAAGCTGAAGTTTTCTCCCAAGCTGCCCAACTGAGTGGTGTTGTCTTAACCAAACTAGATGGCACTGCTAAAGGCGGCGTTGCCCTTGCCGTTGTTCAACAGCTAGGTTTACCGATTCGCTTTATTGGTGCTGGTGAAGGAATTGAAGACCTACGTCCCTTTTCGAGCTATGAGTTTGTCGAAGCTCTCTTGAGTAGCTAATTGAAAAATTGGGAGTTAAAAATTTTTCTTGACAAACTTTCTTGACAAACTGATAAATTTAGGGATTACTGAATCTGGTATTATCACTTGAACTAACTAGAAACAGTTAAAATTCTAAAATCATAAATTTGTCACAATAAATGGGTGACTTTTGCTAAAATTTCAAGCTAATGACCTTTTTCACCCCTTTAAGGGCTTTTGAAGTGGAGTAGCAAGACATTTAGTTACTACACACAAAAGCCCGTAAACTTACATTTTGTAGAAACTTAAAGGGTAGACAAGATACTCACCTCCACAAATACAACTATTGTGGTGTGGGATGGACAGCAGTCTGAGGGGTGAGAAGTACATTAGAGAGCAAACGCGGGTGAGTCAAGCACTGCGGTATTTTCCCTCCGCAGTTAACTCATATTGGCTATGACAACTTGTACTGTTGTCGGAGAAGCAAGTTTGAAGCGACTGCATTAGCGAGTCGGGAGAACTGCACGCTGCACGTAACTTACTTAAAAGTTGGAGTACGAGCTTCAGCTGTTTGCCCAATGCTTGCCAAAAAGACGGCTTCCGACCATCAGAAATTCGGAAAATCGTCCACTGTGGACTCAAAAAGCGAATTAGTGTAAGTAAGCTGTTTCAACACTCCCAGGTGTATTTTCAGCTCCTACTTGCGAAAGAATCTACAAATATTTTTGAAGTAAATCGAGAGATTTGAATTCTGATGATAAAACGACAACATTGTTTCTGGCTTTTGACTTAAAGTTTTGGGAGGAGATTTTTTGTAGATTTAGTGTCATCCTTGGCGATTATCACGGTAATTATGGTATACAGATTAAGTATTTAAAGACTTAATTTACATATTCTCAGCTTTAGGAATGAATGTAAGTATGTTTTTAGCAAACTAAGCTCGATTTGAGCCCTTATAGAGGTTTTCAGTCAAAATACTTCTAATTTCCTAGTTGCCTATACCCAAACAATTACTCTGAAAGGGTTATAAATTATTCTTTGAATAAAGTATTTTTCTGGCTTTAGAGATATGCTTTGGGAATTAAGTTATGAAAAAAGGAAAAGCTTTCTGAACTATCACCAAAACTATAGCGCTTCTCGTTTTGATGCAATACACTTTGATCTTTCTTTGAAAAGGCTACAGTGTACACACATCTCTCTACAAGGCTCGGGGTTAGGTCTATATTCCATACAATTGAGAACAGCTATAGTAATTTTTACGGGTTGGATTTTGACTAAAAATACATGATTTTAAATGACTAAGATTCCATCAAAAATACAATAAGCAAATAAAATACTGATAAAAGTTGCCTGTTACGTCTTTATACTCTTGCTAAAGTGACAAGTCTTGTCTAAATATGGTTTAGCAATGCGAAAGCCAAAAAGCTTATAAGTAATCTAAAATCTGCCAATATAAAGTGCAATAGAACCTGTGCCTGTGTCTCAACTGCCCTCTCAACCCACTGACAACAATAGTAGTGCCGCGACGGATGTCACCCCAGTCGTGGCACTTAAAGAACTCGTGGCAAGGTTGCACCGGGAACAGAACAAAATTCAAGATTTGCTCAGTTCTTTAGGATTTGCCCTGAGAAGTTTCAATAATTTGAATCAGTTTTTGGAACTGATTCCGCTAATGGCAACAAGAGTGACAGATGCAGACGGCAGCGCCCTGTTTCTCTACAAACCTAATGGTCAAGTCAGGTTAGAACAGTTACATTGGCAAGATAGTGGACAGCGTAAGAATATCCGCAAAGCGCTAGAAATAGCCAGCAGTCAAATCACGCTTTTGCCAAATACTGCCCCTCTAGCGAATGCGACGGGGATTTTAGATGACCAGATGCATCGCTATTTGGGGCCAGAGGTGCAAATCTTTGGTACGGCGATTCTGGTAAAGCATACAGAAAGGGGATGGCTCTATGTATTGAGCCGCGATCCAGAATATAGTTGGACAGAAACTAGGCAAAAGTTAGTTAGGTTAGTGGCAGACCAAACCGCAGTAGCGATCGAAAACGATGAACTAGCTGTAGAACTAAGAAAAAAAGAACGCTTAGACCAAGAACTAGAAATTGGTGCAGAAATTCAACGGCGACTTCTACCACGTCAATGTCCCACAATACCTGGTGCAGTCCTAGCGGCCCGTTGTAAACCTGCAAATCGTGTCGGCGGTGACTACTACGACTTTATTGCTACCAATCAGAATAAAATTCGGTCCAAGACTAAAGGCGACACCGAAACTGGTCGCTGGGGTTTGGTTATTGGAGATGTCATGGGCAAAGGTGTCCCTGCTGGGCTGATTATGACGATGATGCGAGGAATGCTAAGGGGAGAAGTGCTACATGGGAATTCCCCAGCAAAAATTCTGCAAAACTTAAATAGAGTGATGTATGCGGATTTGGAAAATTCTCACCGTTTTGTAACACTATTTTATTCAGAATATAATCCTCACAGTCGAATTCTGTCTTATAGCAATGCGGCACACAATCCTCCCTTGTGGTGGCATGCAGCCACGAAAACTGTCAGCCGTTTAGATACTCTAGGAATGCTAATCGGTTTGGATGCTAACAGCCAATATGAAGATGCTCAGGTACAGTTAGAGCCTGGGGATACCATTATTTACTATACAGATGGCTTGACCGATGCGGCGGCGGCTGGTGGCGATCGCTTCGATGAAGAGAATTTTGTCACTGGCTTCAATACGGCTTGCAAGTACTGTAATGGGCCAGAGGAGATTGTAGATTATTTATTTGACCAAGTTCAGCAATTCATTGGTGATGATAAGCAAAACACTGATGATATGACACTAGTTGTTCTGCAAATTTTATAGTCATTAACCATTTTTCCTGGTCAAGTCATGAATAAATACCTAATTTTATGACAACTGGTTATGACAACTGGATATTTACCACGCCAAATTTAATTTTTAATTTATTTTTTCTTTAAATTTCCATAGTGATCGCTCAAATAATCGCAAATTAGCCTTTTTTCAGGACTTGTTTGTATTTACTCATTAGGATAATACATAAAAAATGATCCTTAGAATACATTTCTGTTTAAGCAAAAACTATATATTTTGCACATCTAGCACAGTAGGAAACGTCAAGGGGGAGAGCAGGTAAAAGGTAAAATGTACAAGGCAAAAAGTAAATTTACTTCTTCATTTTTGCTTTTTCCTATCCTTGTCACGCAAGCATTTAGCCTGTTCCCTCTTGGCGTTTTAATTTTTCTTTTCTCCGTCGTAGCAAGTTCACAACAGTTACGACGGAGTTTTGCTTTCTTTGTTTCTTAGGTCTAAACTTGGCTGTTTTCAACTTACTTGGTCTTTAAGTTAATAACCTTCATTTAATCATTTGTCAAGATATTTCTAAAAAGATTTTAGGTGAAAAATTCAGAATTAAAATAGCTATTCTTGCGCTCCAGCTTTTTGCAGACTCCGCACTACATTTTTATAACCATTAAATTCTGCAATCATCAAAGCAGTATAACCACCACGGTTTTTTAAATTGACATCTGCCCCAGCTTGGAGTAATAACTGCACAATTTCGCCATAACCTGCTGAGGCAGCCCACATCAATGATGTTGCCCTCGCTGAGTCTTGAAAATTGACATCTGCCCCCTTTGCCAGCAGCAAATGTATGATATCTGTGTGCTTGCGTTCGGTTGCTTTAATCAAAGCAGTTTTGCCATCGTCCCCCAGAGTGTTGGCATCAGCACCATAGTCTAACAACACTTTCACTGTTTGAGTATGTCCTTGTGATGCAGCCAACGTCAAAGGTACTTCACCAAGATTTTTCCCATTAATATCTGCCTCAGAACACAGTAGGGCCTCGACAATTTTGCTATGTCCCTGCAATGCTGCTACAAGCAGTGGTGTATCACCTAGACGGTTCCTAATTTGGACATCAGCACCACTGTTAAGTAATACTTGCACGACATCAATGTAGCCTTCCACAACGGCAAAGTGTAGGGCAGTTTCACCATCTTGGTCTTGGAGATTAATTTCAGCACCTCGATCCAGTAAAGCTGCTGCGATCGCACTATGTCCCCCTGCTGCTGCTGCCAATAATGCAGTTCCACCATCAGGGTTTTTTACATTCACACCAGCCCCCGCCGCTAGCAGTGCTTCCACAACCTCCAGATGCCCCAAGTCTGCGGCTAATGTTAAAAGTGTCTCACCCTCTTGATCTGAAATATTGACATCAACACCAGTTTGGAGAATTGCTTGTAAAATTTCTATGTTTCCCTGCTTAATGGCGAGTTTCAAGGCAGTATCATCATCTTTATCGGCAATATTCACCTCCGCACCAGCAGCCAACAAGACTCGCACTACATCGATATGACCTTTGAGGACTGCGGCCATTAAAGCTGTGCTGCCATCTTCATTAGTGGCATTGACATCAGCACCTTTGGATACTAAAAGTTTCAAAATGTCAAGTTGTTTGGCACTAGCTGCTAACATCAAAGCCGTCAAACGATAGAGTTTTCTGGGCAAGTTGATATTTGCCCCGGCATCTAGGAGCGATCGCACAATTTCGGTGTAGCCTAAATTGGCAGCAAACATTAACGCCGTAGTACCTTGGCGATCGCACGCATCTACCCTCGCACCAGCAGCCAGTAGCGCACACAGCCCCTTAATATCACCACTTTTAGCAGCTTTTAGCAGCAAAGTATCGTTGTTTTCAGTCATGAATGAGATCCCACACAGGGGGTTTTGTTCGTCTACCCTCAAAACTCAGTCTGAGATTGTTTATGCACTTTGGCAAGAGGGTTATGCAATTAAAAATTGAAAATTAAAAATTAAAAATTAAGAAACGCAGTCTTGGCAAGCACTCTAAGGTAAGGGAGGCTTAACTCTTGTCTTCTCTCCTCATCTTTTAGACTCTTTTAATTTGTGCAACTTGAAGCACAGAGAATAGAGTTATGCTAATTTTTATGAAGATTTAATAATTAGGCGAGAACACTATGAGCTTGGAACTTTCTGCGTCGGTGAAATATTGGCTTAATTTCTTCCATCCGGTGCTGATGTGGGCGCTATTAGTACTCTCAATTTATGCTGCCTACTTGGGGCTGCAATTACAGCGTACCAGAAATGCTCAGGGGGAACAAAAGAAAGAACTGATTAAAGGTAGATATAACGTCAGACACTACCAAATCGGGTCTATACTCCTAGGTTTGATGGTAGCAGGTGCAATTGGAGGGATGGGTGTTACTTACATCAATAATGGCAAGTTATTTGTCGGTCCTCACCTGCTGGCAGGACTGGGTATGACGGGTCTGATTGCATTTTCTGCTGCTTTGTCCCCTTATATGCAGAAAGGGGCAAACTGGGCACGCGCAACCCATATTTTGCTAAATTTCACGCTTTTGGGACTTTTTGCTTGGCAGGCTGTTACTGGCGTGCAAATTGTCCAAAGAATTCTTACTAAAGCTTAATCATTTGTCCTCTCTTACAAAGTTCTGATCGGAGAAACCTCCGCTCAGACTTTGCGCTTTGTCCTTTGTCATTAGTGTACGATAAATGACAAAGGACTGTTGACTTAGCGCTTTTGTTTGGAATTCCCAGAAAAGGGTATTTCCAAAGATTTCTGAAAATCTTGCTGAACTTTGCGTGTTAAGCGACGAGAAACTTGGCGGACAATTTGGTTAAGTAAGCGATCGCCTGTAGATTGAATTATAGACTTGGGTAATCGCTGGATAAACCGAGGAAAGTGCAAATCAACTATTAAATCCAATTCCCATTCGACTCTCGTAACCTCGCCGCTACTGCAAGCATCGTTTTCTATTAGCTGTAGAGATGCCCGATAATCTACGTCATAACCAGGCGATTGGTAATCAGGAATGGGGATTGTACGGATGCGGTAAATACCCTCCTCTGGGGGCAACAATTCTAAACCAATTTTCGGTTCTACTTCATAACCGAAAGCACCAAAACGACCAATTACTAGAGCATAGCCATTTTCCCCAAGTAATTGCACTTTCATGGGTTCAGCACAACGAGAAAACCATAAGGCGTGAGCATTAAGATACTCAGCAACCTTCTCTGCTGGAGCAGGCATTTCCATAAAATCTTGATAACGACCGTAAAATTTTGTAATCGTCGCTACATTTATGTCTGTTAATGTGTCCTTCGCTTCTTCTTGGTTGGACGCTACAGGTAAAACTGCTTCTGTTATTTCCCAGGATTTATATTCGCCTTGTCTTGAAAGCATAAATGCATTACTGTATATTTTGGCGTTCTGTCTATATTAATAATTCCCCACGTACCTGGGTCATTTCACACTAATATCTCATTTTGACCAAAACCTCATTAATCTGCCATCAACTCCATAGAATTACTAAAATAAAGAACTAAACAAGCACACAATAGTTTCCCAGGATAGCATTTCTCATGAAAGCATTTGTAGCAGGGGCAACCGGTGAAACAGGCCGCCGCATTGTGCAAGAGTTGATAGCACGGAATATTCCCGTCCGGGCTTTGGTGCGGGATATAGAGAAAGCTAAGGGTATTCTGTCTCCTGAAGCTGAGTTGGTTGTAGGTGATGTGTTACAACCAGAAAGTTTGCATGCTGCCTTGGGAGATAGCACAGTTTTGTTAGTTGCGACTGGTGCAAAACCTAGTTTTGACCCCACCGGCCCCTATAAAGTAGATTTTGAAGGGACTAAAAATTTAGTAGAAGCTGCCAAAGCAAAGGGGATTGAGCATCTTGTCTTGGTTTCTTCTTTGTGTACTTCGCAGTTATTCCATCCACTAAACTTGTTTTGGCTAATTTTGGTGTGGAAAAAGCAAGCTGAAGAGTATATCCAGAAAAGTGGTCTTACTTATACGATTGTGCGGCCTGGTGGATTGAAGAATGAAGATAACTCAGATGCGATCGTGATGCAGAGCGCTGATACATTGTTTGACGGTAGCATCCCCAGGCAGAAAGTCGCCCAAGTTGCTGTTGAGGCGCTATTTGAAGCAGATGCACGCAATAAAATTGTCGAAATTGTTGCCAAACCTGAAGCAGCCTCAAAAAGCTTTAAGGAGCTATTTCAACAGTGCTGATATTATAGAGGATTCTATTCCCCAAAATAATCGGCTCAAATCTGCTCGCACTTTGTCAAGTAGCTTGCTTCATTTAAATTGACCGCCCTTGATTTTATTTTCTAAAGCGATCGCTCCATCCCACACCCAAAACGTAAGGTTAAAGCGCATTCATTGCTCATACGGCGGTTTAACCCTACACTCATTTACCATAGACAAGCGATCGCTCTTTTGTAACCTTCATCTCCACAAACAGCGATACAAAATGGCTCTTATATACTGATTCATACCCTTTTTTCCTAATTACCAAAAAAATGAGGAAATGGGAATAATAACTAACAATCAGATGTGAACTTTGTCAAAATGAGTTCGTCAATGATTTGTGTTAGCAAAGAGAGAAAATTTGAAGGAGTTAGACTCTGAAAGGCTTTGAATTCAAAGGTGTTGAAAAACTTATTGGGCCAATAGCTGCGCTTCTTGGCTTTGTGTATTTGTTGCAATGGTATATTGGAGACTTGCGATCGCCTTCCGATCCCATCTTTGCAGTTAAACAGCCGCCTTTGGTAATGAAACAGGGCGATCCCTATATCCGTGCTTTAATGCGAACTATCTCGGCGAGTGAAGCTAGTGGGAACCGTCCTTATTCGCTGTTGTATGGTGGACAGCAAGTCAACGACCTTAGCCGCCATCCTGAAATATGCGTCACAATTGTCACAGGCCCCAATACAGGTAATTGTTCTACGGCTGCTGGGAGATATCAAATTATCAACATTACTTGGTATCGTTTAGCCCCACTTTATCACCCAAAGCCGATGCAGATGATGTTTTGGACTGCTTATAGTTTTGAAGCAGAAGATCAAGATACAGTGGTTTACCGTTGGTTAACTGATTCTAAAGTTTGGGGAACCGATCTTTCTCAACTGCTGCGTCAGGGAAAGTTAAATGATGTTTTGCGGCGACTCTCTCCGACTTGGACAAGTCTAGGGTATGGTATAGAAACTAATTCTGTTAGTAGCTCTTTGCCTAAAATTTATCAGAAAATGTTGCAAGAGGAATTAACCGCAGCTAATCAACCAACTGTCCAGAATTTGACACCATCGCCAACTCCTTCTAAAAAGCCAGTAAAGAAGCCGTGAGGTTATCTTAATTTCTAACTTGCTGTAGATAGAAAATATTTGATATTTTCCACAAATGCCAAAGTATTTTCAAAGTGAATATTATGTGCAGTATTTTTAATTATTTTTAGCTGTGCAAATTTACATAATTTAGCCATTTCTATATTAATAAATATAAACTTTTTATCATATTCACCAGCTAGTAAGAGTATATGAATTTTATTCTCTTGTAGCTTTTCCCACAAAGAAGGTTGACATCCATTACCCATGAAGCGCAATGATTTCTCTAATTCTTGCGGATTGTTTTGCAAGCGACTTTCTATCATGCAATCGTATTGTGGATGATTTTTTATATAACCAAAAATTGGTTGATTGTACCAATTGGACAAAAAAGCAGCAAAATCAGTTGGAATAATGCTTCTGCTTAATTTTCTAGCTATTTGAACATCACGTCTAGCTCGTTCTAATCGTTCTGCTTCTGTTGCTAAACCTGGAGAAGCTGATTCTAATACAACTTTCATAAAACGTTCTGGGAATTTTAGAGTTAGGTATAAAGCTAATCTTCCACCCATCGAATAACCAATTAAGTGGCATTTATCTATTTTTAATTCATCTAATAAATTGATTATTGCTTGAGCGGTGGGTTCCATTCCATAGTATTCATCACCTCCTACAACTTCGGTTTTTCCATGTCCTGGTAAGTCAAGTATAAGATAAGAAAAATCTTCTGCTAGAAATTTTATAGCTTCATCAAATTCATTAATATTTCCCATGAAGCCATGTAAAAAAACAATTACAAATTTATCTAAATTGATATTTAAATAATAGTTAAATTTATATTTTTCTAAAGTCATTTTAGAAGATATGTGTAAAGTCTAAGCTGGTCTAACTTTTGATTTTATACCACTATCTCAGATGTTTAAAAATATGGCACAAGCCCAACTGCTCTTTTGGTTTAGACACACTCAAACAACTTTTTAGAATGAAATAGCCCGGCTATGGCAATTATTATTTTAAGGTTCTACATGGGTAAAATTGGAATTCTTTTTGAAACTTCTTCTATGGATATATCAAAATAATTAGCTTCAAGTACAACAGGAATACGCACTCTTGAAAGATGTATTCCATGTAAACAAAATGGACACCATATTGCTATGTAGCCTATTCTAGTTTGCAAATCTCCTACAAATTGAAAATCTACTTCTTGTTGATGACAGTTTGGGCAGTTTAATACAGGCACATTTGGTAAAGAGTGATTAATTTCAGTAGCAATAGAAAGCCATTGAGAGAAAAGTTTATTTTTTATCTTACTCATAACATTTACCTGACAGTATTTTTACTCTGATAGTAATCCCACCATAAATTCTCAGAGGATGTTTGGAAAGTCAAAAAAAGCTTAAGTAAGATATTCTGTCAGTAGATAAAGATGCGACAGTATTACTTGAGGCATGTCTAAATCATATCCAACAGACTGAACCGATGAACAATAGAAATTGCTATCGGTGCTGTTACCTCCAGCAAATCTAGGGTGTCGTCCCCGTTGCGTTTAATACTTTCCAAATATCCTCTGAGATATTTGTATTAATTTTGGCATAAAGAAGACTTTGCCTCGTTCAATATACTAAATCTCGCATCTCTACAAAATGTCTTTTCATCCGAGTGAATTTTTTATTTTTAAGGTAAAAACCGATCTAAAGCAGCCTTTAACTGTTTAATTTCAACTTCAATATTACCCTCTTGTGCGGCTCTCGCAATACATTCAGTTAAATGTTCATCCAAAACAATTCGCGCTACCTTATCCAATGCGCCCCGCACTGCGGCAATTTGCAGTAAAACATCAGGACAAGGGCTATTTTGCTGCACCATTGTCTTAATACCACGAACATGGCCTTCTATACGTGATAATCGATTGGCAATTCGCCGTAAAGATTCTTCGCTATGGATGTGAGGATGAGCAGGCTCTTTAGTCCCATGAGTATGATCTGTATGGTTGTGGTCTATATCGTGATGCTGGGAATGTTCTGCTTGCTGGGATATTGGCAAGGATTCCTTGCCTAATCGGTTTGATCCATTCATGGGTTATCAAAGGACTTGTAATACTAAGATCCTAGCCTAGAGCGTTACAGGGAGTGGGGAGTAGGGAGGACTTGGGGACAAGTCCCCCCTACTCCCCATTTCCACTAGCTCTACTGCTGACGATTGGCTCTTTCTTGGGGAATAATTTCTGTTACTACCCTACCGCTAGAACTGCCACCTTTGACAACAATATTTTCTGTTTGCAGATTACCAACGGCTGTTTCACCCATAAAATTTAACGGTGGGTCAACTTGCCGATAAACTACATTTCCTTGAGCTTCAACTAATTTATTGTCTAAATACCAAGTTAATGTATTAGATTTCAAAGACTGGCGACGCTGACCAATGGCGTTGACGTTACCTTTTAAATAAACCGTTTTTTGCGGGATTTTCATTTCACCTTGATTGGCGGTTACAGTAAGATTTTCAACCCGTTGGAACATTCGTACAGGGGAATTTGTAGTAACAGTTTCTGCGTTCATGTTCCATGTCATAGAGTTACTAGCTATTTGCACTGGTGGGTCTAGTAAATCTAATTGAGCATTTTGTTGAATAGTGGCAATTTTTGTTTTTAAGTTGACTTCGGCAGAATTACCCTTACCGCGATCGCTAATCTTATTATCTTTGTAGCGATCAATTTGTATGGGGCGATCGCCAATCAGTTTTTCTTCTTTAATATTCCAGATTAAATGCTCGGTTCTTACTTGTAATTGGGGATCGGCGGAATTTGCTACTACTTGTCCAGAAAATTCCATACGCTGTTCGCGGGTTTTAACTCGCACTTCTTGCGCTACAGCTTGTAGTTGTTTGTGAGTACCGTTAATTTTGTTGCGGACAATCAACAAATCTTCTTTGGGCCGCCATTCTAATTCATTACCTTGCAATATAATTCCATTACTAGGGTCTGTGGCAAATATCTTACCTTTAAGAAACAACTGCTTCCCATCTTGTTCAATATCTGCGACATCTGCCTTGATTTGGTAAACTACTTTACCATCTTGATATAGTTCACCATAAGGACTCTCAGCTTGACCAATTTGTTTTTCTTTGGTGTATTTTGCTTGTTTAGCCCTGACTTTCCAAATTGGTCTTCCCACTTCATCTGCCTGTTCTAGGGTGACATCAAAGAAGGTTAAATCGCTATCTTGCTTAGATGAAGCCGCAGAATTTTCTTGAGAAGCTGGAGGGGATTTACCCCCACAACTTACTAAACTAAATATTAAGAAAAAAATCAAAGGTAAAAAAAGGAAGGAGGGAGTGGGGGAGTAATTTTGAATTTTTCTCTTCCCCTGTCTCCCTCTTTTATGAAATTGATACGCCATTATTCTTGGATTTCTAGGTGTCCATCACTAGTTCTTGGGTCTTCCAAAAAGCCGATACCAGATAACGGTCGGTATGGATAGCTTTGGCGAGGGGTTTTTTGAATGTCTTCTTTGATGGCTTCTAAATCGATGTAGCGATCGCTTACATTAATTAAGCTGTCACTGGTCATCGAACGCAAACTTACCACTTCTACCCGCACGCCGCGATAGCTAACTGAATTGACCGCATAAGCCAAATCCCCATCACCGCTGACTAAAACTGCGGTATCATAAGAATCGACTAGCGCCATCATATCTACAGCTATTTCTACATCCAGGTTAGCTTTTTTAGAGCCATCTGGTAGCTGGACTAAATCTTTAGCAATGACTCGATAGCCATTGCGACGCATCCACAGCAGGAACCCCTGTTGCTTCTCGTTCGTCCGGTCTACACCAGTGTAGAAAAAAGATCGCAGAAGTCTAGAACCTCCAGTCAATCGACACAATAGCTTCGTGTAATCGATCTCAATCCCTAGTTGCAGTGCAGCGTAAAATAGATTTGAGCCGTCAATAAATATAGCGACCCTACCCCGATTCTCCAAAACTTGTTCTGGCGTAAATATTGAATCGGTTTCAAAATTATTCAACATCATTGTGATACCTCGATTTTTATCCCTGTTATTTTTGATACAAATTACGAACTTTTAGATGCTAGTCACAGCGGCTTATGATAATGTTCCGGGGTTAATATAAATAAATTAAACCCCGATAAATTTTTTGAGAAAATAAGAAATTGAACAAAATCAGAGTTTGATAAGGACTAATCGTTTTTCGGGGGTTCTATTCGCTTAAAAACTGGTTGGAATGTACCCAACTGTTGTTTACTAGATAGTATCCCCCATGTCGCATGGGTGGCAAAAGGAGCGGTAACTGAACTTTGTATTTGATCGTTAAAGTCTATTCCAAAACCCAGTTGTTGATAAATATCGCTACTGATGTTTGGAATAATTGGGGATAGCAGATAAGCTGCCAGTCTAACTGATTCTAGAACTGCGTAGAGAACTTTTTCCACGGACTCTTGCTGTCCCTGTTTATATAATGACCAAGGAGCTTGTTCATCAATAAACTTATTACTGGCTTGTGCCAGTGAAAGGATAGCGCCGCAGGCTTGACTAAAAGCTAGTTCCTTATATGCTTCTTTCACCTGTTCCCCTAGACGTAAACCTATTGTTTTCAAAGGATTTTCGTCAGGAATTCCTTCATTGCCGATTGATGGAACATTATTGTCAACGCAGTATTTCTTCACCATGCTCAAGGTGCGATTGAGCAAATTACCTAAATCATTTGCCAAATCTGCATTCAGAACATTAATGAACCTTACTTCATTAAAATCTCCATCTTTGCCAAATTCGATTTCCTTAAGGAAGTAATAACGAACGGCATCACTACCATAGCGTTGAACTAACGAAACAGGATCAAGGGTATTACCCAGACTTTTACCCATCTTTTGACCATCTTTAGTCAAAAAGCCATGCCCAAATACTCTTTCTGGCAAGGGTAAGCCAGCTGACAACAACATTGCCGGCCAATAAACTGCATGGAAGCGTAAAATATCTTTACCAATTAGGTGCAGGTTGATTGGCCACCATATTTCTAAAGCATTTGCTAAAGTTGGTTCTGCATCTGGTTCGAGTAATGCCGTGACATAACCTAGCAGCGCGTCAAACCAAACATAAAGGGTGTGTTTGGGATCAACTGGTACGGGAAAACCCCAATCTAGATTTACCCGTGAAATAGAAAAGTCTTGCAGCCCTTGATTGACAAAGCTGAGGACTTCATTACGCCGACTTTCTGGTTGAATAAAATCGGGTTTAGATTGATAAAATTCTGTCAGCTTATTTTGATATTTAGATAAGCGGAAAAAATAGTTTTGCTCATCTCGCCACTCAACTTCTTTGTTAGTATGAATCGGACAACGATGTCCTTCTAGCAGATCCCGTTCTTCTTTGAATTCTTCACAAGATACGCAATACCAGCCTTGTTGTTGTCCTTGGTAGATATCACCAGATTCCCAGACTCGCTCAAAGAATTCTTTAACGATCGCTTCATGACGAGGTGCAGTTGTCCGACTAAAGCGATCGTATTTAATGTCTAGTAACTGCCACAAACTAATGAAACTAGGGACAACTTCATCGCAAAACTCTTGTGGCGCTTTGCCTAAACTTTCTGCCGATCGCTGAATTTTTTGTCCGTGTTCATCTGTACCTGTAATTAGTAATACCCGATGTCCTAGTAATCTATGAAATCGTGCTACTACATCTGCTGCGATCGTCGTATAAGCACTGCCTATATGGGGGACATCGTTTACATAATATAGTGGTGTTGTCAGTGCAAATGTTTTTTCTGTTTTATTCACTAGATTCATACAAAATAAAAATTAACTTATTAAAACCTTTTACTTCTTACTTTTGTGGGCAAAACCACGCAATTATACAATAATATTTCTATTTTTTCCAATAACACCTTAATAGTAGCAAATTTATCAGGTCAGAAATTGTTTTGTAATATGTATCTATTCAAATCATTTTTGCCTATATGAGGAAAAGTAACTAATCATAATTTTTTTGAATACTTTCTATTAGAAATTATTGTGATCGAGAATACATAATGCAGAATGCAGAAAATTTAGCTGGTTTTGTGGATCAGATATTTCTATCTTAAGACGGTCATGGCAGTAGTAAAGAAATGTAAAAATTAAGTTAAGATAAACCGCCATATTTACCGGAAAAATATATTGATTAGGTATGAGTCGAAATAGCCCCCTAGAGATTTCTCGCGCTTTGGTGGCGGCACTCTCAACACAAATGTTTCGCTATTATGAGGATCGCATTCCCCAGGAAGCTAGCGTTTTGGTAGTCAGCAATCACCGCAGCTTCATGGATGCACTGATATTAATGGCGGCGTTATCAAATCCGATTCGCTTTGCTTGCCACCACTATATGGGACAAGTGCCAGTAATGCGGGAGATTGTCACCGGTCAATTGGGGTGTTTTCCTTTGGAGGAAACTCAAAACCGCCAACAAAGCTTTTTTTCGCAGTCACAGTTGCTATTGCAGTCTAAGCAGATGGTGGGAGTATTTCCAGAAGGGACTGCACCAATGGTGAAATTTACTCAACCAAACCAGGTGGGTGAGTTTCAACGGGGATTTGCCCATTTAGCATTGCGAGCTGATGTGCAGGATTTAGCAATTTTGCCGATCGCGATCGCTTCCTTAGAAGAGGTAAACACGAATGGTTTTCCCTTAAGGCTTTTGAGTGTATTTGACCCTTCAGAACCTTTATTTAATCAAGCTGGTTGGCATCCTTTGGTAATTTATCGTCGGGTTGCGGTGTTAATCGGTCGCCCTTATTGGATAACACCCCAACATCAAAAAAAATATCACGGGAAACAAGCCAGAACTGTTGTGGCTGAACTGACAGAACACTGTCATGGTGAAATTAGCCATTTACTGCGTCAAGGTTGCTATTAGAGCTATTCGATTTTGGATTTTGGATTGTCGGAACAATTAACAGTTCAAAAGTTTTATACCATTGACTAATGACCATTGACCAATACTTCGACTACGCTCAGTACAAGTGACCAATGACTATCTCTGAAGTTGAGTTAAAGCCTTGTTTCCTGACTCCTAAACGAGTACAGCCAGAGTATCCGCTATTGGTATATTTACCGGGAATGGATGGAACAGGTCAATTATTGCGATCGCAGACTGCTGGATTAGAAACTGGCTTTGATGTCCGTTCTTTGGCACTCCCCCGGAAAGACCTTAACACTTGGGATGTGCTAACAAAAAGTGTATTGGACTTAATCGACGCTGAATTAGAAAAAAGCTCTCACAGGTCAGTTTACTTGTGTGGTGAGTCCTTTGGTGGTTGCTTGGCAATGAAAGTAGCGATCCAAGCACCCCATTTATTTAAGCGAACTATCTTAATTAACCCAGCTTCGTCCTTTCGTCTTCGCCCTTGGTTGAGTTGGGCATCTCAACTTACTTACTTAGTACCATCAGAATTGTATGATATTGGCGCACTGGGATTGTTGCCGTTTTTGGCATCTTTGCCCCGCATTTCTCGGAGCGATCGCCATGAACTGCTGAAAACCATGCGTTCTGTACCAGCAGAAACCGTTCTGTGGCGATTGTCTTTACTGCGAGAGTTTGAAGTTGATGAGGAAAAACTAAGTCGCTTAACTCAACCAGTTTTGTTGATTGCCGGTGGTAGCGATCGCCTTTTGCCTTCTGTAACAGAAGTGAAGCGGATAGGGAATATCTTACCAAATAACAAGATTGTGGTGCTACCCGAGTGCGGACACGCTTGCTTGCTAGAGCAAGATATTAATCTCTATGAAATTCTTAAAGATAACGACTTTTTAGAAAATAATGCTGATATAAGTACAGGGCTAGAGGTGAGAGGATAGGGTGAGCGCCCTGCTCCCCAAAAGAAGTTAAAATAAACAAACTGCTTTTCTACGCCGGAATTATTTCTCATCTGGAAACAGACTGGAGACTCAAATGACCCCAGCAGCCATCGCTACACCCCGTCAGGAATCACCCCTGTTGTTTGAGGGACTGACCTGGAGAGAATTCAAAGCAGTTGAGCAGTTGCTAGACCGTCCAGGATATAGGCTCTCTTTCTTGAATGGAGTTTTGGAGATCCGAAGAATGCCTGGAGAACCACACGAAACCGTTAAGAAAAGAATTGCTGCATTAGTGGAACTGTACTTGCTTGCGGCTGGGTTTGACTTTATTCCCACTGGCTCAATGACCTTGGAAAGTGAAGTGGGTGCTGTCAAGCGTGAGGCGGATGAATCTTATAAACTGGCTCCAGGTCGAGTGCGTCCCGATCTGGTGATTGAAGTGGTGTTTACGAGTGGCGGTATCGACAAGCTGGAGGCATATAAGCGGCTCTTGATTCCAGAAGTGTGGTTCTGGGAAGATGGTGTGTTAGAAGTTTATCACCTGCGGAAAGAGGACAAGGCACTTCACTATGAGAGGGTTTCCAGTAGTGAGGAGGTCAAAGGAATCGATCTGGATTTGTTGTTACGTTGCATTCTTATGGTGAATCATGTGGATGCCATCAAGACTTTTCAGCAGGCGCTTCAAAAATAGCTGGCTATCTCCTTTAATTTATAATTGCGTGATGCCTGCGGCAAGCCAGAAAATAGTTAATCTTAAACTGATATTTACGTTTATAGAGAGATGTAGAGCCGTTCATAATTCGCTACAACAAGTTTAGAGAGGCTTTACAAGATGGTGTCAAGTAATGGCAGACAAATCCCAACAAGAAATAGTAGTGAATAAATCAGTTAATTCACCTAATGAAACTTCAGAAATAAAAATCCAGGCTCAATCATCAGTAGAAAATGAACCGTCTGAATTAGAGTCTTTTGTTCAAAGTGTTGCTCAGACTGGCAAAGCAGTTTTAGACACAGCATTAGAGGTGGGAGAAGCGACAGCGAAACAAACACACAAGTTAATTGAGCAAACAACTCAAACCAGTGGTCAGGTTGTGAATCGCCTCAGCGAAAATTGGTTGATTAGAAAACTATCTGGAGTATTAAATCTAAATTGGTTAATTGGTACTCCTGATGCTGTTGATTTGGAAAAAGCAGAAGCTGCGGTAAACAAGCTCAAACAAAAGTATCCAAATGAATCACCCAGCCAGATTGCTCACCGAATCATGGTGGAAAAAGCGACTCAAGCAGGCACTGTTGGACTAGCCACTAGTATTTTGCCAGGAATAGCAGTGGCGTTGTTGGCAATTGATTTAACAGCGACAACAAAATTGCAGTCAGAAATGCTTTATCAAATTGCATTTGACTACGGGCTGGATTTAAAAGACCCTGCCCGTAAAGGAGAAGTCCTGGCAATTTTTGGTCTGGCTTTGGGTGGAGGTCGTCTTTTGAAAGCTGCGGGATTAGGCTTACTGCGAAATGTGCCTTTAGCGGGTGCTGCGATCGCAGCTAGTTCAAATGCAACAATGATCTATTCATTGGGTTATGCTGCTTGTCGATTTTATGAAGCCAAGCTAGATGAATCAACTTCCTTGGCATCGCCACAGACTCTGGCAACATTAAAAGCAGAAAGTGAAAAGTATCTAGAAAGTGCGATTGCTCAAGAAGCCGTCATGGATCAAATCTTAGTTCACATGATTCTGGCTAGCCATCCAGATAAGACTTTGGAAGAAATTTTGCCAGAATTACAAGCTTTAAAACTCAGTCCTACCTCGTTGGATGCCATTGCCAAAAATATCAAATCACCTAAGTCTTTAGATATACTGCTCAATCAGCTGAATCGTGATTTTGCTATACCCTTGCTGGTTCAGTGTAAAAAAATTGCCCAGCTTGACAATAAGACTACACCACTTGAGCAAGAAATAATCGCAGCGATCGCCAGAAAATTTAACATTGATACAACAATTGGGGCATAGGGAATGGGGAATTGGACAAGAAGCAGGACGTAAAATAATCTGACTTTTCAGGGTATCTGGAAAATCTCTCTCCTTTTAGGAGAGAGACTTTGAATTTTCCCCCTTCCCGCGTCGGAAAGGGGGTTAGGGGGTTAGGTTTTTGGTGGACTTTTCCACATAACGCGAAAAGTCAGGTAAAAGAATGAAGATCATAGCTTCATTAGCGAGTATAAAAGCCTCGTTAACGGAGTTCTGATGTGGATTCACGAGTATCAAAGACTCGTTAACGGAGTTCTGATGTAAATTCACGAGGATAAAAGACTCGTTAACGGAGTTCTGATGTGAATTCACGAGGATAAAAGCCTCGTTAACGGAGTTCTGATGTGGATTCACGAGGATAAAAGACTCGTTAACGGAGTTCTGATATGGATTCACGAGGATAAAAGCCTCGTTAACGGAGTTCTGATATGGATTCACGAGGATAAAAGCCTCGTTAACGGAGTTCTGATGTGGATTCACGAGGATAAAAGCCTCGTTAATGAGTACTACTTGCACTAATTCACTAAATTATAGCTACCGCTCCCTGCTCCACAATGCCCAATGCCCCATGCCCAATACCCTATACCCATTCCCCTCATCCTGAAACAAGAATTTTGAGCAATACTGGTACAAGAAGGAATACTTACACAAAATCCCAAAATGACAATTCAACCTAGTGATAAGCCTTTGCTAGAGTGGGCAGGCGATAGTTTGGCAATAGGATTATTTGAAGATGCAGTAGAGTTAACCGGAGAACTAGCAACTTTAGATCAAAAGTTTTCCGGGGTCTTAAAAGAACTAATTGCTGAAGAAGAATTTAAAGGTAAAGCCAACAGCACAATTTTCACTCGTGTAAATCCTGGTAGCCCAGTGCGTAAATTGATTCTGGTAGGATTGGGTAAACCAGATGCATTCAAACTCGACACTTTGCGACGCGCTGCTGCTGCGGTAGCCAGAGTCGCAAAAAAGCAAAAAAGCAAAATTTTGGGATTTAGTTTCCCATTATGGAATAACGATCCAGCCGCAAGTGCCCAAGCGATCGCAGAAGGTGTTGAATTAGCACTTTACCAAGATATTCGTTTTAAATCAGAACCAGAAGATAAAGGATCGCAAATAGAAACCGTAGATTTACTAGGTTTCAGTGGACAAGAAGCAGCCATTACCCTCGCCAATCAAATCGTTTCTGGGGTAAATTTGGCACGGGAGTTAGTGGCAGCACCAGCCAATGCGGTAACACCAATTACTTTAGCCGAAACTGCCCAAGCGATCGCCAAGGACTACGGTTTACAAGTAGAAATTCTCGAAAAAGAAGACTGTGAAAAGTTGGGTATGGGTGCTTTTTTGGGAGTAGCGCAAGGTTCCGAGTTGCCACCTAAATTCATTCACCTGACTTACAAACCAGAAGGTACACCGAAAAAGAAACTAGCAATAATTGGCAAAGGTGTAACCTTTGATTCCGGCGGACTCAATATTAAAGGTGCTGGTAGCGGCATCGAAACCATGAAAATGGATATGGGCGGTGCGGCTGCTACCTTGGGGGCGGCAAAAGCAATTGCTCAAATTAAGCCAGATGTTGAAGTTCACTTTATCTCGGCGGTAGCTGAAAACATGATTAGCGGTCGCGCCATGCACCCTGGAGACATTCTCACCGCATCAAACGGCAAAACAATTGAAGTGAACAACACCGATGCAGAAGGGCGTTTAACCCTTGCAGATGCTTTGGTGTATGCCGAGAAATTAGGGTTGGATGCGATCGTTGATTTAGCCACCCTAACTGGTGCTAACGTCATTGCCTTGGGTGATGATATTGCAGGTTTGTACACTCCCGATGATGACGTAGCTTCCCAGATCGAAAAAGCTGCCCAAACTTCAGGGGAAAAGATTTGGCGGATGCCAATGGAAGAAAAATATTTTGAAGGGCTAAAGTCTGGGATTGCGGACATGAAAAATACAGGCCCGCGTCCAGGTGGTGCGATTACGGCTGCCCTTTTCCTCAAGCAATTTGTCAAAGAAACCCCTTGGGCGCACATAGATATTGCCGGCCCAGTATGGACAGATAAAGAAAACGGCTACAACGGCGCAGGTGCTACTGGCTACGGCGTTCGGATGCTAGTTAACTGGGTGTTGGGGATTGAAGAGTAGGAAATAGGAGGCAGGGGAGCAGGGAGCAGGGAGCAGAGTGCAAAAAGGGGATTCGACCCCTCTCTTGAGAACCACTTACTAGAAGTGGGGGAATCAGATCCATGTTCCGCAAAGCTTGTCGGCTCAAAGCTTAAGTCATTTCCCTCTGCTCCCTGCTCTCTGCCCCATTCCCC
>NZ_JADEXU010000336.1 GCF_015206895.1 Nostoc sp. LEGE 12450 | reverse complement strand
GGCAATTACAGGGACATATTGAATTACGAAATATCACCTTTGGCTACAGTCGGGTGGAACCTGCCTTAATTGAGAATTTTAGCTTAACTGTTCAACCTGGACAACGCATAGCGCTTGTGGGGGGAAGCGGTTCAGGGAAATCTACGATTGCTAAATTAATTTGCGGTCTTTATCAGCCTTGGGCAGGGGAAATCTGTTTTGATGGTGTAGAGCGATCGCAAATTAAGCGTTCTGTGTTGGCTAATTCATTGGCAATGGTTGAGCAGGATATCTTTTTATTTGCGGGGACTGTGCGAGATAATATCACTCTTTGGGATTCAACTGTGCCAGAAGCTGATTTGGTGCAAGCTTGTCAGGATGCAGCCATTCATGATGCGATCGCTTCTATGTCTGCCAAATATGACTTTGAATTGATTGAAGGCGGTATGAATATCAGTGGTGGGCAACGTCAACGTTTAGAAATCGCCCGCGCTTTGGTGAGAAATCCCACAATATTAGTACTGGATGAAGCAACCAGCGCCCTCGATGTAGAAACCGAATTGATTATTAACCGTAACTTGCGACAGCGTGGTTGCTCATGTATTGTAGTAGCCCACCGCCTGAGTACAATTCGTGATTGCCATAAAATTATTGTTCTAGACCAAGGTAAAATTGTCCAAAGTGGTACCCATGAGGAATTATGGCAGCAAGGCGGAACTTATGTTCGCCTACTCCACGCAGCAGAGGCAAGGTAGTATTTGTAAAAAACTTAGACGACAATGTGAAAATACCCACGCAGACGATTTCGGGGAAATTATAAAAATCTATTAGGTTTAAATGTGAGTAAAATTGATTTTGAAAATTTGAGGAAAAGGTGATTAATAACCAATTAATATCCATTGCTCTGTTTGCAGGAGCTTTCGGTCTTGATTTGGGTATAGAAGAAGCAGGTTTTTATACTGTCAGCGTAGTTGAAATAGATGCTGATGCAACAAAAACTATTATTCTGAACCGCCCCCACCTTTCTGAAAGTGCTGTACCAAGGGATATTAGGCAGATTTCAGCACAAACATTGCTAGAAGAGGGAGGACGTGTTTTAAAACTTGGTAGACCTCTTTTACCTGGTGAAGTAGACCTAGTAACAGGAGGGCCGCCCTGTCAGCCATTCAGCACTGCGGGTAAGCGTGGTTCTGTTATAGATCCACGAGGAAGTTTATTTATGGATTTCATTCGCATTGTGAAAGAAATTCAACCTCGCTTTTTTTTAATGGAGAACGTCAAAGGATTACTTTCATCTCCTATTCGGCATAGACCTCATAATATAAGAGGTGTTGGATACTCTCCTTTAGAACCAGATGAAATTGAGGGTGCAGCCCTTAAGGTTGTATTAGCCCAAATGAAAGCAATCGGTTATGAAGTTGCTCCTCCTATGCTAGTGCAAGCTGCTGATTATGGTGTACCGCAAACCAGAGCGAGAGTAATATTTATTGGGTCAAAAAATGGTGAAGTTTTAACTTTTCCTAAACCAACTCATGATAAAAATTGCTTAAAAGGACTTCAGAAATGGCGAACTCTTAGAGATGCTCTGTCTAATTTATCCGATCCAGATCCAGAATACACCCCTTATTCAAAACAACGTCTAAAATATCTTGCTTTATTGAAAGAAGGTCAAAACTGGAGACATTTACCAGATGAATTAAAGCCTGAAGCAATGGGAGGCGCTTACAAATCTGGGGGTGGCAAAGTTGGATTTTATAGAAGATTGTGTTGGGATAAACCATCTCCTACGGTGACAACAAGCCCACATCAAAAAGCTACAGATATGTGTCATCCTGTTGAATTACGACCTCTGAGTGTACGAGAATATGCAAGAATTCAAACTTTTCCTGATACTTGGGTATTTTATGGTTCTCTATCGTCTAGATATAGACAAATAGGTAATTCTGTTCCGGTTAAACTATCTCACGCAATAGGACAATATTTATCTAAAATAATCAAAAATGAAAAACCAGAATCAACAAATGTTTTTGAACAGCTTTCACTTTTTTAGTTTAACTTTTTAAAGATTTAGTATTATTAAATTTATTTTATTAGATTTAGGATAAAATAAAGTGTCAGAACAGTTTCATGAAATGTTAGCATACGCTCTAAAAAATGAGGTAGGTTTTACACTCAACAAAGCACGTTCTCTTGCCTCATATTTTGCAGATATAAAAGACTTCTTAGAATTTCAAGAAGAAAATCTCAAAAACCTCAAGAGTATATCTGGTAAAAGCGTTTTAAAGTTAACAGACGAAGAAATTACTAATCTGTCTAGATATAGGGAATCAGGCTCTTTATCAGCAGAACTTACAGTTGCCGAAAATTATTTAGCCATTATTAGTAGGGTATTCACCCAAAAACAACTAAATATGGTTAGAAACCTATCTTTAAAGAACTTAAATCCTAACCCATTTTTAATTAGAGCGCTTAATTTAGATACTCCAGATGCAGTTGTCAGATTAAATGTTTATATGGCGGCTACTCGCTCAATCGTTACATCTATGGGATTTTTTATAGAAGACCTGTTACTTACTAGTTCTGATACCGTTGAAAAAGCTCCTAATAAATCAGGATGGGATTTGGTTAAAACTACGAGTGATGGTGAAAAGTTTTGGCTGCAAATAAAAAGCGGCCCAAACAATATGGATAAAGACCAAGTAGTTTACTGGGCTGAAAAAATTCAAGAAAAGGTTAAAGAAGGAGATAAAGCATATATAGGATTTACTTATGGTAAAAGAACAAGCAAAACAGTAACAATTGGTCTATTAAAACAAATACTGCCTGATTGGGAAATGCAAACTTTGATTGGTAAAGAACTGTGGAATTTCTTGAGCGAAGACTCTGATTACAGTTCTAAATTATTTGAGGTTTTGCGTAAATCAGCGCATCAGATACTGCATCAAAATTCACTTTCCGAAGAGATAGATAGTTGTGCAAATAGAGTAACTGATGAATTTATACAAGACTTTGGAGATGGTCATCAGGGAGTATCGAATTACATTAATAGCATTTTTTAATGCTAAATTTTATATGGCAACGTGCAATGTTTTTATCTAAAATTATACATGCAAAGCTAATTATTAATTATAGAACGCTATGTACCAGATAAGAATACTGATATAGCAAAAGACTTCTAGCCCATCAAATATTCCATTAATTGAGTAATGAGTAGCTCGCAGGTGAATCCTTCTTCTAAACTGTACTCCTTTCAGGCAAACGAGCCAGTATTGTTA
>NZ_JADEXU010000047.1 GCF_015206895.1 Nostoc sp. LEGE 12450 | reverse complement strand
CTGCCTTTTCAGCCCATGCCCGATGCCCTATCTATTGTTCCCACTCAGCACTCAAAACTTCTTTAGCAACAACGCAGTCAAGTTGAATTTGTGTTTTTAAGGCTTCTAGAGAAGGGAATTTTTGTTCAGGGCGCAAAAATTTAACTAATTCTACAGCCAGTTTTTTGCCATACAAATCACCAGACCAATCGAATAAATGTACTTCCGCAGATGAATAAGTACCATTTACAGTTGGGCGGTTGCCGATGTTCATTACGCCCAAGTTCTCACTAGAAGAAGCATTTGATGTTTCACTAAGAGTAAAAACACGGACAGCGTAAACTCCTTGGCGGGGCAAAAACTTTTCTTTTGGTAGTTGGAGATTGGCGGTGGGAAAGCCAATTGTTCTACCCAATTGTTGACCTTGAACCACAACACCAAAGAGAGTATAGGGGCGACCTAGTAGTAAATTTGCGTTTTCGATGTCGCCTTGCTCAAGGGTTTGGCGGATCAATGAAGTGCTAATGCGGGCATCTTGGGTTGGATTAGTACTGACGCAACTGCTTTGGGTAGGCGAGTCACCTGTATAAGTTTGTAAGGGAACGATGGTAACGGGGATATTGTGTTTGGCGGCGATTAATTGCAAATCTTTAGCAGTGCCACTGCGTTTTTCGCCAAAACAAAAATCCTGCCCGATGCTAATTCGCTGGCATTGCAGTTGCTGGACGAGAATTTTTTGGACGAATTCTTCGGGGGTCAAAGCAGATAATTCTTTGTCAAAGGGTAGTAATACTAGTTGTTCTACCCCAAGCGATCGCAATTGTTGGACTTTTTCATCCAGTGGCGTTAACAAAGTCCGGGGTTGCCCCGTGAAAAACTCCTGTGGATGGGGGTCAAAGGTGACAACTGTTGAGTAGGTATATTCTTGATTTGTTAGTTGTTGATTTTCCTTTGACTGGGGACTACTGGCTACTGACAAGCGATCGCCAGGGTGCAAGACTGGTTGAATTACCCTTTGATGACCAAGATGAACACCATCAAACTTGCCAAGGGCAACAGCAGTCGGCGTTAGCAGCCCTTCGCTCGAAGAAGCAACCCACACAGAACACCCATTTTGAGACAAATTTAGCACGTGGATTCTGAGATTTTAGGTTTATTTTAGCTATCAGCAGGAAGCTACCTTATGGTAAACCGCCTTGAGGAGGACATTCACCAACTGCCCATGAGGTCTTGTACGATCAGCCAGGGTGTTAATGCCACCCCTTTTAGCTATCAGCCAAAAGCCTAACCCACGGAAAGTAGCCCCAGATGGGATCTTATGCCATCAGCTTGACTACTAATTTTAGATTTTAGATTTTTATTTTTTGGTTTATTCCTCGCTCTTAATAGGCAGAACAAATCCAAAATCTTCAGAACTAATACCCGAACTTTGTAGCGGGACGTTCGCGGAGCGTCTCGCAGAGAAGACTGTTGTCTGTTTCAATCCAAAATCCAAAATTGGTTGACAGCTAATTGCTAATTCCAGATACCCCAAATACCAGAGCTAAAAAGGCTCTAGTTCCTTTATTGAGACTGCAACGAGGTTTTACCCTCATTCAGCCACAAGAGAGGGTCTTGTGGGTGCGTGCCTGAGCTGTGTTGGTGAATCTATAAAGTCTATCTTCCTGTTGTCGCCCTTATCCTATGGTTGGCGTGACAACTCTGGGCAGCGCTGTCTCACCTTACAGCCAACAGGTACGCTCTCGCGCTGAAAGCTTCTGATCACCAATCTAATCTAAAATCTCCAATTCCTGCGATCGCAATCTTTAGGTAGAAAACTTACTAACAGGAAAAGATTCTGATAAGGCTACTGAGGTAGGAATCTGAAGTACCATTCCTTCCCGTGCCATAATAGCACCAGGAAATTTTTCAGAGGCTTGTTGCCCTACACAATCCAAAAAGTCGTCATTGTGGGCGGGGTCATGGTGGTAAATTACCAAAGTTTTGACGTTGGCAGCTTGTGCCATTTTCACCGCTTCTTGCCAGGTAGAATGTCCCCAGCCAATTTTTGGGGTTTTTGGGGAGTGGTATTCTTCATCTGTGTAGGTGGAATCGTAAATCAGAATATCAGCATTACGAGCTAGCCACAGCACATTGTCATCGAGTCGGTCAGGAAAATGTTCGGTATCAGTAATATAAGCAGCAGCACCACCACGCCAGTTGACACGGTATCCTACGGCTTCTCCTGGATGGTTTAAAGGTGCTGTTTCTACGGTAACGTCATCGATGTGGATTGGTTGCCCCGGTCGAATGTCGTAGAACTTTAAATTGGCTTGCATAATCTGCAAGGGTACAGGAAAGTTCGGGTGTAACATTTGATCGTTGAGACGCTGCTCTATGGTCGAGCCATCAGGTGCGATCGCACCGTAGATATGAAAGTCATTACCCTTGACAAATCCTGGGGTAAAGAAGGGAAAACCCTGCATGTGATCCCAGTGAGAGTGAGTAAAAAATATGTGACCTTCTAACGGCATTTGGCGCAACCAAGATTGCCCCAAAACATGTAGTCCCGTGCCAGCATCGAAAACTAAGCGTTTATCGCCCGCTTGCATTGATATGCAAGGGGTATTACCGCCGTAGCGAACGGTGTGTGGCCCTGGGCTGGGGATGCTGCCGCGAACGCCCCAAAATTGTACGGTAAATTGATTCTCTATCCTAGACATGGGTGTTGCTTGCTGGACTGAGCGGGCGATAACTGGAAAAATTACTATTTAAATTGTCTAAGTTTATGCTGTCTCACCGATTGTATTAGAGGGAAGATTTCTTGGTAAAACAGCATACCCTGTTTCTGGCTGATTGTGTAAATGTGGATGGAATACTGTCAGGGAGAATTTTCTAGCTTTTGGGGTGAATGTGTATCGGTTATTTCAAGAGTGCCCCTACGTTATAGCCTACATTTTTCTCTAATGCATTTGAATAACTCCAGTTTTGTCCTGATAAATCAAATGATTCAGGGAAAATTGAATTCCCAATCAGACAATTTCTCTAGTCCAGTTGCGTAAGTTAGATTGTATTGTAACGGAGTTATACTGATGTGGTTTTTACGTACAACCTGCACGTCTGTTGGTACATTTTGAGGCAGATTTAATCCAGTTGAAGGTTCCACATCCTCAACTACTTCTCCGGTTAACCAATAGTACGTTTTTCCACGAGGATCAACTCGTTTATCAAACACATCAATGTAACGCCGTACTCCTTGACGGGTAAGTGTCACTCCAGCAATTTCTTCCCACTTCACAGCAGGAATATTAACGTTGAGCAACATCAAATCTGGTAGAGGTTTTTGGGCTAACTGGTCTACGAGAACTTTGGCAAACTTAGCAGCAGGTTGAAAGTCTTTAGATGTATGACTAATAAGACTTAGAGCTACGCTGGGAATACCTTCAATTAGACCTTCCATTGCTGCCGAAACAGTGCCAGAATATAAGATTTCAGTTCCCAAATTCGCACCTTGATTAATGCCAGAGAGAACCAAATCGGGAGGAGTATCTAGCAAAGCCCACAGCGCCAATTTGACGCAATCTGAAGGCGTACCATCGCAAGCCCAAGCTTTGACAGCAGGATGAAAAATTGACTCTACAATTTCGGCACGAATGGGTTGGTGGAGAGTTAATCCATGTCCAGTTGCTGATCGCTCTCGATCTGGGCAAACTACACTAACATCATGACCTGCTTCTGCCAAGTAGTTGGCTAGGGTACGAATCCCCAAAGCAGAAACGCCGTCGTCGTTGCTAATTAGTAATTTCATAGTCATTAGTCATTTGTACTGAGCGTAATCGTAAAGCCTGCGGCATAGCTACGCTTAGGACGCAGCCTCTCGTAGAGAAATATGGGTCATTGGTCATTAGTTATTAGTTATTTGTTATTAGCGATTTGTCAATGTCTGAAATCACAAGCACCAAAAAACATTTATACTCACCAGTACATTGTGGCGGAAGTTTACCCCTTGCCTGTAAGTTGATTTATCGAGCAGTTCACAGCTTTTGACTATAGACTAATGACTAATGACTAATGACTAATAACTAATGACTAGCAATTTAGAAGCTCAACTTTTAGCACTGCGGCAGGAAGGAGAAAAAGCGATCGCAGCCGCCGACACCCTAGAACGTCTGGAAGAACTCAGAGTTAACTATCTGGGTAAAAAAGGGGAACTGGGGGCGCTGTTGCGAAGTATGGGGCAAATGAGTGCAGAGGAACGACCAAAAATTGGAGCGATCGCCAATACAGTTAAAGAATCCCTGCAAACTAGTCTAGACCAGCAACGTGCTGCCTTAGAATCCGCACAAATTCAGCTACAGCTAGAGGCGGAAACCCTAGATGTAACTATGCCGGGAATTTACAGCCCCCAAGGTCGCATTCATCCCCTCAATGGAATTATTGACCGGGCACTGGATATCTTTGTTGGTATGGGCTACACCGTGGCTCAAGGGCCAGAGATGGAAACAGATTATTATAATTTCGAGGCTCTCAACACCCCGCCAGATCACCCCGCCCGTGATATGCAGGATACCTTCTACCTGCCAGATGGGAATCTCCTCCGCACTCATACCTCGTCAGTGCAAATTCGTTACATGGAAAGAGAAGAACCACCGATTCGGGTTGTGGCTCCAGGGCGAGTTTATCGGCGAGATAATGTAGACGCGACTCACTCAGCAGTTTTCCATCAAATAGAACTTTTAGCCATTGATGAAGGACTAACTTTTACTGACCTCAAGGGCACAATTAAAGTATTTTTACAAGCAATATTTGGCGATTTACCTATTCGCTTCCGCGCTAGTTATTTCCCTTTTACCGAACCCTCTGCTGAAGTGGATTTGCAGTGGAATGGACGCTGGTTGGAGGTGATGGGCTGCGGTATGGTCGATCCAAATGTACTTAAGTCTGTGGGTTATGACCCAGAAGTGTATACAGGGTTTGCTGCGGGTTTTGGTGTAGAACGCTTTGCAATGGTGTTACACCAAATCGATGATATTCGTCGCTTGTATGCTAGTGATTTGCGGTTTTTGCAGCAATTTTAGGGAAGCGATCGCTGTAAATAACCAGGTATTTACTAAATATCTTGCAAAAGTAAATTAGATGAAAATATAACCACAGATAAATACCCATGAATTATCTGTGGTTTTAAATAAGAAATCAGGATTGATGTATTTGGTAAACTATCAATATGTAACTTCTATTGAAGTGATATGACTGCAATCATTGGCAAACATTTAAGGCTTGAGGAATATTTGAATTATGATGATGGCACGGATAACCAGTATGAACTGGTGGCAGGTGAGTTAGTTTTCATGCCACCTGAAAGCCCAAAAAATGTCCAGATATCTCTATTTTTGCTGGTAAATTTCCTCAAGTTTGTTCCAGTTAATCGGTTAAGTAACAAAGTTGAAATTGTTGTTGCTGGTTCTCGTGCTACAACTCGCATTCCTGACTTAGTTGTGCTGACGGATGAACTTGCAATAGCTTTAGAAGGTGCAACGCGATCTACAATCACCTTGGATATGCCACCTCCGGCTTTAGTTGTCGAAGTTGTTTCTCCTGGCAAAGCTAACGAAGATCGGGACTATCGCTACAAACGTTCCGAGTATGCAGCTAGAGGAATTGCTGAATATTTGATTGTCGATCCACAAATGAACAGAGTCACCGTACTTATATTAGTTGACGGATTTTATGAAGAAACTAGATTTGCAGGAAACACTGCGATCGCTTCTACTATTTTCCCAGAGTTACAGCTAACCACAGAGCAAGTACTCAAAGCTGGAGAAAGCAATGTGGATGATTCCATTTATTAGTAAAAATTTAAAAGAAAGACATACGACCGGTAATTTATTTGCTATTTCCTATTTCCTAGTTAAGCATTTTAATTAACTCTTATGGATAAAAAATTTAAAATGCAGAAAAGTTATAACTATTTAAACTCTAAAACATCAGCTACAGCTATTACTAGTTTAATCTTTCTGTTTAGTTTGCCATTTCTGATTTTATTAGCATTGCCAAATATTATTTTCAGAGATGATTTTGTTGGAGTTTGGTTAGATAACCCAGGCGATTTTCCTTTTAGTTTTTCTATGGCATTATTTGTTGCTCTATGTTGCAGTACAGCGACTATTGTAGCTTTTAGTGATAAGCGTGAGGACTTTTCTTTTTCCGCAATTATTATTGCTGCACTTCTAGGTTGCATTCTTAATTTAATAATTCTACCTATTAATACTAATAGCATTATTATATTTTTATATTTACTGACTGCTTTTCTGTTTATATCTCCAATAATTCTAATTATAACTTTGACGATTGATAGTATTTTAACAAAAGCAAATTCACCGAGGAACCCATTTAAAGTCACATCTAAATTGATATATACAGATATATTTATTATAATTAATCTACTTTGTAGCTTTTTACTAATATTACCTATTGGTTGTATTTATATATCTTGTACAATCCAAAATCAAAAAAAACATCGCGACCAGCATATTTTAAAAAATATACTTCCATTATTGATAGTAATTTTAATTTCTTACTGTATAGCTTGTACTACAAAATTAACTCCAGGATTAATTATACCAATTGAATATAGAAATTATCTAGGTTTTAGAGAGTATAAATCTTATTACAAACAAGCAATTACTCAATTGAATGAGTGCAAACAACTCAAAAATCATATCGGTCATATACAAACACAGGGGTTTGCAGAAGGTAGACACTATCAGCAAACTGATTTTTCTGCTGGAGGAGAAGCTGGTCGTTTTGTTCTTGAGTTAGTTGGAGATCGGGGGACTGCTTTTGTTAACGGATGTTATGGTGATTGTCTAGGACAACCCGAAGA
Source organism: Nostoc sp. LEGE 12450 (assembly GCF_015206895.1). Classification (GTDB taxonomy): domain Bacteria; phylum Cyanobacteriota; class Cyanobacteriia; order Cyanobacteriales; family Nostocaceae; genus Nostoc. The sequence goes on along the minus strand of NZ_JADEXU010000047.1, from coordinate 42,478 downwards.
GTTAGCAGTAAGAGTTTATACAAAATCTACCATTAAAAACTTGACTTTTTCTCAAATTTGCCCATAAGTTTAATGTCAACGAAGTTAAAACCTAGCAAAGTATAGCGACTTGGGTTTGTATCTTAATCATCAAGCCCAGATTAATGAATACATTGAGCGAAACCGAATACCTGATAAGTTAATACATCCATCTGTAATTAAAAATATTAAGGTGGTTGGTGAATCACACTAACCACCATTTTGAAACTTTATCTAATTATTCCTGAATGACCTGGAATATCTGCCAAAGGTTCAAATCTACCGCCTAAGTATTTGGCGAGAAACTCTTCTGCGATCGCAAAAAAGTGCAAGCGATTTTCTGGTCTGGCAAAACCATGTCCTTCATCTGTGTAAAGTACATATTGCACTGGTAAACCAGCTTGTTGCATTGCGTTGACAATTTGATCGCTTTCTGATTGTTTCACTCGCGGATCGTTTGCACCTTGACCGATGAGTAAAGGTTTTTGAATTCGGTCAACAAAGAATAAAGGCGATCGCGATTTCAGAAATTCCTCTTCTGTCTCCAAGTTACCGACACGATGAGAAAGCATTGCCTTCAATGGTTCCCAATAAGGCGGTATAGTTTCTATCAGAGTAATCAGGCTACTTGGCCCGACAATATCCACACCAGCCGCAAATATTTCTGGTGTAAAAGTTAATCCTACTAGAGTGGCGTAACCTCCATAAGAACCGCCCATAATCGCAATCTTTTGCGGATCAGAAATGCCTTGTTCCACCAGCCAGTTAACGCTGTCAATCAAGTCATCGTGCATTTTGCCAGCCCATTCCCGATTCCCAGCATTCAAAAATGCTTTACCGTAGCCAGTGGAACCGCGAAAGTTCACTTGCAGAACGGCATAACCCCGGTTCGCTAGCCATTGCGCTTGGGGATCTAAACCCCAAGTATCCCGCGCCCAAGGGCCACCGTGAACCAGCAGTACTGTTGGGAGATTCTGCGAAGGTATTCCCACAGGGGTTGTCAAGTAACTGTGGATAGTTAAGCCATCCCGCGCTTCGTAGGAAATTGGTTGCATTGAAGCTAACTGCAACGCTTCGAGTTTGGGTTGGTTGCTAAAAAGGAAAGTGCTAGTTTTGGACTCTCGGTTGTAGGCATAGTAATAAACTGGCCCATCGTCAGTTCTATAAGCTACTAGCCAGGTTTTATCTTCCAAGTCACGGCTAATTATAGAGAATTCTCCAGGACGCACCTTAGCGATTTCCTCAAAATCTGCGGCGATACTGCGATCGATTACCTGCCATTCTTGTTTATCTTTGTAGAAAGAAACTGCTTGAATAACTCGCGTCAATGGGTGAATAATTATCCCCACGACATCATACTGTTCATCTTCAGCAATAACGGTTTCTTGACGGCTATCTAGGTCAACAGCTAGCAGACGTTTGGCGTTAGCATCATGATTCCCTTGAATATAAAGGGTTTTACCATCATCTGAGAAGCTAACAGAATTCCCTTCTTCTTCTGCTCCCCAGTGACGGAGAATTTCCCACTGTTTATCTGGTTTCTGCAATAAGAGGTCGTAACCACCATCGCGTGTACTAGCTGTTGCTGCACGTATTTGGAACTCAGCATCAGATGTCCAACTGATAATGTTACCGGGGTTATCAGTGTCGAACTCAACCGCACCATTTTTAAGGTTGATGCGGTAAACGTCAAACTTTTGAGGATTGTTCAAGTTCAACGCTACCAGCACTTGATCTGGAAATTTAGGTTCCAGTTCCACAAGTTCGGCTTTCACGCCCTGGAATGGCGTTAAGTCACGCACAATCTTGGAGTGAATATTAACCAAGTGAAGATGATAGTTCTCGTCGCCATCCGAGTCTTGCATATAAATTAACTGGTCGGCGTTATAAGTCCAGAAGAAAATGCGGATACCGCGCTTTTTATCGACAGTTAGTATCTGGTCATCTTCTTGTCCTATCGTTCGCAACCATACCTGCAAGACATTTTTCTCATCAGGGGCGATATATGCCAAGTACTTGCCATCAGGCGAGAGTTGTGGGCTAGTTTTTTCGGGATTCCCAAACAGGATTTCGCGCGGAATCAACGGTGGTAGCGAGGGCGCTTGAGCAGATGACATATTTTTATCCTCTACTTGACTACCCTATTGTCACTTGGTGGTGAAAATGACAATTCATCCTATTGGATGAATCTAGCTAGAGAATATTTAGGGGAGCAGGGGAAAGAAAAAAGTTTTAATTTACTCACTGTCGCGCTATAAAATTATTTATCTTTTCCTTTGCGTCTTTCCAATTTTGCCAAAAGACACAGCAAACCCTGTACAAACTTCTTTCCTTTGCGTTCTTCTCTTCGAGACGCTACGCGTAGCTTGCTTCATCGTAGGAGTACGCGTCCTTCTCTAACGAGACGCTGCGCGTAGCTTGCTTCCCCGAAGGGGTATGCGGTTCGTTATTTCATTCTCCGCCGTAAGTCCAAATACCGTATAAAAATAAACTTGTACATTTGGGATGCTCCCTTTGATACTCATTGACGGCAATTGTCGCAATGTCCGCAACGCAGGTTAGCGGCTTCTTTGTCAAAACCAAAGGCATTTAACAAAAACTGCCAACGACACTGCTTAGTTGTTAGATATTGCTGCATCTGTTTAGCGGCGTGTAATTGCGTCGGTGGCTGATTTCCCGCTTTTTGCCCAATGGTGTAATGGAAAGGATCAAGCCAGTTTAGCTGACCGTTGCTATGGAGTAAAGCTAGCGCCGTTGCACCTTCGGGAAATTGTCTGGTTACTGCATTCACTTCTCCCTGTTTCGGTAATTTTTTCACAAGTTGCTGCGCTATTTGTTGTTGCGATCGCATTTGTTCTTGAAAAAACTCCTGTCTTTGCTTATCTCCTGAATCTAACCACCCCGTAGGTTCACTTACCAATGTCAACGCTTCTGCTGGTTTCCCATCCCTTCCAGCGCGGCCAATTTCTTGCACATATTCAGATAGCAGATGCGGCGCGTGAAAATGTGCTACCCAGCGAACGTCACTTTTATTTATCCCCATACCAAACGCACAGGTGCAAACCACAAAGGGGATTTTGCTACTTAACCATCTTGCTTCTACTTCACGGCGTTCAGTTGCACCCAATCCCGCATGATAGCTAGCTGTAGCGTAACCCATCTCTGCTAACCATTCAGCTAAATCTTCGCTATCTCTCCGAGTGCGAACATAAACTAATCCCGATTGTTGCGGTCTATTTTGAATAAACTTTAATAATTGTTGTTTCCTACCTCGTGGTGTCCAAGCGATGCGAACGCTGGGATGCAAGTTCGGACGGTAAGGATTCAAGCGGAAAATCTCTGGTTGCTGTAATTGTAAAACTGTTTGAATAATTTTTTGGGCTGAGGGGTCAGCAGTAGCAGTAAAAGCGGCGATGCTAATTTTTGTTCCTGGTGGTTTTGATTTGAGCAATGCCGGACGCACCGCCCCTAATCTGCGATAAGCTGGGCGAAAAGTATCACCCCACTGCACTAAACAATGAGCTTCATCCAAAATCAAACCATTAATTTGCAATTGCGGTTGACATAATTTTTCCCACACTGGCGGACTGAGTAAAGTTTCTGGCGATAAATACAGTAATCTTAGCTGTTGACGTTCTAAAGCTTGCAGAGTTGTACGGCGTTGAGATGAAGATAATTCACTATGCAAAAGTGCTGCTTTTTGACCGCTTTGCAGTAATTCCTGAACTTGGTTTTCCATCAACGCTACTAAGGGCGAAACTACCAAGGTTAATCCTGTTTGTAGCAGTGCGGGAAGTTGAAAACAAATCGACTTTCCGCCACCTGTAGGCATAATAATCAGCGCATCTTTCTGTGACAATAAATTATTGACAATTTCTCCCTGTGGTGGGCGGAAATCTTCATAACCCCAGATTTGTTTGAAAGCAGCGCGGACTTCTTGCCAAGATTTTGTTGTAGGCTGATTCATAATCAATAACTATATGAACGCATATCATTGAATGCTGAATATAGCCTCTGTTATCCAGCTAATGGTTCAGTATTTTCATCATTTTAACTGAACTGTATTGAGGTAGAAAGCGGGTTTTTCCTACCTCCTGAACTATTTATTAAATCTCCACTGATAATCCTGGATTAAAGTAATTATTTGGCTCATTTGGATAACCACGCGGATTACAAATAACGCGAGTTAAACCGATTTGATAATCTAATTGATGGTGAATGTGGCCATGAATCCATAATAATGCTCCAGACTCCTCAACTAAAGTATCAAGACTTGAAGCATAAGCAGCACTTAAAATATCTTCTTTATATTGAAAAGGTATAGACTTTACACTAGGAGCATGATGACTAATAATTACAGTTTTACCAGACAAGCCAGATAATGTATTTTTTAACCAATTAACTGATTTTTTACAAATTAGCGCTGTGTCAATAGTTCTTAACTTTGAGTATTGAGGACTTAATCTAATTTTCTTGTAATCGTTCATGACTTGACTAGCTTCTACACCTGCTATACGTGGCTCACCAAACAGTTTAAAATCAGTCCATAAAGTACAACCTAAAAAATTTACACCCTCAATGGTAACTAAATCATTCTCTAGAACATGAACATTAGTTCCTAATGAATAATCTTTCAGCTTCTCAACAAGCCTTGGATAAGCACTTCCATAGTATTCATGATTACCTAATATATATATAACTGGTTTATTGGGAATGTTTTGAATTGCCCATTTAATTCCTCTTTCTCTTAAATCAATATCTCCAGCTAAGACAACAATATCAGTATTCATATCAGGAATATTAAAGGGTTGAAATTCAAGATGCAAATCACTTAATATGTGAATTTTCATGCTAATTCCATAATTAAAGCATTTTGAAATACTATAATTTCATCTAAATATTGAATTGCTGCATCTGAAAATGAATAATTACTCATTCAGCAGACTCCTTAGCAATTAGACAAACTTTTTCTTGTAATTTGGCGAATACAACTTCGCCGCCAGTTACTTGCCCCTTAGCAATTTGTTCAGTTCCTACAGAAATTTTTTGCCGTAATTCTTCAAGTCGCTGCTCTCTTCCTTGTAATAGTTTAAAGGCTTCATTGATGACATCATCTGCATTAGTAAATCTACCACTTGCAAGCTGTGCCTGAATAAATTGCTCTAGTTCTGGTTTAATTTGGATGTACATATTTTCTAGCTCTATATAATTAATATTCTTATCTAGATTTTAACAGCATTGCTTTCTCAATCGGTAACTAACCACCCCATAAATGCCGTAAGCGTTCAGGTGTAATAGCCTTTTCTGGCGACGACTAACGATGTGGTAAACCGCAATTGTATTTTGTAATTGCTACCTATAACCATCAATATTTACCTTCCTTGTACCAAGGTGTTTTGTCAAGGCACAAAAGATGCTCATGGACTTTATCGACGTTATGGATTTAAAAATTTAACAGAACCAGAGAAAATTATGATGCGTTTAAATCCCAATGCTAATCAAGCTTGAGGCAAACCAGTGCGTAGGCGTAGCCCGCACTTCTCTACGAGACGCTGCGCGTAGCTTGCTTCCCCGGAGGGGTACGACAAGCTCAGTGACCATCGTAGACATCGCTAACCCACATTGACAGTTAGATTACAATCTTAGGTATAGTTTCTCTGACTGGAGTTGTTCATCGGGTGATTCAATCCGATTCAATGACAAAGCATACCAGACAAGTATTACTTAGTGCGCTCAAGGTAGTTGTCTTATGCCTGACACTGTTCCTACTATGCACAAGCAATAGTTGGGCGCAAATCACTACTGATAGCAAAATTGCTCCTCTGATTGAGAAGCTGATAGATAACGATGCCCATATCAGAAGCCTTGCAGCAGACGCATTAGTTAATATCGGTTCGGCAGCAGTGCCGTCTCTGATTGAAGCTTTGAAAAATCAGGATATTAATCTTCGCTGGCACGCCGCTTCGGTTTTAGGAGATTTGGGTGCAGAAGCAGCACCAGCAGTTCCAGCCTTAAGTGCGGCATTGCAAGATGAAGATGGACAAGTCCGCCTGTACGCCACCTTAGCTTTAGGAAATATTGGGACAGCAGCCAAAGCAGCAGTTCCATCGTTGATGGCGGCGTTACAAGACAAGGAGCAATTCGTTCGCATTTATGTCCCTTCTGCACTCAGAAAAATTGGTGTAGAAGCGAAAGTAGCTGTCCCAGTATTAACTGCTGCCTTAAAAGATAAGAACCCCACTGTACGTTACAATTCTGCTTACGCTCTGGGTGCAATGGGTACAGAAGCAGTATCTTCTGTCCCGAATTTAATTGCCCTGTTGAATGATAACCAGTTTTACGTGCGTTTAGGTGCTGTCAAAGGTTTAGGAGGAATAGCGGCAGGCTTTCAGGACAAAGCAAATGCTTTACCTACCTCCAAGTTGCAGAAAGTCATCTCAGACTTTGAGCAAGTATTGGCAACTATACAAAAATACAAAGATAAATTCACAGAGACGGACATTAGGCTGATACGTCGCCCTCTCAATGCCCTGAAAGCAGAAAAAGAAACTCGCCTCTTTGATAGAGTTCTAGAATCGCTATTTAAGCATAAATTACTTTTGGGAATTGCCGCTTACCTTATCTTATTGCCTTCTATTTGGTTAATTCTCTTGCGGGTAGCCCCTTTATGGTTGTTGAAAATTAATAACGCCCTCAAACCCTACACAGATTTTTCTCTCCCATTTATCAGCGTTAATGTACCTCTGCGATATGTGCTATTTGTTGGCTGGTTTCATTACCATCCCAGAGTATTAGATGCGTGGGTAGCTAAATATATCAAAGCAGCCCGCGAACAATTTCCCAAAAAGGATACAGTTAGCAGTCGCGCCTCTTACATTCCCATTCCTGTTGTTCTGGATGGTACAACAGTTCCCCAACTGATGAATGAGAATTTGCGCTCAACTTTCGAGAAACAACGTAGCTGCCTAGTAATTGGTGGGGAAGGGGGTGTAGGTAAAACCAGTTTAGCGTGTCGAATAGCTGGATGGGCAATGGCTGAAGATGAAGACCAACAACTCTGCAAACATTTGATGTTACCTGTGCTGTTAGAAGAAGAATTTCGCATAAGTGAAGGTAAGTCGCCGCTTTTAGAAGCCATCAGAGGACAGTTGCAAGCTTTAATTGATGAGCCAGAGCCGATTTGTCAAGAATTACTGTTACGTTTGTTAAGAAAGAAACGCATTCTAGTGATTGTAGACCGGTTCTCAGAAATGAATGCCACTACACGAGAAGCAATTGAGCCGGAGTCACCAGAGTTTCCGGTGAATGCGTTGGTGATTACTTCCCGAATTGAGGAAAAGCTGGGGCGGGTTAATAAGACGATAATTAAACCTTTGCGGATTGAGGCGAATAAACTATCGTCCTTTATGGAAGCTTATCTCATGCAGCGAGGTAAACGCGATCGCTTTACTGACCAAGAATTTTTTGACGCTTGTAACCGTCTTTCTCTGATGGTCGGTCAAAATAATATCACTGTCTTGCTGGCTAAACTTTATGCTGAACAGTTAATCGCCAGTAAAGACGTTACATCTAATATTTCTGCGTTGCCAGAGAATATTCCCAATTTGATGCTGGGTTATATCAATGAACTCAATCGTGATGTTACAGACAATCAATTTGATGACCGCACTGTTCATCAAATTGCCAAAACCATCGCCTGGGAATGCTTGCAGCAAAGTTATCAACCAGGAACCGCCAAGCGTGCAGATGCGGTTGCTGCATTAGCAGCTTTGGGTATTGATGACCCCGAAGCACACCTCAATTATTTGGAAAAACGTTTGCACCTGATTCAAACTATCGGTTCTGCTAAAGATAGAATTCGTTTTTGTCTTGACCCTTTAGCTGAGTATCTTGCAGGTTGGTATTTAATCGAATTGTATGGCAATAACGATGGGAAATGGCGATCGCATTTTTTCAAAAAGGCAGACGATTTAGTTAAAACAGGCGCACCAGATGTCATCAAAGGCTTGTTGTTAGCAGTGCGAGATTGCTACTTATCTGAGGTTCAAGGTAGCAAACAAACCGACTTTGTACCCCAAAAGTCGGGTAAACTGGCTGGGTTTACACCTTCAGTCAACACAACAGCTACTACTGTGCAAACACCAATATCATAAACGGCATTTTCCGATTTATTAAAATTTCTCCGCATTCTCTTCTATTGCAGACTTTCGATGATTATAATCACCCGATTGGCGCTCACTGCTGTTTACTAAGAACGCCGATCGAGTGTGCTATTCGATAGATTATAACTAAATCAAAACTAGTGACTGTTCTGATTTTGGGAATGGAAAGGACAACCACCTGCCGTTAATTTCTGAAGAAAGACATTATTATCAAAATAATGCTCTAAAGACTCAATCTTCAAATCGTCAGTGACGCGAGCAATACTAACTCCTACGATTTCGATTGTTTCACCTGTGGGTGCATAGTCCTTATAGGAACCATTAAATGTTCCCCAATGTCGCCACTTAAAGGTAACATTAGGCGGACCCGAAAGGACTTCTGTTAATTCCCAAAGGAAGCCATTGGGGAAGGCTGTATGAAAAACTTGAAATGAAGATTCAAAGGTTTCTGTTTCAGAGTCATATTGCTCAGCTTTACCCAAAAACAGGTTATAAGTACCTTCATCTGCAACATCCTGAGCAGTGAATTGTTGTCCGCCATTAGTACTCATTTTAAACTTATCGGTAACAATCGAAAGCCACTGTTGAGGATTAGATTTATTAGAAGCTTCCATCTCAAAAGTACGGACTAAGTTTTGAGCGATCGCTTCTAAAGAACCTTCAGGATGCTGAAATTTACTCTCTTGATGAAGAAATTCATTGGTATATGAATAATCAGGGAGTTTTCCTTCTTTTTTATTTAAAATTGCTATTACGATTATCTAATATTTTCAGTTCTGTTAATTTACAAATATTAATCTAAAGTTACTACTTTCCCACAGTTTTGTAAAGCAATGCCAGTAGTTATTTCTTGAGATATTTGCAAGCCATTTTCATCTAAATAGCGCACTTTGAACTTAATACGTATTCCCTCCCCAGAATGAAGTCCAAGTATACGAGTTAAAAAAGAATCTGGTAGAGTCTCGGACCCACCAAGAGGACTAATCGTACAACAATCAGGATTCTCTTTAATATATTCATCAAAACTTTTATACTTAATAAATTCGTGGTATTGCATCTTCCCTGCAATTTTAATACGTAATTTTTCTGCATTATTTAGAGAATAAAAAGCTAATTTCATCTTCTCTTCCTCGCTGAGATAACGCATCTTAGCAAAGCATAGCCCTGAATAATTTAAGCTAATGTATATGCTTAAGATGGTTAATGGGAATCCGATTAAAAGGAAAATAGCTAAAAAATAGGTGCGGTTCATTATTGAATCTGTGATAATTTACATAGTTCTTCAGTCAAAACATCTTGCAGTCAAATACAACTTCTATCTAAAAAAATTGTATTAGTGTAAATTTGCCCCTATAGGCACAAAGTTATAATCTCATTATTGTGAGGTTTTGCATTATTAATATCCAATAAATTTGAGTTGTTTAATAAGTATAGTATTTCTCACTTTAGTGAATCAAAATTTAGGGATACATAGCTTTAGTCCCCTAAAAATATATGTACTAATGTGATTAAGTATCTTTATTAAACCAAATAGATACTGGACGACCACAGTTCCGTAAAGTATTTCCAAAACGTACTTCTTGTACTCTCTGATTACCATTTTCATCTAAATAACGTACTTTGAACTTAATGACTGTCAAATCGCGAAAACCAAGTCCAGATATACGATCTAAAAATGAATACTCGGGAATAAATGAAGCTTGTGCAATCTTGTATGGTTCACCGTAGTTTATAGAACAACAGTCTGGATTTTCTTTGATATATTCATCAAAACTTGCATATTTTATATGTTGGTAATATTTTACTCTTCGACCTATATATACAGGTAATGTATCCTCCCTATTGTTATAATTAAAAGCCATTCGTAACTTTTCTTCATCACTTAAATAACGCATCTTTGCAAAACAGAAACCTGAATAATTTAAGCTATAGAAGATACTTAAAATGGTTAATGGTATTCCGATGACAATGAAAATAGCTAAAAGAAGGATACGGTCTATCATTGTATTTACGGGATTGAATTTACATAAGTCTAAGTCAAAACCATTCTCAGACCAAATCTAATTGCATTATATTCCCTTCAGCAAAACCGAGGCTGGAGTAAACTGGTTTACCTGATGGCGAGGCGTTAAGAACTACTCGCGTGCAACCGATCGCTTTTAAATATTCAATTGCTCTATTAGTTAGCGATTTGGCAATTCCTTTTCTGCGGTAAGACTCTTCAACGTAAACGCCCCAAATATATCCAAACTTGCGATATTCATCTTTGAAAACATTCGGGTATAAACCTGCAAACAGTTGACAACTTACAGAACCCACAACTGCACTATCAATCTCTGCAATAAAAGCCTTATAAAACAAATCTTGACGCGCTTCTTCTATAAATTGGAGGGTAATATTCTGCGACTCCAGAATAATATTACTCTCATCAACACCAATATCTAGCCACATTTGGTAAAAGTGTTTTGCAATCAGTGAGTCTTCTTTGATTGTGCCTTCTCTAATAATGATATGTTTTTCTGTCAGCATAATTTCCAACGATTTTTGGAACTCATAAATAACTCCTCCCCAAAGTTGGAGAGGAGTTTGTTAGCATCAGCTAAAAACTGGCAGTTTCACAGATTCCGATCTCAGACTTTCTGTGCAGTGACTTCCTCTTGCTTTTCTTGAGTTTGCAAAGATGCATACAACCTATTCAACGCATTTACATAAGCTTGTGCGGATGCCACGATGATATCTGTGTTCGCTGCATGACCTGAAAACACTTTAGATTCATAACGTAAACGAATCGTCACTTCGCCAAGGGCATCAATACCGCCTGTTACTGACTGCACAGAAAACTCAATCAACTCGTTGGGCACATTCACCACACGGTTGATGGCTTTGTAAACTGCATCCACTGGCCCAGTACCGATCGCAGCATCGGTTAATTCCTCACCTTCTGGGGTACGCAGGGTGACTGTAGCAGTGGGTTTGGCGTTGCTACCACAGGAAACTTGCACCAACTCAACCCGGAACAAATCGGGTGCTTGTTGGATTTCATCGTTAACGATCGCTTCCAAGTCCCAATCAGAAATATCTTTCTTTTTATCTGCTACTTCTTTGAATCTAACGAAGGCTTTATTTAACTCGGTATCCGACAGTTCAAAGCCCAATTCTTTCAATCGAGTGCGGAAAGCATTTCTCCCGGAATGTTTGCCCAAAACTATTTGATTGTCTGTTAAGCCAATCAATTGGGCATCCATAATTTCGTAAGTGAGCTTGTTTTTTAGGACACCATCTTGGTGAATTCCAGACTCATGAGCAAAGGCATTCGCCCCGACGATCGCTTTATTTGGTTGTACCAACATTCCCGTCAAATTAGAAACTAAGCGTGAGGTTTTATAAATTTGTCGGGTGTCGATATTTGTCAGGGATTCTTGAGATTCTTCTGGTCTTCCTAAAAAGGGATTAAAATATTGCCGCCGGACGTGCAGCGCCATTACTAATTCTTCTAGTGAGGCATTGCCGGCACGTTCGCCAATCCCATTAATGGTACATTCTAGTTGCCGTGCGCCATTTTTTACGGCTTCTAAGAAGTTAGCAACTGCCAAGCCTAAGTCATTATGACCGTGAACGGAAATAATCGCTTGGTCGATGTTGGGGACATTTTCAATAATGCCTTTAATTATTGCCCCAAATTCGCTTGGGGTGGTGTAACCTACGGTATCGGGAATGTTAACTGTTGTTGCACCAGCTGCGATCGTTCGCTCTAACACTTGGTACAAAAATTCTGGATCGGAACGAGCCGCATCCATCGGCGAAAATTCGACATCTGTCATGAAGGATTTAGCATAAGCTACCATTTCTTCGGCGATCGCTAGCACTTCTGCCCGTGACTTCCGTAATTGATACTCTAAATGAATATCAGAAGTCGAAATAAATGTGTGAATTCTGCCCTTTACGGCTGGTTTTAATGCTTCTGCGGCCGCTTCAATATCTGCTTTAATCGCTCTTGCCAAACTGCAAATTACCGGGCCATTTTCTGTCCCCACAATTTGGGCAATCTTGCTGACTGCTTCAAAATCTCCGGGACTGGCAAAAGCAAAGCCTGCCTCAATGATATCGACACCCAGACGCGCTAGTTGCTTGGCAATAACTAGCTTTTCGTCTATATTCAAAGTCGCTCCCGGACACTGCTCTCCATCTCGCAGTGTAGTATCAAAAATAATAATTCGATCTGTTTTGTTTGTCATTTGCGGTTTGTTGTTTAATTTTTACTTGTGGCTCAATATATCTTCAACCTTAGTTTTTCTTTTACTCTTACCTTTGTAAATAATTGCTAAGGCTATTAACCTTCAGTTTTTTCTATTTGATCTCTGATATCATTTAAATCTATATATCTATCAGTAGCGTTCCGTAGTTCTCTAGCGATCATTCCTTCTGTTGATACTACCGTAATATGTGTATTTTTTGAGCGTAATAGTTCAATTGCGCGTTCAAAATCTCCATCACCACTGAATAATACTACTCGGTCATACTGGTCTACTGTATTAAACATATCTACAACAATTTCAATATCTAAATTCGCTTTTTGCGAGTAACGACCAGAAGTATCATCATAATATTCTTTAAGGATTTTAGTTCGGACTGTATATCCTAGACTAATTAGAGCATCTCTAAAACCTCGTTGATCTTGTGGGTCTTTTAAGCCAGTGTACCAGAATGCATTAATTAATGTTGTTTCTGATTGCTCATGTTTAAAGTATTCTAAGACTCGCCGTGGGTCAAAAAACCACCCATTTTTTTGTTGAGCATAGAACATATTGTTTCCGTCTACAAAAATAGACAGACGATTCATTGGAGAACCCATACAAATTTACACCTAATAATATATATGAATTTAGATGGAACAATAGATTATAGCAATTTTCAAATAGCAAGTTTGCTAATATCTATAAAGTAGCTCTTCATCTATAGCTTTTATCCTACCTCTTTCAAGGCATAACAACGGATGCAACATTGGAGTTGAGATGCTGGGTGCTAAACCTTATTCACCTCCAGCACTGCAAGAGCTACCATCTGATCAAAATCTACCAATAAAATTGAACCAGTAACAGCATTTATCGCTGTATAACATTAAAGTTTACTCCTAAAGAGGTATAGCATAAGCTTAGGGTAGGATATAAGTTTATGCCTATCTATAGGTAGAGCTTTCAGTATCAGGACATGCTTTCTGGGAGTACCAATATTGCGCCAAAGACAGAAGACGGCCTTGGGACAGCTTCTGGTAAAACACCCAGTTAGGAGCATACCTGTTGGTTAAGTTAGGATCAAATCTCGCCGCAACCAATTAGCAGAGGCGAAATAGATCCGGCTCTGATCTGTGAGACAATCACTAGTTGTAACTCACTTAACAGAAAAACAATAATTTAGGCAGTACCTGAGTAGGAATCTCTTGAGGGCTAGCCCTGTCAATAGAGGTTTGTTGATGAATAGAAGATACTTTACAAATGTATAAGATTATCATTTAAGTCTTATTTCAATGTGCTTGCACTAAAACGTGGTCTGAATAAATAAAAGTGTTGGACTTAAATCAATCAGTAACACGATATGGCAGAAGAACCTACATCTACCTTAACTAAAAACTATGTCTCTGCTGCCAATAGACTGTCAAGTAAACCGACAAAAGTAACGTCAACAGCATCGGCTCGCCAGTCTAGATGGATGATTCGCTTAGGTCATCTCCTCGCTGGAGCTTGGGTAATGGGTGCAGCATTGCTGAGTGCTTCTGGTGGGGAATCGGTTAAATTGATGGAAAATAAAGCGCTTTCTGGCTTTTTTCAACTGCGTGGGACGATTGTGCCTCCAGAAGACATCGTAATTTTAGCAATAGACGATCAGTCAATATCAGTTCCCGAACAGTACTATAAAACAAATCCAAAACAGTATGCCTACCTAGAAACACTGAAATCTTATCCTTATAAACGTGCTGCTTATGCCCAGATAATTACAAAGTTAATTAAAGCAGGTGTCCGCTCTGTAGCGATAGATGTAGTTTTTGACACGCCGAGTAGTTATGGAGTTACTGACGATCGCCAATTCCAGTCAGTATTGCAAAAATATGGCAGTAAAGTTACCTTAGCAGCCGTCTACGAAAATTCCCAGACGCACCAAGGGACTTTTACACAACTGACAGACCCACAACAGATGTTTCGTACAGGGTCAGTTTCCATTGGCTCAGTTAATTTTCCCGTAGAAGTTGATGGTAAAGTTCATCGATTGGCGAGTGAGTTTTCTAAGTCATTGGCTGAAGATAATTTGATCGAGAAGCTACCCTCTTTTGATGAAGCAGCACTCAGAACAGCACAAGTAAATTATCCGCGACCAAAAGGCGATCGCATTTATTTTTGGGGTTCTGCGGGTACATTTGAGCAAATACCTTTTTGGCACGTACTCGATCCGGAAAATTGGAACACCTATTTGCAGCAGGGAAAGGTCTTCAAAGACAAGATAGTGCTGATTGGTGCGACAGATAAGTTAAATAATGATTATTATCCAGTCGCTGCTAGCAACAGCACTAAACCGATGTCGGGCGTGGAAATTCACGCCAATGCGATCGCAACTTTGATGTTAGGGAAAGCGATCGCTCCAGGAATTAACACTCCACCATTGCAGGGTTTGTTTGTGCTAGTTCTAGTTGGCAGTGCAGCCTTGATGATTAGCAGACACAAGCGTAGCATCAATAGATTTTTTTATAGCCTCGCCCTATCTGGCGCTTGGTTAGGAATTAGCTATGGATTATTTGTCTATGGTCAATTAATTTTTCCTACGATTGTACCAATGATGGCGATCGCCATGACCGGACTTTCCTACCTGGGAACCTCAGTCATGAGGGAAAGCATTAGAAAACGTCAATTAGTAAATATTTTCCAGAAGTATCAAACTTCTCCAGTTGTTCAAGAGATTATCAGTCAACAATATGACTTGCAATACTTAATCCAGCAACGAGATTTAGCCTTATCAGGAAAAGTCTTGGCTCGACGCTACAAAATTGTCAAAGTTCTCGGTTCCGGTGGATTCAGCGAAACCTACATTGCCGAAGATACCCAACGTCCTGGAAGTCCGCGATGTGTTGTCAAGCAACTAAAACCAGCCAGCACTAAACCAGAAGCTTTGCAACTTGCCAGACGTTTATTTCATTCAGAGGCGCAAACCCTAGAAAAATTGGGAACACACGATCAGATCCCTCAACTTTTGGCGTATTTTGAAGAAGATGAAGAATTTTATCTAGTGCAAGAACAGATAATTGGTCATACTTTAAATCAGGAATTGCCACCAGGTAGAGCAATTGATGAAATTGCCGCAATCAAAATTGTCAGAGACTTATTGCAAACATTAACATTTGTTCATCAAAATAATGTGATTCATCGGGATATTAAGCCCAGTAATATTATCCGGCGGCACTCAGATGGAAAACTGGTATTGATTGACTTTGGAGCCGTCAAAGAAGTCAGCACAAAACAGCTTGATACTGAAGAGCAAACCCCCTTTACCATTGGCATTGGGACTCAGGGTTACGCACCCAGCGAACAATGTTTTGGCCGTCCCCAATATAGTAGTGACATCTATGCAGTAGGTATGGTTGGGATTAGAGCCTTGACTGGTATAGCACCCCGTGAGCTAGATAGAGATGCTGATGGAGAGATAAAATGGAGCGATGCCTACGGCGGTAAACTACGCTCTCAGGTAAGCCGCTCCGTTGCTAATATTCTCAGTAAAATGGTGCTGGATGACTTCAAACACCGATATCAGTCTGCATCAGAGGCTCTTGAGGATCTGAAAGCTTTTGACGATGTGGTAAATTCCCACAGCAGATACCCCATGCTAGGGGATGACTCATTAACAAATACTTTAGACCAATTAAACGCTCCCACAAAATCTTGCTCAGAGGTATCCTCAGAAACTTCTTGAGAAGCACACGGGGACACGGGAAGAAAAATCTATAAAGAAGGCAGTTTTCCTCCTGCCTCCTGCCCCCTGCCTCCTTCACTCATTCCTGCACCCGATTTAACGAAAAAAATTCTTCTCCTACCGTAGGGTGAATGCCTATTGTTTCATCCAAGTCTTCCTTGGTAATGCCCTTGCGAATTGCCACACCCAGACTTTGAATGATATCTGCTGCATGTTCACCCACCAGATGAGCGCCCAAAACTTGCCCAGAATCGCCATTTAAAACTAACTTCATAGTGGTTGGCTCATTCTGGTCGGTTAGCTGATACAAAAGTGGTTGGAATTGGGTGTAGTAGCATTGTACAGATTCACCAAATTTTTCCCGTGCCTTCGCCTCCGTCATCCCCACACCAGCCGCTTCTGGACGGCAAAAAACAGCAGAGGGCACATAATCATAATCCAGTTTTTGCACCTTGTTGCCAAAAACTGTATTGGCAAAAGCAATACCTTCTGCCTTCGCCACTGGAGACAATTGCACTCGACTGGTGCAGTCACCCACAGCAAAAATATTTTCTTGGGTGGTGCGGCTATATTCATCTACTTTGATTGCACCATGTTCGCCAAGTTCAACATGGGCATTTTCTAAACCAAGATTCTTGGTATTTGGAGCGTAACCTGTGGCAACCAAGATCGTATCTGCTGTAATTATTTCTCGCTTCTTACTAGTAATAGTTAATAACAAACTCTCATCTGAGTATTTGATTTCTTGAACAGTACTACTAGTCAATAACTTAATTCCGCGTTTCCTCAAACCTTGTTCTACCGCAGAGCGAATGTCATCATCAAACCCCGATAAAATCATCTCGTCTTTTTCAATCACCGTCACCTGGCAACCGAAAGCGTGCATCATGCTGGAAAATTCTACGCCAATGTAGCCACCGCCAATAATTGCTAAACGTTTCGGTAGATAAGGTAACTGAAACATCTCGCGGGATGTAATGGCATATTCTATACCTGGGATTTTGGGCTTGAGGGGTTGCCCTCCCACAGCAATTAAAATTTTGTCGGCTGTAACTTTAAGTCCATTGATATCGACAGTATGAGCATCGATGAAAGTGGCACGATCGGAAATTAGTTCAATTCCAGCTTTGTGTAATTGCTGAAAGTAAGACTGGTTAATGGTGTCAAGATGCTGATGTACTGACTTAATAAATAATGTCCAGTCAAAATATGTTTGACATTCACTCCACCCATAACTGGGCGCTATTTGCTTTTGTAGGGCGAAGTCAGCAGCGTAGACAATCAGTTTTTTGGGAATGCAACCGCGATTTACACAGGTTCCACCGATGGATTCTTGTTCGGCAATAGCGACACGGACACCGTAACTAGCTGCTTTTTTAGCCGCTGCCAATCCACCAGGCCCAGCACCAATGACAAACAGGTTGTAATCAAATGCCATAAAAATCTGTTCCTTTTTTACTTTTTGGAAAGCAGAGCTATTTCATTCCTTATAGTTATTCAGACAAAACTTAATCTACTGTCTTTGGGTGGACAAGTTTGGATGGAACCATTCTGATATGTAGCAAATTGCCGCTTTGCTTGCAATTGGATTGAAAAGGAATAACGTAGGCGCAGCCCGCCGTAGGCATCGCTCGAATACTGCTAAGTTATATTACATTATCTTGTAAAAAAATATCTTGTCTAGTTGTGGTGGATATGCGATCGCGCTTTTAGGGATTTCCAATAAATAAATTATCCCATCTTGTCGGGTGGGCAACATAAGCGCCTATGATTACAGTGAATCAAGGAAAATTTGCATCTCCTGTGCGTCCCGTGTCATTACCAAGAGCTTAAAACCATCAATAGCCTTAATTGACAATTGGTAGGCTTTCTCTGCACTTCCCCACTTTTTCTCCCAACGGGCAAGAGAACGCCGATAGCGAGCCAAACGTCGCTTGTTGTGAGTCGTTTCAGCAACAGTCAAGCCTTGAATTAATAGCTTTTGAGCTTCGTCGCGATCGCCTTGTTCAATTGCAATATCAGCCAGCCAATTTTGAGCAGAATTGATCACCCGATGCCAACTAATTTTTTCTGCACTTTTCATCACCTCTTGAAAAAGCTTCTTTGCTGAAAGATATTCACCTTCTAAATAAAGGATTTCAGCCTGATGATAAAGAACGGGAATAAAATAGCGGATGTGCTGTCGCTCTTCTAGATTCGCCTCGATCACCAATTTTTCTTCTACCGTTAGCCAGTGGCGTGCATCTTGATAATCCTTCTGTCTAATTTGCAGCCTAGCTATACTTTCGGCTAAGTCAGCCTGAACACATAAATCTGCATGATCGCGCAAAATCCACGTCCGTCGCAAAATTTTATCTGCTTCTTTCAGACTCACAGAGGAACACTCTCGAATTAGTAGCCAGCTTTTGCGGACGATGATTTTTACAAAACAAGACCATTCACCACGCCGTTCTGATTGTTCTATGAGCCATTGCAGCCAATCTAAGCGATCGTCCCAATAGGCATAGAGATTTGCATAGTGGCTTAAGAGAAGCCATAAATCCCTAACTGCTTCATAGTGTTCTTTGTCTTCACACCAATGAAGTACTGCTCGCAGATTTCCTTCTTCTGGTTCTAACTTATTGTAGTGTATCCATTTTTCCCAATCTTCTCCGGCATAATTGTGGGCAAAATCAAGATACCATCTCACCCAACGCCTTCGTGCTTCCCTCTCAAAATCTGGGTAAGCGGCTAATTCTGCTAAGGCATATTCACGAGTCAGAGAGAGCATATCAAACCGCTTAGTCTCTGGGTTGAGATTCACCAAGGAAAGTTGCTGTAAACGTGCCAAGCCATTATTTACAGCATCAGGAGCGGCTGTTAGCCCAGCAACCTCAGCCACAGCTGCGAGTATGGCAGAGTCAGGAAAAATCGCCAGTGACATGAGTAACTTGTGCGGTGGTTGTCCCTTGATTCCCTGCACTGATTGCTCAAAGCAAAAACGAGCCACATCACCTGTAGCCGAGGTTAATCGATTCAATACCGAGTTTAGGGAGTAGCCACCAGATAATTGACCAAGCGAATATACGATCGCCAGAGGGATGCCGCCAGTGCGATCGTAGAGTTGCTCAGAGTCTTCATCGTTGATGCTTATACCTTTTTCTTCTGCTTGTTGTCGAATCAACTGCAAACCATCATCTGGAGGTAAGTTTCGCAGACGGATTGGCAGCAAGGCAATTTGTTCGCGGCTAGTAATTATTACTTTGATGCAAATGGGTAGATCATATAAAAACTCAATAACCTCATCCCTATCCTCTATAGTCTCCATATTGTCCACAATCAACAGTGTTCTCCGTTTTGAGAGAATTTGGCGAACACGATCGAATTGGTCATTGGGAGGAGATTGAAGAATTGTCGGGTCGTCTAAAGCATTAGCAATTTCTCGAAAGATATCGCGTAGATTACGCTGTCCCTGTTGCCGCCACAAGATACTATTAGTGGGAATAAGTTCTTGTTGTTTAGCTGAAGTGAAAATAATCGCATCAAATTTGGGTGCATCAGAAGAGTTTTCGTTACTAGCTTTTAAGCATAGATAAGCAGCTGCTAACACCAGCGCCGTTTTACCTACGCCACCAATGCCATGTACTGTAATCATGTGAGCGCCATGCACCGATGAAAGGCGTTCTAATAGCTTTTTCATATCTGCCTCCCGACCAATAAATTGGGTGTAAGTCGGTGCTGGCAAATTGTGGGGGATGTCACGGCGTTGGATAGCAGCTACAACAGACCCTCTACGATAACCATGTTTTTCCAAAACGTAGACAAGATTACTGGACTTGACACTTTTATTTGCTTCTCCTGTCAAAACTTCAATATCCCGATAGATATTGCTTAACCCTGCTCTGACAGCAGCGTTTTTTTTGTGCAAATCTTGACCAATCTTTTTCAAGCTGTACCCACAGAGTAGCCCAAGTAACAGGTCTTTCCTAGTACTTTGTCTGTAACGCTTTTGAAGCGTAACCTCCAAATTCGTCAGTAGTCGGTCTATCTCCCAGTCCTGCAAAATCTTGCGATTCCAACTTTTAGGTAAATTCCAATCTTCTGACTGACCTGGCATAAATATTACCCAATAAATTCGTCATCAATGTGGTGTTAGCAACATTTTAACGAACAAAAGTTTGACAAATTAGTAACATTTTTTTAACAGTGTTAACTCCTGTCTTAAATTTAACCAGTAAGCTAATTTGTAAGTTTATTTTTGTCTCTAGTACGTAGAGGCTGCCGACCATATCGACTTTTAAGCTCTAAAACTTTGCCTGATGATTTTTTCACAAATTACTCAATAAAACTATGGCAAATAAAACACTTAACGTTCTAAACCTCTTATTGGGACTAAAACAATCCCGGCGTTATTTTCCCGAAGAAAAACAAGTCTGTGTATTCAATAAACGTCCCATATTATACCGAGGCTTTTCGCCAAACTCTGCACAAGAATCAATCAATGAACTCCAAGAGCGACTGCAAGCTCAGGGTTTTCTCTCAACTATTAGTGGTAAATTTGACTTAGAAACAGAAGAGGCTGTAATTAAATTTCAGAAAGCTAATAATCTTCAGGTAGATGGGATAGTTGGGCCACTGAGTTGGGCTTGCCTTTTCTACCCAAAGCTTTACTGCAATCAAAAAAGTATGTCTCCAAAGTTACGGGATGCAGTTAAAGAACTGCAAATTATTCTCAATGAAGAAGGATTTTTTAAAAAAGAACCTGACGGGTATTTTAGTCGTGAAACTGAGAGAGGCGTTAAACGCTTTCAAAGAATTTATGGACTGAAAGATGATGGTATTGTTGGGGCTGCAACTTGGGCTGTACTTTTGGGGATGCGACAAAAAATAGACAACAACAGCTTTCTCCAGTTAGTTTATTTTTTACCACCTCAATCCTGGTTTTTATGGGAGCAGTTTTTAATGATCTCTTTCATTATGCTGGGTATTTATTATAGCCCCATACCAGGAGATGAACCTAAATGGAATACAGCCTTAGCAACTGCCTATGGGCTTACCTGTATAGTGCCTTTTCTCTTGGAGTGTTTACCTTTGAAGCCATCGAAGCAGACTAGCTTACCGCTTTTACAATACGCTCCTTATGTGTTGACTGGTATATTTTGGAAACCAATTATCAATTTCATGGGGGGATTATTTAATTAAGCATTCGGTAGTTGAATAAATGATAAGCGATGTCTACGACGGGCTACGCCTACGCTATTTTATTTTGTGTCTAATTTTCGGGTTGTGCTTGTAAAAAAGTGCGATCGCTTCGGGCGGGTATGCGATCGCACTTTTATGCAGCAACTGCACTGAAGAAGAAATTCAGCCGATTAAGCCATTGATGCCAGATATGAATTAGCCTTGCACGGTCAAATTCAAAAATCTCTGCTTCTTCACCTGGCAAGGCTACGACAATGAGAGCATGGTTAATTTTGCAGTTAAAGAGGCGATCGCTATAATACCGATTTATCGCACCACCATAAGCAGCTAGTTGTAAAGGCTTGTCATAAAGCTTATCAATTCTCAGTTTTGCTTCCTCGGCTGTAGTCCATTCAATTAAATGTGGAACACCTTGATAACGAGCAACTAAATCAACTTTCCCGGCGTAAACTTCCTGATAGTTAGGCACAAGTTGCTCAACCAGTTGAACATCGCTAAGTTGGTTTAGCACAGATTGAACGCTATCCCAGTAAGGCTGAATCAGGTTGTTGTCAGGTTTGGGTGAGTAACCTTGCAGGTGTTCTTTAATCAATTGGTGCAAGGCATTTCCTCGGCGGCGGCTGTTAGCAGCGATTCGATTTGCTTCTGCATCGCCAACTTTATTGCGCCAACAAGAAAGGGCGGCTAGAGACTTTGGTGGCTGTGTCGCTTTTAAAACTGTGGTGACAGCAGGAAGAAGAACGCCATTATTGCCTTGATAGTAGCATCGTCCATTGATGTAAGTAGATTTCATAAGTTGCGAGTAGTGAATTACTACATCAACTTTTGCGTTAGCCTAGTACACAAGTAATACACATACTGTGAGCCTTTTTGACTATATCGAGTACACAGATGTGTACTGTGGTTGTGATGCGCTAAGAGTTATGAATCAACAACATTTCAATGCAGTATTTAATCGCTTAACTGAAAGGCGGCGAGAGGTGCTGCTGAAACTACTGGCTAACGAAAAAGATGAAGCGATCGCAAAATCTCTGTATATCAAACCAACAACGGTTAGAAAACATCGTCAAGAGATTTGCGAGGCATTTGGTTTAACGAATGAATTTACAGATCAACGCCACTCGAAGTTTCCCGAATTGATTGCTTTATTTGCAAAGTACAAGCCTGAGTTATTAAATCAAAGTAGTTTAGAATTCCCACAATCTGAAAATCCCACTAAAGAGAAAACGATATTTAAGAATCCTGATTTTGTAGGGCGTGAGGAAGCGATCGCACACCTCAACAACCTTGTTAAGGAAGGCGCAAAAGTTATTCTAATTCATGCAGAGGGCGGTATAGGTAAAACAACCTTAGCTACAAAATGGTTTGAGCTTCAAGGTTTAGAGTGTCTTGAACTGCGTGTAGGAAGTACACCCCAGAACCTGAACTCAGTAGAAGATTGGGTAAGAATCAAGCTCATAAATTACTTTAAAGTAAATCCAGAGCAAAATTTTATTGCTATGCTGGAGCAATTGAAAATTCAGCTAAAGACTAGAAAATTTGGTGTTTTAATTGATAATCTTGAACCTGCTTTAATAAATGGCGAATTTATAGAACCATATCATAGCTATTATGTAGAACTATTAACCGTACTAGCTGATAAAAGTGTACATTCGGTAACGCTTATCACAAGCCGTGAGCAAATTTATGACTATACAGTAAAACGTCTTCAAACTTTTACTAATTATGAGTTGGAGGGATTGAAGCAGGAGTCATGGCAACAGTACTTTGAAACTTACGAAATTAGTATAGATGATAATGCTTTTGGTGAAATGCATCAAGCCTATGGCGGGAATGCTGAGGCTCTGGTTATCCTTAGTCCTGAGATTGTCAAAGAAGCTCAAGGGAATTTAAAAGTTTACTGGCAAGAAAACTGTGAAGATATATTAAGACATCCAACTCTCAAACAACTTGTTCAATATCAATTAGATAAGCTTAAAAATAATAATTTACAAGCCTATGAACTAGTTTGCCGTTTAGGGATTTATCCTAATCAAGATATTACTGTTCCAAAAGAATGGCTGTTTTGTTTACTTTGGGACGTACCAGTAAACCGGAAGCAAAGAGTGATTGATGCTTTAATAAAACGTTCTCTTGTAAAGGTAAATAATTATGGTTATTACTTGCATCCAGTTACTCGGACAGCAACCATAGAAAATTTAAATTCAAGAAAGGAATCGCAGGATGAAAAATTATTATTAATTAAACATGAAATTGATCAATCAATTAGTCTATTATATAATTCGCAGCATATACTTAATTTAATAAACAAAAAGTTTTATAGAGTATCTCAATCCTATACAAAAGCTGGCTTTAGAGCTTTTTATTTGGGATTTTTTCTTGTCTATAATCTTGGTGAACGCTCCAACTTCGTGCAATATAGTGATAGATATTACTGCGAACTTGCTTGTATTCTTGAACACGCTTTTGCAATATACTGTAAAATGCAATTAAAAGATACTGAAAAGCTAGGTGAACTATTAGGAAACTTCATTGTAGAAAAATACACTGACTTTATAATTGATTATTTTAATAAAAATAAAGAAGAGTTACAAAAATCTATTATTAGAGACTATAAAAAAATTGATCGGCAAATTATATCATTAAAAATCATTGAAATAACAATTGAACACTTTGGTATTGAATTATCGAATTTTTGTGAAATAAACATAAACAGATTATTCCTATATGATATAGATATAGTTGCTAATTTGCTTGGGGAAATAATACTTAATCTGGAAACCATAGAACTAGATAAAAGTTTACTTACTAAAAATAATAGAGTTAATACACTCAGAGTTATTAGCTCAGGAATTAGTGAAGCTATTAGTCAAAAAAAGGGCACATATACATATAAATTAAAAACTATTTTCAAGGAAATATCTGAAGACTTAATCAACCCAGATAAAATGCCAGAGTATGGACTTTACTTCTGTATAAGAGAAACAGATAGTAATATTTTAAAATTGCAATTAACTGAAGAAGAGAAAACGCGATTAAAAAATTACTATGATACTAATAAGTTGTTGATTTATTCTTTAAAGCAGAATATTTATGTATCTCCTAAAATCCGATCGCACATCGAAGACACCCTACTCTTACCCATCGCTGAAATAGAAAAACGACCATTCAAAAATTAAATTGCCTATTTACGTCTTTGCGTAAATCCTGAATCAAACAAAGGCGGGTGCGGGGTTTGAACCCGCTAACCCCCACAATGGTGGAGATGTAACCGATAACCCTAATTCTTCGGCCCCGGAAGGCAAGTTGCGAATAAGGATAACCCGCCATGAAGTATGAAGGATAAAGTGTTTCATCCTTTACCCTTCAGCAATATCTACAATTCACCCGTAGCTAGCATCTGGATGATCCGAGGTGTACCTGGATCGAACCCTGCTAAATCCCAAGATAGCGAATCTTGAGGATCTACCAAAGTAATTTGGTAAGGTGTCAAGGTTACATACACCGCCTTAACGTTTGGATTTACCTTTTTCCGGTACTCCTTCAGCGCTTGACTTGGATGCTTATATCCGGCCCAGCTTTCCGAGTCAGTCCAGAAGCAGACTACATCTGCTTTGAACTTATTCTTAATCATCCAGTCGTAAGCTACAGACGCATCCGTTCCACCGAAGTTTTGATTGCTAGCTTTGCGAACCGCAGAACTAAAACTATCTTTGGCACTGATACCTAATTCCCGGAATTCTGTAGAAAAGCCGCGAATCATATAGTTTTTCTCTGCTTTTGCTGTCACCAGTGCCATTGTGGTGGCAATTTCACAGCAAGTCAGCCCCATATCTGCAACCAAGCTACCCATAGAACCAGAAATGTCCACGGCGTGCATGAACACTTTACCTGTAGGTTGCACAACATCAAAAGACAGTTCAACTGCCTTTTCTAAAATGTCCACAATCCGAGGAACTGGATTCCAAGTCTTTTTACTGCGTCCTAATGTTCCACCAGATTCATAAGTCTTGAGTGCTTTCAAAACATCAATCGGATGGATGCGACCTTTACGCAGATGTTCTCTGCGATTAAGAACTGCTTCCACTCGTAGCAAATTAGCGTTTTCATCAGCTCGTAACACACCCAGTTCAGTTAAAGAACCCAGGTTACGTAACATTGCACTTATTGGCATTTCCTGAAATAGCAACTGCCAAGCTTGCTTATCCATTTTGCCCACAGGTGCTGCCATTTCGTGGGTTAAGCGTCCTTGGGAAATAGCTTCATGGGTTTGGGTGGGATTCCGCTTAAGCCACTCGTACCACCAAATCTGCGCTAACGCCTCTGAGGGAATGTCTGTTGGCAATTCTTCCCAGCCTCTAACTACCCATTCAAAGAGTTGACGGTGATTTTCTGTAGGCGGTTTGACATGGAACAACCGCAACGCATCTCGGTGGGAGAAGCCTTGACGCTGTTGATATTTCAACAGTTGATAAGCTAAACCCTTGACATCTTCCCTTGAGAGCCAAGTTTTACCAGCTTCCCGCACGACTTTACCAAATCCCCGCAGAGATTTGGTGTAGTTCAGCCATTCGTAGAAGTGGCTACCAGTGCGGACAACTTGCGAGAAGATTTCACCAAAAGCCTGTTTTGCTTCTGGTGTTTCACCCATCGACAGCAGCACCAAAGCTAAGATAGGCGCACTGTTATTAATGGCGCGTCCATCGCTAGCATGCAAAATTTCTTCCGCTACACGACCGGGATTTTCGGCAACAGCTTGTCTGACAACTGTCACAAAATCCTCAGTTAATTCCTGTTTACCAGCATAGTAAGTGCTTTTTGCTGTACCAACCAAAAGACAGCGACGCAGCATTTTCCAAATGCCAGCATCAAACATCCAGCCGCCGGAGCGTCCCTGAACCATTTCTGTTTCTCGTCCTGGGATAGGCTGATTTTGGGGTGTTGTAGTCTTATTTTTAGTGAAAAAATTGTAATTCATCGCTTCATCTCCCGGCCCTTACGGGCAAAAATGAAAGGTGGCGAAGCGGGAATCGAACCCGCGACCTCTCGAACCCTATTCGATAACCCTAATTCGTCGGCCTTTGCAGGCAAGGGGTGAAAAAGGATGTTTAGCGCTCTACCTCTGAGCTACCCGCCACATAAAAATTAAAAATTAAAAGTTTCAGCACTAGATTTGGTGTAGTGGAGCGGGAATTGTAGCTTGCTTCCCGTAGGGTACCCGCGACCTCCCGCTTGGCAGGCGATAACCCTCGATTCGTCGGCCTTTTCAGGCAAGGGGTGAATAAGGATATTTAGGCGCTCTATCCACTGAGCTACCCACCACATATAAAGTTATTAGTTAAACATTTAAAATTCGTGACTCAGTACTGAATTTGGTGTAGCGAAGTAGGATTTTTACCTACACCTCCAGAAGTTTGATCGAGGGGTTTAAGTTATATACGATAACCCTTGATACTTCGGCCCTTCCGGGCAAGGTGGGCACTCTGTCATTTGAGCTATCCGCTACTGGCGCAAGTTAACTCTCTGATGAAAGTTGACTTGTATTATTAATGTAGTATATGTATTATCTGTTGTCAAGGGACTCACGATTTAAATTTATAGAGTTGTTGGTTGAGTTAGAAAGCTTCTTTTTTCTCTGGGTAAAAACTTTGCGCGTAGTTTACCGCCGTAGGCATCGCAGACCAATAAGAGAAGTTCCAGTTTCAATAGGCTATAACACCTACACGGTAAAGGTTTTGCCGGCAAGTTTGCCGCAACTTTGCCAAAAGATACAAAAAAGTGTCACAATTTTTGCCAATATATATAATATTATTTCCACAAATTCACTTGGCAAAAATCGGCATGAGTGAAAAACCCATAGAAGACAACGGCAAGGCTTTTCTCGTTCTACTTTTGCCCATCTCGTTTTTGATTATTTTCCTGGTTGCTACCTGGAGAATTTTGCTAGCGCTAATTGTGCTGGGAATTGGCTTCAAGATTTGGCAGGAATATCAATGGCAACAGTGGACTATACGAGTTAACCCAATTTTTCATCAGTTGGTTCGAGAAAATCAGGGCAGACTTACCCCTATGGATTTGGCAATCAAGGGCAATTTTCCCGGAACAACGGCAAAACGCTACTTGGATGGTAAAGCCTCGGAATTTGGTGCCAGTATAGTGAATTCCGAAGAAGCGGGCCAGTCTTATTACTTTATAACTGCCAGCATTCTCGGCAATATTCTTGACAGTAGTGAGCCTGTCAAAGAACTTCCGGCTCAACCAGTTACTAAAACTGCGCGATCGCTCCTAGCACCACCAACAACAACACTTGAGGAGGAAGAAACAGAAACCGAATCAATACCACAGCCAACCCTAACCCATGAGGAAGCTAAACGATCGCTGGAAAAACAGTTAATTTTTGGCTCTCTGATCCAATCTGAACTTGCCAAACGACTAAATGTCTATTCCAGCACGGTTTATAAACGACGAAACGATCCAGAGTTTCCTGAATGGAGTCGCAGTAAAGACCCTGATGGTATTGCCTGGTCATACTCAGAAAAAACTAAAGAGTTTTTCCCAGTCGAGGAGGAATAAGAAGGCAAAAGTTAAAAGGCAAAAGGCAAAAGAAAGAACTTTAAACGTTTGGTTTTTACTTTTTACTTTTTATTTTTTACTTCTAAGCCCACAGCTTCTTTGATGGAATTGAATCCGTTTTGTTCTAGCTTGGAAAGCAAGCCTGCTAGAATCCGGCGTACCATCAGTGGGCCTTCGTAAATCCAGCCAGTATAAACCTGGATCAAGCTAGCACCAGCAGTAATTTTTTCCCAAGCATCCTCTGGGGAAAAAATGCCACCAACGCCAATAATTGGGATTTCTCCTTGGGTTTGCTGCCAAATAAAACGAATTACCTCAGTGGAGCGATCGCGCAATGGTTCACCGCTAATTCCGCCAGCTTCTTCTTGAGGTGATTTGCCAGTTTGGTTAATTACCTGGGTTTTGAGTCCATCACGGCGGATGGTGGTATTGGTGGCAATAATTCCCGCCAAATTGTAGGTTTTAGCCAAAGAAATAATATCAGCGATCGCTTCCCATTCTAAATCTGGCGCTATCTTGACAAAAATTGGTTTATGTGTAATGTTTTCTTGTTGCAATAAATTCAAGATGGCACTGAGCATAGAAGCATCTTGGAGCGATCGCAACCCCGGCGTATTCGGGGAAGAGACATTAACAACAAAATAATCTCCCAAATCCTTGAGTAGGCGAAAACTATCGAGATAATCTTGTGCGGCTTCTTCTAGGGGAGTTACCTTAGATTTACCCAAATTTATCCCTATGGGTATTAAGTTGGTAGACTCCAGTTTTTCCTGTGCCAAACGGCTCGCCATTGCTGCTGCACCGAGATTATTAAAGCCCATACGATTGAGAGCAGCTTTATCCAAAGGCAAGCGAAACAAGCGGGGACGCGGATTTCCTGGTTGTGCGTGAAAAGTTACAGTTCCTAGTTCTGCAAAACCAAAACCCAGATTAGACCAAATACCAGCAGCGACTCCATCCTTATCAAACCCAGCTGCTAATCCTACGGGATTTGGGAAGTTTAGCCCAAACAAATTTTGTTCTAGGCGTGAATCGTACAGACATAAAGATTTTTGTAAGCGTTGGTTTGCCCAACTAGCAGGGGTTTGCGATAGCCAGCTAAAACTGCGAATTGTCTGCTGGTGTAACCATTCCGGGTCTGTTTTTACCACATTGAACAAAAGCGGACTAATTGCAAATTTATAAATATCCATTAGTTTTAATAAAGAATAATTCAGAAGTCATAAGTCAGAACTCACTCTGTAATTCTGTACAAGTGGGTAATAAGTATTGGTCAAAACCTTACCCAGAAGTAAAATTAGGATGATTACAGTTCAGGTAGAACAGGAAGTAACTCAGCAGGATCGGATGACCGTCATCCAAATGATTCGCCAGTTCAATCAAAATTTTTTTCCGTTGTCTGAGTGGCAACCTGTAGCAGTTCTTGCACGAGATGAATCAGGCTTGATTGTTGGTGGGGTTCTGGGTGAAATCGGTTGCAATTGGCTTTATATAAGAGTCCTAGTTGTTCAAGAAGACTTACGCGGTACAGGTATTGGAAGCAATATCCTTAAAATTGCTGAAAAAGAAGGTCAAAAGCAAAACTGTGTAGGGGTTCATCTTGAGACATTAGAGTTTCAAGCTAAGGAATTTTATGAATCTCAAGGCTACACTGTATTTGCTTTTCAAGAAAACTACCCGATTGGGCATAAAAGATACTTCATGCAAAAGTTATTTAATCTGAGTTAAACATTCAGGAAGCAGGAAGTATCTATTTTAAGTTGTATATTTCAAACTGCTAGAGAGAGGCAAAGATGCAAAGACACGGAAATGAAATTTGAATGACAATTAGCTTAACCGCCTATTAAGCAGTTCAGGTTCAATATTAAACACTTGTGGCAATATTACTCAGGGTGGTTTTCTGGGCATCTTATATATTACAAGTTATGTTAACCAATAAATCAGATGGGGCAGCCGCAAAAACCTATAGCCGCCGAACAGCAGATCCTCTCTTTGGGGCGCGTCCTCCAGAGCCTCAGAGAAGAAGATGATGTTGACGTTCTGATTGAAACTACTATTTCTTATCTTAAAGAACAGTTTGACTACAAACTGATTTGGATTGCCCTTTACGATCGCCTGAATCACATATTATTCGGCAAAGGCGGTATTTCACCGGATCGTGACACAAGCTTTTTATACCAGAAGGTTGTTCTCAGTCCTGGGGATTTATTAGAGCAAGTGGTGATTGAACAGCATCCCTTGGGCATAGCTGATTTACAAACTGAAATCCGCGCCGCCGAATGGCGCAAAACCGCTGAAAAATTGCAGATCCAAGGAACAATTCTTTTACCAATTCGCTATAAAGACCGTTGCTTAGGTTTGCTGTTACTGGGCTCAGAACGCTGGGGTTATTTACTGACAGGGGAAGCAAAAGCACGTTTGATGATGGTTTTAGGTGAATTGGGGGCATTGCTTTATCAACAGGAGATACATAACCAGCAAAAGCAAACCAAGCGAACCGATGAGCCATTATTAGAATTGCTTGAAAATTTACGCACCCTGAGTAACCTTAATCAAAGACTGGAAGCAGGGGTACAAGCAACTCATAAATTTATTTCTCCTAGCCGGACAAATGTTTACTGGTTTGAGCGGGAAGGACGCTACTTTTGGTGTCGGATGAGCAATCAGCTTGTCAAAATCGATCGCAATTCCAGCACTCAGCAAGCGGCGGGAATGACTGTACAAGACTTGAGCGACTTTTATTATGCTTTAGCAGTGAACCAAATTGTTTCAATTGGTGATGCACGCAGTTCTTTGAAAAGCCATTTTACGGCAAAATTACTGCAAAAGCTGAAAGTGCGATCGCTCCTGGCCGCTCCAATAATCTGGCAAAAGAACTTGCTCGGTTTTCTGGCGGTGGAAAGCAATGAACCTCGAATCTGGACGGAGGCAGACAAAAATTTTGTTCAGGGTGTGGCTGGTTTAATCTCCCTGATTGCACCTAACGAAAATATGGAAAGCACTATTAAACAGATTCAAGAAGATGCCCAACTGACTGGTCAAGTTGCCCAAGGTATCTATAGCGAACATGACCTTCAGGAAACTTTACACAGCTGTGCTAAAAAAGTTTTAGCTCGACTAACAGCCACCCGTTTTTTGCTGTTGCAGTACGATCCTGAACAGAATAATTATCAATTTATTTACCAAAGTCAGCCTCATAATCGCCGAGCGTTGACATTTACCCTGAATACTCTCAAAGAATTAGATGGACAGCTTTTGCAACGTTCAACGGAAGCGGTGGAGATTGAGAATTTAGATGAAGATTTACGCTTTTTTAACTGGCGGCCCTCTTTACTAGAAAGTGGAGTGCGATCGCTACTTATTTGTAAATGCACTAACGGTACTATCCCAGCAGCACTTTTGGTCATCACTCACGAAACCTATCGTTCTTGGACAACTCTCGAAAAAGAGTTACTGTGGGCTGTTAGTCAACAGATAGGTGTGATTGTTCGTCAGTGGGAATTACACAACCGCACTACCCAGCAGCAAAAAACTTCCCAGGCGTTTGAGCAATGCTTAAATATCCTGACGCAAACCCAGAACAGCAAAGTCGAGGTCAATAAAAAGCATTTAGAACATACAGCACTAGAACAAATAGCATCAATTCTGGGTTGTCCCCTGGCGTTACTGCTATCTTGGTCGCCCGGTGAAAATTTGGCAGAAATTATTCCTGGAGTGATTGACAATAGTCAGTTTGGAATTTTTTCCGATGCCTCTATTCCTATCCAGTCTGAAGCCTTAATTCAGTGGGCACTGGTTTCGGAGAACTACCTGACTTTGAAGGTAGATAATTTACCTTCGGAAACTCGAAAATGGTTGAATACTCCAGATAAAGGTCAAATTTTGGTGATGGCATTACGTACCAATGCTGATTATGAAATCACGGGTGTAGTGTTATTAGCAGACTATCAAGAGCGTCGCTGGTCACAACAAAACCTGAATGCGATCGCAACTCTGATTTCTCAATTAGCTTGGTGGCGTCGTCAAAAACAAATTAACCGACTTTTAGAGTCCACAACAGAAGAATTACGACAACTCAACTGGTACAAACATCGTCGTCTTGAGGAAATCCAAAGAATAACGGCACTATCCCTGAAACAAATACATGATTTGGGTATTCCTGCGAATGAACTGACTCAGATGCGCTACCAGCTATTGCTAAGACAATTAGACCACACAGCCACCTCCATGAGTGGAATGCTAAAACTTGAGAACTGGCAACTACATATCAGTTGGGAAACTATGCCCATAGCCAGTTTACTGAAGCGATCGCTCGAACGCATCGACAATTTACTCAAACAACAAAAGCTGTGGATTGGTGTACATGGCTTGGGGCAAACAATTGAGGAGCAAGAATCAGCAAAGAATTCTCCATTAGCCAGAGGCGTTCCTACTTCTAGCTCTCAATCTGCAATGGCGATCGCTGGTGATATTGTCAAAATTGAATTAGTTATCCATGAATTATTGGTTACTGCCTGTAACCGTTCTCCAATTGGCGGCAGAATTGACATTTGGTGTCGCCGTTTAGATGCGTCAAAACCCTCAGAGGCAAAGTATTCTTCTACAAGTGGAGGGGGTGAACATCAGACATCGCTGGAACTGTCGATTACATACAACGGTGCGATCGAACCACAGCTATTAACAGAACTACATGATAATACACCCAAAGATGTGCTTGCTCCCACCAACCTGGACCAACCCCCAGCTTTACATCTGCTAATTTGCCAAAACCTCATGCAGGAACTAGGAGGAGAGTTGAATTTCTATCAATTACCAGATAATCGGGTAGTTAGCCGCTTGCTGTTGCCGTTAATTGGTCATGATTCTTAGTATTTTTTTCAAAATCTCTCTTTACTTAAAAAAGTTACTCGGGAGCCGAAGCAAATTACCTACAGTAGCATATATCCAAAAAATAAGTCTCACGATAGATTGACATAACATTTGTTCTCCGAAAGTATTCTCCCTTCATAGCAAACTGGTTATAATTATCTTCCATCTCTCTCAGAAATCAAATTCTCATATAGACAGTATTTACATGGGGCGTGTTCGTTCTAAATCTGACCTACCTACAAAAATTTGTCCGGTATGTCAACGTCCTTTTACATGGCGTAAAAAGTGGCAAGATTGCTGGGACGATGTGAAATACTGCTCAGAACGTTGTCGTCGTCGCCGTTCTGAAGCTCAAAATGAAACTAATCGCAACACAGACGCAAATAGCGCAGGGGATTAATGGAGTTACAGGTGCAACCTAAATTAATTATTCATGGGGGAGCTGGTAGTTCTCTCCACGGTAAAGGCGGATTAGAGACCGTGCGCCGATCGCTCCATACAGTAATAGAAGAAGTCTATTCTCTGCTATTGTCAGGAGCAACTGCTTCTGAGGCGGTGGTGCAGGGTTGCCAAATGCTCGAAGATAACCCCCGCTTTAATGCTGGTACTGGTTCAGTATTGCAATCTGATGGTCAAATCCGTATGAGCGCTTCCCTAATGGATGGGGCATTAGGGCGGTTTAGTGGTGTAATTAATATTTCGCGGGTGAAAAATCCCATTGAATTAGCACAATTTTTACAAAACTCGCCAGATCGAGTGCTATCAGATTTTGGATCGGCTGAGTTGGCGCGAGAAATGCAACTTCCCAGCTATAATGCTTTAACTGATTTGCGGTTACAAGAGTGGATGCAAGAGCGCCAGGATAATTTTAAAAGTACAATGGCTGGCGTGGTAGCAGAACCCGAACTGCTAGAAACCAGCAATGCTGGACGCGGAACCATCGGCGTAGTAGCTTTAGATGTATTTGGTAGGCTAGCTGCTGGCACTTCTACTGGTGGTAAGGGATTTGAGCGGATTGGAAGGGTAAGTGATTCTGCGATGCCAGCAGGTAATTATGCTACTAGTAATGCTGGTGTTAGCTGTACTGGCATTGGGGAAGATATCATCGATGAGTGTTTAGCTCCCCGGATTGTAGTGCGTGTAACTGATGGGATGTCCCTGAAGGAGGCTATGCAGCGTTCCTTTGGAGAAGCACACCAGAACAAACGGGATTTAGGAGCGATCGCTTTAGATGCTAGTGGAGCGATCGCTTGGGGTAAAACCAGCGAAATTTTACTCGCCGCCTATCACGACGGTGAAAAAATTGGCGATACTTTGGAATGGAATGATAGTGAATTGATTGGCTATTGTTGAATCAGTTTCAGCGCTTCGGTTAAAGTTTCTTGCTGGTCAACCATTGCAGCTAATTCTTGGGCTTCATAACGCCCTTCAAAAGCTTCTAGCGCCGCTCTTTTCAGTGCCACTTGATATCCTTGTTGCAGAATATCGATTAATTCTGCTTGATTCAAGTAAAAGCCACCGGATTTGCGGCGCTTGTTTATTTTGTTGATTTCCCGCACTGTATTTTCTATCGAAACATCCCAAGAGCGAGTCGAACGTTTTTCAGCCTTTTGTTTAATTAAATGGATGAGCAGAATTACACCATAACTATCAATTTTATTGATTTTGTCACTGAGGCTGATTTCTTCTAACTCATCCACCAACAGCAACGCCTCATGGATTTTGCCTTGTTCTAGAAATTGCCTAAGTTCTAGCAGTTCTTCCATGTTATTTTTTGAGATTTTGGCTTCACTACTAATCTAGCTAGATTAGACAACTTGCAAAAATCCTGGTTTATGCTCTCAAAACAGAGATCAACCGCGATTAACAGTGATGAATTATTTATGTTGATCTGTGGTTTCATTTTCAACACTTTTCCTTTGCCAAGCTGGTTTCACCACCTGACGACTACGGGCAATCACCAGAGAATCATTAGGCACATCTTCTGTGACGGTAGAACCAGCTGCAATGTAAACATCATCTCCCAAGGTGAGTGGAGCCACTAAAACGCTATTAGCACCAGTTTTTGTGCGATCGCCTATTTTTGTACGGTGTTTCTTCACGCCGTCATAATTGGCAGTAATTGTACCGGCACCAATATTCACCTGATTGCCGACGACGGTATCACCTATATATGACAAATGTGCCACATTTGTGCGATCGCCTAATTGGGTATTTTTTAATTCCACAAAATTCCCCACACGGCAACCAGCACCGACTTGTACGTGACCGCGCAAATGAGCATAAGGGCCAATTCGGCTTCCTGCCTGCACAGTACTATCTATTACTACTGAATACTGCACCGTGACGTTTTCAGCCAGCTGACTATTTTCAATTAAACTTCCCGGACCAATATGACTTCCGGTTTTAATTACCGTATTTCCCCGCAGGTGAGTTTGGGGTTCAATAATTACATCTGGCTGTAATCCCACAGTTTCATCAATGGTGATGCTTGTGGGGTCGATGAGGGTGACACCCGCTAGCATCCATTTTTCCTTGACTCGTTTTTGCAAAATCTCGTAGGCTGTTGCCAATTGCAGGCGATCGTTGATGCCGAGAATTTCTTGGTTATCTTCCACATTCACCGCCATCACTTGTCCCACCTGAGTGACAGCATCAGTGAGATAGTATTCTTTTTGGGCATTGTTTGCCTGAAGGTGGGGAAGCACCTTTGCCAAATCTGGCCAACGGAAGCAGTAAACCCCAGCGTTAATCCGCTGATTTTGTCTTTGAGCAGCAGTACAATCTTTGTGTTCGACCATTTGCTGCACAATATTTTCATCGTTACAAAAAACCCGCCCGTAGCCCGTGGGGTCTGGTAGGTGTGAGGTAAGAATGGTGGCAGCATTCTGATTTTGGGCGTGAGTTTGTAACATCTGCTGGAGAGTTTCGCTGCGTATCAACGGTAAATCGCCGTTAAGTATCAGCAAATCCCCTGTGTAATCTTTCAAGTGTGGAAGTAATTGCTGGATGGCATGACCTGTTCCCAGTTGTACAGTCTGTTCGACAAACTCCAAGTTGGGAATTGAATGCATGGCGGTTTGCACTTCTTCGGACTGATACCCGACAATTACGATTCGTCGTGAGGGCGAAAGTGGTTCTACACTTTCGATAACTCTCTCGACTAGCGATCGCCCACCCAAAGAATGTAAAACCTTGGGTAAGCGTGATTTCATCCGTGTGCCGCGTCCCGCCGCTAGAATTGCTACAACTACCATAATTAGCTATCAGCTATCAGTGAAATTATGATTAATGCTGTTGGTACTTTAAGATGTAGGCTCAAATCATACCAAGCTAATCATAGAAGACTGAAATATACAATGAGTCAGGATTATACCAATTTTTGCTCATTACGGCAGCTACAAAATCTCTTACTCCCTACCCTTATTCCTGACAGTATCGAATAAACTCTGCAAATTGCTGCATTAGTTTGGGATTACGCCAACCGGAATTAGCTTCTTCTAGCATCACTGAAAGCGCTTCTTCTGTGGTAAAAGCTATTTTGTAAGGTCGTTCACTACTTAAAGCATCGTAAATATCAATTAATTGAAATACTTGTGCCAGATAGGGAATATCATCCCCCTTAAGTGCATCAGGGTAGCCTGAGCCATCCCAGCGTTCGTGGTGATGACGAATAATAGGAATTACACCCCGCATACTGCGTAGTGGCTGGCAGATTTTTTCTCCAATCAAAACGTGCTGCTTCATGACCTCCCAATCTTTGGCGGTGAGTTGGTCTTTTTTCAGCAGCACAGCATCGGGAATACCTACCTTACCGATATCGTGGAGATAACCACCCCACATCAAATCTCGAATTTGGTAGCGTGAGAGGTTGAGATATTCACCAAAAAGTTGTCCTAGTTTTACCAGACGTTCACAATGGTTGCCTGTATTAGGATCGCGGCTTTCAATCGACATGGCAATGGAAAATAATACTTGTTCGGCATGGTCTAAATCTTCGTTCAGACGCTTCTGCCGTACCAAGGACTTCACACGTGCCGCCAACTCTACACGATCAAAAGGTTTGGTGAGAAAATCATCTGCCCCAACTTCAATTCCCCGAATCCGCGATCGCCTGTCATTTAATGCTGTAATAAAAATCACTGGGATTAGCCTAGTCTGCTCATCCTGTTTCAGCAATTGGCAAACTTCAAATCCATCCATTCCTGGCATCATCACATCCAGCAAAATCAAATCTGGTTGTTTTTGAGTTACCAATCCTACAACAGTAGAACCTCTGTCTGCCTCAATGACTTCGTATCCTTCCATCCCCAAGAGGGCAACAGCAGTCATCCGACTGGCGGCATGATCGTCAACTACTAAAACCTTCGGCGGATCTAAATCAAACCCATTCACTTTAGAACCTTTGACTTGTAGTGTTCTAGAGACCAATGAATCATTACCACAATTAATATCAGATTTTATCCAAGAAGATACTGCTTGGCTATCTTTAAGCATAAGGTCTTTCTGAGATAAGCCTAAAGAATAAGCCTCCACATTATTCTGCGATCCTACAACATGATTTGAACCAATACTCTTTACTGTGCTAATGGGGTTTGACTCACTAACAATTTGTTCTGTAAAGCCTGTATGGTTGGATTTCCATTGAATCACAAAGGCACTCCAAGTTTTTGCACAAGTTAACAATGTCAGATTTGAAAAAGAAGTTTAATATCTGAATGTATCTGAGCTAGAGTTTTCATAGGGATTATGCATTATTTCAAGCTGCCTATCTGACTTTTTCGCAGCATGTATATTTTATCTTATGAACAATGAATGTCTTATTGTCAAATTTTTTGCTTCTAATTCCAGTATGATAAATTTTCACAAATGTTAAATCAGGCTTTTCACGGATATTTTTTAAATAAAAATAGCGCCAAAAAGTACTGTATTTGGTTACTTTATATCAAAGTTGAGGATTTTTAGTTAGAAGTCTTATAGTAATGATTAAGTATAGATATTTTTACTTACCCAGTTATTGTGACACCCAAAGACTGCTGAAAGAAATGTAAAATTATATACTATCATGAATTAAATTTATTTGGCTCTAAGCTCGACTTTATCCATTTTTTTCGCAATGCGATACTTCTGCGGAGTAGTTGCACGAACGCTATCGTTGAAACCTCTGTGGGACTGTCGTTCTAATTATTTAAGTTAATCGATAATGTGTGATGCAGAAAAAGTATTTGCCAAAAAGCAAAGGTTTTTGTTGGATAAAAAAACCGAATTCTTAATTTTGGATAAAGTCGAGCTTAGAGGATGTTTGAAAAATTAAGGGTTAAAGAAATAGTTTGTAATTGCGTAGGCGTAACCATCGTAAATATCGCAACTACAAATTACTTCCCATAAAATCCCTGCCTTGTGTTCCTAATAGCCACCTTTTTTGCCAACGGGAGGTAGGTTCGAGTGAAGAAGCTTGTTGCTCTTGTTGTCGCCGCATCATTATGACTTCGGTTGAATCGCTCAATCCAGGATCGCGATAGGGAATAGCAGCACGGGTTAGTAAATGTTCTTTTTCAACTTGCGAGAGAGGAGTAAGTATTGAGCGATTTTGAGACTCACCACTTGCAGAATGGGCTGCCACAGTACCAGGTGATCGCCTGCCCACCGGTTGGGTAGAAGCGATCGCTAAACCAGCAGACAAAAGTGCTGTGCGTACAGCAGCAGAACAAGAATAGGTGGCTAATAAACCATCTTGATGTAGACACAATGAGAGTTGTTTAATAAATTCAACAGTCCATAATTGGGGACACTGTGGTGGTGAAAAGGGATCGAGGAAAATTGCATCTGCCGAGAAATCCGACTGATGTACTAGCGCGATCGTAGTTCTAGCATCACCAATTAGTAGCTTTGCTTTCAGGCGATCTGTTTGCACTTGATGCTCAAAAGCTAGCTGGGACAAGATTTCAATATAGTTACAGTTCCAATTGTCGAATAAGTGATAAGCGATCGCACCTTGTGGCACTGCCGGATTCAGTTCTAAACCGATTACTTCAACATAACAACTGGGATTCACTGCCCAAATTGTCTGCAAAGCAGCAGCTGTGTTGTATCCTAGACCATAACAAATATCCAATAGTCGCAAAACTGGTTTTTGAGCAACTGTAGCCAGTTGAGTAGGTTCCACAAACTTGAAAAAACTTTCCTGCTTCGCTCCATAATGGCTATGAAAGGATTCACCAAACTCTTCAGAGACAAAGGTGAAAGAACCATCTGCTGTGAGCTTAGGTGTAAAATTTTCTAAGTCTGACATCTTACAAAAAAACTGAATAATAACCAATGCCCAATAACCAATTTGTTATTTCACCAGCTTGGCTATTTGAACATCTAGAAGATCCGCAAGTTGTTATTGTTGATTGTCGCTTTTCTTTAGCCGATCCACAACTAGGACAGCAACAGTACCAAACAAGCCATATTAAAGGGTCATATTACCTAGATTTAAATCAGGATCTTTCCAGTCCAGTGGGTAAGCATGGCGGGAGACATCCTTTACCTGAACCCAATGATATCGCTAACAAATTTGCAGCAATTGGGGTAAATTACCAAAAAACTCTGGTGGTAGCTTATGATGATTCGCGTTTTGCTTTTGCATCTCGTTTATGGTGGCTGTTACGCTATCTCGGACATGAACAAGTTGCGGTACTAGATGGAGGCTTTACTGGATGGCAAAAAGCTGGTTATCCGGTTACGGATGTCGTTCCTCAACCCCGGATCGGTACGTTTGTAGCTGAATTGCAACCAGAAAAAGTGGTGGATATTAATGTGGTGAAAGCCCGGAAAGATAACCACGAGGTAGTATTGGTAGATTCGAGAGAAAGCGATCGCTATCGAGGTGAACGAGAGCCAATTGATAAAATTGCCGGACATATTCCTGGTGCAGTCAACTATCCTTGGCAAGAAGTTACAGACTCTTCCGGCTACCTACTCCCTCAAGAGGAACAACGCCGTCGGTGGGAACAGCTAGAAACAGCCGAAGAAATCTTGGTTTATTGCGGTTCTGGTGTTACTGCTTGCGTCAATTTACTTTCTTTAGAATTAGCTGGCATTAACAAAGGTAAACTTTATGCTGGTAGCTGGAGTGATTGGATTTCTTATGTATAGTCATTGGTCATTGGTCATTGGTCATTAGTCATTAGTCATTGTTTTTTAACAAAGGACAAAGGACAAAGGACTAATTTCAAAACTGACCTAATTGCAAATAGTAATTAATACTGAAGAACCAGCCATCAAAATCAATGTTTTCGGCGGTTGAACTGCCTAAACTCATTCCAGCCTGTACATTCATATATGTGGTATCGGATATTCGGTAATTTAAGTGCCCAAATATCCGATGGAATTGGTCTTCTCGATCGCGCTGTGTAAAGTCTGAAAAGTTCACTTGGTAGTCAATACCAACCTGGAGAGGTTCTTGCAAGTAGTAGTTCAGAGACACCCAAAAGGAATTGATTATCCGATCGCGACTTTGGGGGTCAGCAAAATTTACACTTAATTCATAAAAGGTGTCTAGCGTTAATTTTGAAGTTAATGGATCTCGCCGTCCCAAAGAGAATTGTAGGGAATTCTCATTTAAAAAGCGATCGCCTGCTTTGAAGCTATCCAGGCGATCGCTGCTATTAGCATAAAATAGCTGTTGATTGCTCCAACTGAGTTCTCCATACATTCGCTGGGATAGCTGCTGGTAAACACTGAGATTGAATCTTAGCTGGTTGTAATGGTATTGTGACTGATTTATATAACGAATGACATTGCCATCTATTGAGCCGTTTAAAAAAGTCTTAGATCCCAAAGGTAAATATGTAGAAGTTAGCGTCAGTCCAGAAATAATTAAACCATCTTCTATGGGACTATCATCTGAGGAGAAAATATTAGTCGTCTGGAAGTAACCGACACGGCCCTGTAGATAGCCTATGGGTTTAAACTTAGGTACGGGTTGTTCTATCGGTGGAAGAGGAGGCAATTCTAGGGGTCGTAACCGTATCCGTAACCCCAATTCGCGATCGCTATCAGACTCAGGGGATGATTTTGGCGATCGTAAAAGCTCTATTAGCCTCTCTAGTCTTTGAGAATAATTTATATCAGGTGTATTTAAGAGTTCTTCTTTTGAATCTGAAGGAGATGTAGGCAAAACACTTGGCTGCGATTCTAGCGGTGGCGGGTCATTTTGCTTTTGAGTATTCCTAAATTCTTCGGTTGGGTCTTGATCTGTTTGTGTAGTTTCGGGTGTTTGCTGTGCCAGATTTAACGGCATCTGGGAGTCTAAAGTTTGCGACTCACTCGACTGCTGGCACAAAGAGTTAATTACTCCCTGCTGCAACTTCTGACATAGCTGATCAGTTACCTGTGTGCTTGCTAAATTTTTAGAACGCCAAATCTCTGTATTTGCAGATTCTGCCGCATCTACTCTAATGCAATACCAGCTTCCCCCACTGGACGCTAACAAGATACAAAAAAACAAATTCTTCCAGTTTTTGAGTCGCATCTGTTAGATTGCGTTGATCGCATTTGGCCAATGTAGACCCACAAGCTGTATCAGAAGTTCCGACTCAGAAGATGCAATTGGGTGCATTTATCTTAACCTTGTAAGTATATACTGAAACTACAAACTGATATTGCTGATTTTCGGATCATCTCAGATTTGCAAAAAAAATTAACATTATTCGGTACAATTAATTCTGCTCAACTTTAGTGAAATATCGTCCTAGAGTTACTTCACAACACATCCCTAACAACTTCTTGTCCCTGTAATTGATCTGATGAAAATCGATAATATGTAAGGTATTTTTCATTTAATCATTGATATCAAGTACTAACTTTGAAATTCGCAGCAGGCTTTATTGTATATAATGTCAACTAAAGGATAAAAACTTAAATAAACTAAACAAATGGTTCATTTTTGTCTATTAAATTTAGACTTAGACTAAAAATAAAGATGATTTTAACAAATAAATCGTTACAACAATTATCAGCAGTTTTAATCTTTAAGTTTTTTGGTATTAGTTGAAGTTCACACATTATCAAACTATGTTTTATAAATCATTTCCACTATTGGTGATTGGTTTATGGGGAGTTATAGTACTGACTTTGCCAAATAGGGTAAGTGCGGTAACTCCTCTAACGCGAGCAGAAATTCAGGATCTCCGCAACATAGTACAACTGATACCCAAAGATAAGCTAAAGAAACGTCCTGCACGTAAATTAGACGCAATGACTCCTGGGGACGGGGTGGCAACGGGTCGAGCTTCCCTAGCAGATTTGCGTTTCAATGATGGCTCTCTGGCACGAGTTGGAGAACAGGCTTTATTTCAATTTTTGCCGAAGACCCGTGACTTTAAACT
Organism: Nostoc sp. LEGE 12450; assembly: GCF_015206895.1. GTDB lineage: Bacteria > Cyanobacteriota > Cyanobacteriia > Cyanobacteriales > Nostocaceae > Nostoc. The sequence goes on along the minus strand of NZ_JADEXU010000047.1, from coordinate 348 downwards.
TTCAAATGGGACTGTGTTGCTACTCATCCCACCAGGACGGGGGCAAACACGTATACAAACACCAAATGCAGCAGCAGCAATTCGTGGTTCAGCATTATTTGTGCGCTACAACCAACAAACAGACACCACGATTGTGGGTGCGCTGACAAATAGCGGCATTGAAGTTTCTAACAAAGAAGCTTCTGAAACTAAGGTGCTAGAAGCAGGGCAAATGGTGATTATAAGTAGGTAGGCATCAAAAAAATCCGGTATGTTAAGATATATAAATACTGAAAATGCATCTACAAAGTGATTTGTGTATGGGGGCACGTTTAAGGGTATTTCTGACGCATGAGCAAGACCAAACTT